>CAYHAJ010000228.1:0-37752 GCA_964354535.1 uncultured Pirellulales bacterium
TGTGCCGGGCCATGATGTGCCGGTCGCGTCCGAAGAACAAGGGCAAGATGCCCTCGCCACGAAAGAACAAGGGCAAGATGCCCTCGCCACGAAAGAACAAGGGCAAGATGCCCTCGCCACGAAAGAACAAGGGCAAGATGCCCTCGCCACGGAGGAGGCGCCACACCCGCATCGGGGGAGACGCCCCTTCTCCCGCTTCGAGCAGGCCCAGCGGGCCCGTGTCGATTACGAGCTGATCGAATCGCTGATCGAGCCGGGTAGCCGGGTCCTGGACGTCGGCTGCGGCGACGGCGCGCTCCTGATCAAGCTGACCGCCGACCGGAAGATCGAGGGCAAGGGTATCGAGCTGGACCAGGATCTCGTGGTAGGCTGTATCGGACGCGGCATTGCCATCATCCAGTGGGATGTCGAGCGCGGACTGGGCAGCTATAGCGGCAAAAGCTTCGACTACGTCATCCTGTCGCAGACGGTGCAGACGATCAAGGACCCGCAGCGGGTCTTCCAGGAGTTGCTGCGGGTGGGCCGCAAGGTGATCGTCAGCTTCCCGAACTTCGCCCATTGGCGTTGCCGGCTGCAACTGCTCCTGGCCGGCCGGGCCCCCGTCACGCGCCAGCTTCCCTTCCGCTGGCACAACTCGCCGAATATCCACTGCCTGTCCCTGCGGGATTTCGAGGAATTCTGCCACAAACTCGGCGTGACGATCGAGCGCAGAATCCCCCTGGTGAAAACCAGTCCCAGCCCGGTCCGCTTCGGCCCCAACCTCTTTGCCGAGCAGGTGATCTACGTGACGAGCAAGTCCGCCAATAAGGCTTGAGCCGGACTGACACATCCCAGATCGTCGCCCTGTCGAACCGGCACGTTGGTGCGGACGTAGTCATTCCACCGCCCGGCACGTGGACCGGGCAGTCGAATACTTGGAGACAGAGTGCAATGGTTGAAAGATACTTGCGAGGAATTGCGGGCTTCTTCGTTTTCCTGAGTGTCCTGCTCGCGCACTACCATTCCCCGTATTGGCTGCTGTTCACGGGTTTCGTTGGCCTCAACCTGCTGCAATCCGCCTTCACCAACTGGTGCCCCATGATGGCGATCCTGCACAAGCTGGGGGTCGAAAGCCAGTGCCAGCCACAGGAACTGGTGGCAGATGCTCGGAAATGAGCACATAGTTGATTCTGCAACCGTCTTCCGTTACAGTTGGACGAAAGTCCCAAGGCTCGGCGGATGGCTGCGAACACAAAGATCGAATGGACCGAATGCACATGGAACCCGGTGACCGGCTGCACGAAGGTCAGTCCGGGGTGCCTGAATTGCTACGCGGAGCGCATGGCGAAGCGTCTCCGCGCGATGGGTCAACCTAATTATCGCAAAGGCTTTCGGCTCACGCTCCACCCTCACATGCTCGATCTGCCACTGCATTGGCGGCAGCCGCGAATGATCTTCGTCAATTCAATGAGCGACCTGTTCCACAAGGACGTCCCGCTCGACTTCATCCAGGAAGTCTTTGACGTGATGCGGCGGGCACCGCAGCATTGCTTTCAGGTCTTGACGAAACGCTCCGAGCGACTCGCCCAACTCAGCGCGCAACTCCCCTGGCCCGACAACGTCTGGATGGGCGTGACCGTTGAGAACGCCGATTACGCTTTCCGAATCGAGGACCTCAAGCGAACCGGTGCGGCGGTGAAGTTCATTTCATTTGAGCCGCTGATGGGCCCCATATCGCACGTCAACCTGGATGGCATTGCCTGGGCCATTGTCGGCGGCGAGTCCGGCCCCGGCGCGCGTCCCATGCGGCCTGAATGGGTCACAGGCATTCGTGATCGTTGCTTGGCGGAGAGGATCCCCTTCTTCTTCAAACAATGGGGCGGCGTCAACAAGAAGGCGAATGGCCGCGTGTTGGAGGAACGAACCTGGGACGAGAAGCCCCAAGCTACAATGCGGAGGGAATCGGACCATGCCGGAATCAGCGCAGCCTGTGGATGACGGCCAGTACATTCCTACTGTCGGCCAGTGGTCGAGCGACAAACACTACTATCTCGCAAGATACATCGATGCCTTTACCACGTCGATGCGCGAGAAATGGGGCGGCCTGCACCACGTCGATCTATTTGCCGGTGCAGGAATTGAGCGACTCGAGGAATCGAAGGTGTTGGAGTGGGGTTCGCCCATGCTTGCAGCGCGAACACGCTTTCCTTTCGCACAGCTTCACCTGTGTGAGAGAAGTCGGGTCAAATACAAGGCACTCGCGACGCGTATATCTCAGGTCAGGCCAAATTCGCAAATCCTTTGTGGCGACGCCAACAAACGCATAGACGAGATCGTGCAGCGGGTACCAACGAAGAACGCGCTGTCGCTGGCGTTCTTAGACCCTTATGGTCTTCATCTTGAATTCGAGACCCTCCGGAAGCTCTCCGATATCCGCGCAGATCTGATCATCTTCTTCCCGGACCATATTGATGCCCTGAGAAATCGAGAAATGCACTATCTGCAAGACCCGAACTCCAATCTTGACCGCTGCCTCGGTGCAGGAGCCAACTGGAGGTCGCTCCTCGACATTGCACCGACGGAGCGACATGCGGAGGCCTTGCGCAATCTGTACGTCGATCAGATTCGTTCGCTTGGCTACTCCGAATTCGAATACCAGCGGATCAACATGAAGGGCCACCCGCTGTATATCCTCATCTTTTGCTCTCGCAGCAAAGTGGCGGCAAAGTTGTGGCAGGGAATCTCGATCAAGGAGTCTGACAATCAACGCCGACTGCCGTTCTGAGGTTCGCATGCTTCGGTGCATTCAGCTACAGGAACACGCTCATCCCGCATCCGGATGAATGAGCGTACTTCAGCCCCCCTACTGCAACTTCGGGTATAGAGTCGGTTCGACGTTCGTCGCCAGCGTCCGCGCGGGGTGCCGTCAGGAGAGGTCCGGTGGAACGCTGTCCGTGTCCGCCGGCCTGCGTCGTGACCGGGGTCGGCCCGCCGCGGGCTGCTTCGGCGCGGTTCTCACGATTCCCCCGATGGCCTCATAGAATTCGTCCAATCCGAAAGGCTTCGAAAGCAGGCGCAGGCGGTTCTTTTTCGCGCAGTCTTCGAGTTCGGGCGTCCGGGCGGCGGTGCAGAACACGAATCGCCTCTGCAGCCCGGCGTCGTACTGGACCGCCCGGCGGTAGAACTCCACGCCGTCCATGCCCGGCATCTGAACATCGGAGATGATCACGTCGTGGAAATGGTCCTTGAGGCGATCGAGGCCCTCGCGGCCGTCCGCCGCCGTATCCACCGCGCCCCGCCGCCGGAGCAGGGCGGCCAGCAACCGGCGCAACGGCGCGGAGTCGTCCACCACCAGGAACCGGGGCTCACTGATGTGCGGCAACGTCGCCACGTTGACGGAAGGTCTCAGATCGTGTGTCTGGGCGTCGAGGAAGTCCTGGATGCGCTGCAGATGCATCTGAATCTCCTGCACGACCCGTTCTCCCTCGCGCCCGGTCCGGCGATATTCTTCCGCGAAGTACAGGAAGAGCGGATTCCACTCCGAAGCCTCCAGCCGGGCGATATACTCTAGTACGTCTTTCTTGGAGATATGGGGCCGGTCCAGGAGATGCTCGAACCGCGCCAGGAGACTCTCGACGCCGCGGCGGGACGCCTCGTCCAGCACGATGTCCAGCGGCGGCCGGTCCTGGAGGTCGCTCAGCCGCTCGCCGGCGGCCGCCACGTACCCGGCGTGGGAACTCTCCTCGTCCGCCAGGGTGTTCAGGAAACGGGCCAAGGGGGCATCGTCGGCACACATCGTGGCACAGGCCCGATACAGGCGACCGGCCCGCTCCTCGGTCCCCCGCACCCAATCTATCAGATCGTGGAAATCCCTCAGTGTCGGTGCATCCATCCGTTCACCTCCCGTCGCCCGGATCTCCCCCGCTCGCCGAGGAGCCGCGAAAAGAAACGAGCGATCCTCTCAGAACACGTGTTGCCGTCCGCGTCGCCTCCGGTTCGCCTCGGGCGACCGCACACGGGACCGGCAGGACCGCACCGGTCCTCGTCCCCCCTCCCAACATTTCAGGGCCCGGGCCGGCCCTGTCGTCACGCGTACAAGCACAGCCAGCATGATAGCCGGCAACGGGCGGCCCGGCAAGAGAGAAACGGCAGAAACCCCGCTGTCGGGGCGTCCGGCACCCTTGGCGGAGGCCATCCGTCTACAACTCCTGATCACGCGTCGGCTCGAAGTTCGTCGCCATGGTCCACACGGCGGCCCGGCACTGCGTCACTCGGAAGACCACCAGCAGGTCATACCCGTGCTCCTCGACCCAGGGTTTCAGGAAAGGCCGAGCCTCCACGATCTCCTTCTTGAGACCCAAGTCCTCCACGATCTCGGCCACGCCGGCGACCCGCACCTGTGTGTCCTGGCGGTTGAAGCACACTTCCACGCGCTGATTCGCCAGCAGTTGTTTGAAAAGCGTCTTGAACTTGCCCGTATGGAAGATCAGCCCCGACGCATCGGCCCGGTATATCATCATCCCGCGCACCCGTGGCTGCTTCCCCTCGCAAGTCGCCAGACAACACAGCGGATTCGCGTTCAAGAACTCCAGAATCTGCTCTCGGTTCATATCGCTTCCTTGTTCAACAGATATCTGCTCTAAACGAATCTCGTCTGCAGACCCGCCTTTTTCGCCGCAGAGACCTGCCGCTTGTCCGCCGATACGAACAACTCAGCCCCCCATTGAACTGCACAGGCAATGTGCAGGGCATCCATCGCACGTACGGGACTGGCTTCCAGAATGGTTGTGCAGGTCAAGATAACGTCCGGAGTAAGACTGACGATCTCGGCGTCGCGAATGTCTTCAAACAGGTCCTCTTTTGCCTTTTCGTATTGCTCGTGCGAAAGATCCCGTTCGCGCACACGCCGATTGAGGGCGGAGAGGATCTCCGGAATACAGACAACGCTCAAGGCAAGCTCCGTGGCTTCGATACACAGTGCCTCCACCACTCGGCTCCCTGATTCCTCGATGTATCGCTTCACGAAAGCGGAGGTGTCAAAAAGCGTCTTCACGCCCGCGCTCCTCCAGAATCGTGGCCGACAAGCTGGCCCCTTTGATGGTCAAGCGCGGCCTGGGCCGTTTCCACGAGGGCTTCGCGGCGCGTTCCGTGGAGGGCGGAGAGATTTCCGCGATGGGCTTGCCATGGCGCAGCACGAGGAAGCTCTCCCCCTTCTCGACATCGGAGAGCACCCCGGACGCGTGCTTTCGAAACTCTGTAAACGTTACCGTCTTCACGGGCAGACCTCCTAATCAAAAACTGTACATAAGTGTACAATATACAGTACAGTCTGTCAAGGCCCTCCAAATGACTGACGATACGGGCGAACCTCCAGCTACAACAGATTTCCCTGGGCAACCCAGTAATGCCAGTCTGCGACGGCTTCTTTTGTGTCCTCCTCCGTCTCGCTGATCGGCTTCACTTGCGACAGAGGAACCGCAAGACCTCGCCTTTCCCACCGCATCATGACGAACATCTCGTGTTGACATTCCTTTTCGGGAGCCAGGCCCAGAATCTCGACCTCATCGCCTTTGTGCAAAGGCGAGATAGCCCTCTCGGCGACACACGTGGCGGTAAACGGGAATTGCAGCTTCTCTTCGAGATAGTAATACCAGCCCATCGCCGGCTCTTCGTCATCATGGGCATCAACAACGATTTCCATCTCGATGCGACGTTCGCGTTCGGCGTTCTTCTTGGTTTTGCTCATACTGTCCTCACTCCTCAGCGCGGGTCTAACATCCGCGCTGAAAGTCAACTTGCTCCGTTTGTAGGGCAAGTTGTAGCATTCGAGCGAGTTGTCAGCTCCTTGCTTCCAGTTTTCAGAAGGCCAAGTCCTTCGCGTCGAAACGCCTTCAGTGTAGAGAACTTGTGGATCGGGCACCCACGGAAGATTGTCTGATATCGTTGCGAGACCTCACTCCTGGTCTTCATGATCTCTGGGTTGACAACCACGATTTCGGGAAGTCTCCCTTCGATAAAGTATATCTGCCGGAACAGCCACTCCGAGTAGAAGTCGGTGGTCGGAAATGAGTAGCCGATGAAGATAATCCTCCGACAATACTGGAGTTGCTCGCGCGCAAGCAGCCAGAGTTTGTGTAGAACCGTCCCGTGTCTGATAAACTTCTGTGACGTGGGCGGCACAATGAATGGTTTCCCTTCATTCCCACACATAGGGCATTTGTGCATCTCCAACAGGCGTAAGAGCTTCTCATCTCGCACGGCCAGTCTAACCTTGCCGTGCAGTGTGCATTGAGGATTAGGACAGACGAACCAATTCAGCGATCCGTGAAGTTTGAGGAGAACCCCGCGGTGGACAAAGCTTGAGACACGTAACGGATCGGCCGTCATCAGGTCGCGGTAGCCAACGTAGAGAGGTCCTCCGTATCGGTAGAGTGTGAAGTCGGCAATTGTGTCCCAGTTGAAGGAAACAATGCTGTCTGTTGGCTGCAACGCATGGACGATCTCCATAAGGTGTTCACAATGAAACCCCTCGGACTTGACGCTCAGGAACATCGTGATGAATTCCTCAAGTTGAAGCTTGAGTTCCTTGAATCCTCGCTGGTAGTCAGTCCCCTGTGGATACATCCTCTCTCCAATATCAAGGAAGGTGAAAACTTCTTCGAGGTTGATCTGTCTCCATTCCTCTGGGTCGAAGTGCTTCGTGTTGTTCTTCAATGCCCATGCGCGAACAATGAGGTCGTTGACGCCTTCCATCGTGAGCCCAAGCGAGTTCACGTATTCCGCGCCGCGTGTGTCAATTCTGCCCAGGAAGAATAGATCATGGAAGAAGTTGTTGCCCGAGGGCATCTTGCTGATTCGTTGGCGGTAACTGCTTTCGATGGGGTATTTCGCAGCCCCGATAGAGGCTCCTGCGCCAAGAACCAAGAGAGTTCTGTTGTTGTCTGAAAGTTCGTGCTTCGTCTTTCTCATGTGTTTCACCGAAGCCAATGATGTCTACTCGGATACCACCTGGAACACCGCCTCAAGTGCCGCATAAGACGCCGACGGAAAGACCATCGTTACGATCCTCACCACGTCGTTGTGGCCCGGAGACTCCCGGATTTCGCCTACGCGAACGAAGATAGCATGGCATGCCGAACAAAGCAATGGGCACCCCCAGAAACATCTATGGCCACACCCCCCCGAGGGTGGATTTCTTTTGATTTGACCACGTGGCGAGGGCGGGGTAGACTTTGGGGGTGAGAACGTCTGTTCTGACGGCTGAGTTCGGGTCTGTGAGGAGAAAAACGTCATGGTTCACACGAAGGTCACACGTCGAAGCTTTCTGAAGACAACCACCGGGGTCGCTCTGGGTGCGATCGGATTGCCGTATGTTGTCAGCGCGACGGCTCTGGGCAAATCGGGGGCTGTCGCAGCCAGCGAGCGGATCACCGTTGGCTGTGTCGGCACGGGGCCCCAGGGCACCCATGACATGCGGAACTTCCTGGCCCAGAAGGATTGCCGGGTCGTTGCGATTTGCGATCTCAAGGCCCCCGTCCGCGCGGCCACGCAGAAACTGGTCAATGACTTCTACAAGAACCAGGATTGTGCCGCGTATACAGACTACCGCGAGCTGATCGCTCGGAAGGACATCGACGTCGTCTCCATCGCGACGTGCGATCACTGGCACGTTCTCGTAGCCCTGGAGGCGGCTCGGGCGCGCAAGGACATCTACGTCGAGAAGCCGATGGGGCTGAGTCTGGCCGAGGATCAGGCGCTGCGGGCGGCCTGCCGGCAGTACGGCACGCGGTTCCAGTTCGGGACGCAGCAGCGGTCCGAGCGGAATTTCCGGTTCGCGTGCGAGCTGGTGAAGAATAAGCGGATCGGGGAACTCAAAACGATCAATGTCTGGTCGCCCGGCAGTTCTTCCGGCGGGCCGCGCAACCCGACTCAGCCGCCGGCTTGGATCGACTACGATAGGTGGCTGGGACCGGCGCCGTACCATGCCTACACACCAGGCCGCGAGTCCAATTCGTGGTGGTGGTTCATCTCGGACTATGCCCTCGGCTTTGTCGCCGGCTGGGGCGTCCATCCACTCGATATCGCCTTGTGGGGACTTGGGGACAAGCTCCCGGGCCCGCTCGAGATCGAGGGCAAGGGCCAGTGGCCCGATCCCAACGGCGTGTGCGACACCGCCATGAACTGGAACGTCACCTGCAAGTTCGACAATGGGATCACGATGAACTTCACGGGTGCTCCCTTCCCGGAGCAGTGGAAGAAGCGTTACGGCCGAACCACCGATCACGGCACCGCCTTCGAAGGCACCGACGGTTGGGTCCACGTGGACCGCGCCGGGATCAATGCTCACCCGAAAGAGCTGCTTGATATCCGGTGGGGCCCGAACGATTCCACATTGTATGTGAGCAATAACCACGCACGAAACCTGCTCGATTGCGTCCGCAGCCGCCAAGACACGATCTGCCCCATCGACGTGGCGGTGCAGGCCGATGCGCTGTGCCAGATCAGCGACATCGCGATTCGGACCGAGCAGAAGCTGCGCTGGGACCCGGCGAAGGAACAGTTCGTCAACAACGACGCCGCCAACCGCCGGCTGGTCCGGGCGATGCGGAGCCCCTGGCAACTGTAGGGGCAGGCCCCCGTGCCTGCCCTGGGCGGGGCAACCACAGGGGGTTGCCCTACAGACATGGGACAAGAAATGATTGGTGGGCACAGCCCACCTCACGACAATGGTTGAGGAGAAAATGAGATGATCAAGAGAACCGCGATTCTGCTGGTTGTGTGCACGGCGTTCGCCGCCTGCGGTACGGCTCAGAGCAACAAAGACGAGGGCTGGATTTCCCTATTTGACGGCAAGAGCCTCAACGGCTGGAAAGCCAGCGAGAAACCGGGCTCGTTCACGGTCAAAGACGGCCAACTCGTGGTGAACGGTCTCCGCAGCCACCTTTATTACAATGGCCCGGTCCGCCGGCACAACTTCAAGAACTTTGAGTTTCGGGCCGATGTCATGACGACGAAAGGCAGCAACTCGGGCATCTACTTCCACACGGCGTTCCAGCCGGACAACTGGCCGGACCAGGGCTTCGAATGCCAGGTCAATACGACCCACAGTGATCGCAAGAAGACCGGCGGCCTCTACAACGTCCAAGACGTGATGGATAACGCGCCCTCCAAGGACAATGAGTGGTTCAACTACTACATCAAAGTCGAGGGCAAGCACGTCGTCATCAAGATCGACGGCAAGACCGCCGTAGACTGGACTGAGCAGGACAACTACGTGCCGCCGAAGGGAATGGCCGGACGCAAGATCGGGCAGGGCACCATCGCCATCCAGGGCCATGATCCCAAGAGTCTGGTCTACTTCAAGAACATCGCGATCAAGCCGCTGGACCTGATCAAGGTCGTGGTCGTCACGGGCGGGCACGGCTTCGAGCATGACCCCTTCTTCGCCCTGTTCCAGGGGTATAAGGACATCCAATACGTCGAGGCTGCCCAGAAGGACCACAGCGAGCGATTCGAAGACATCAGCAATTGGGACTACGACGTCATCGTGCTGTACAATATGAGCCAGAACCTCTCGCCCAAGCGGGAGAAGAATTTCCAGGACCTCCTGAAGGCGGGGGTCGGGCTGGTCGCGCTGCACCATGCCGAGGGTGCGTTCAACACCTCCGAGGCGTACCGCCAGATCATCGGGGCCCGGTATCCCCTGAAACCCCAGCAGATCGAGGGCAAGCAGTTCGCCACGGGCACCTATGACCACGATATGGACATGAACGTCAAGATCGCCGACCGGGAGCACCCGATCACCCGGGGTCTGAGCGACTTTACGATCCACGATGAGACGTACAAGGGCAACTGGTTCGCGAAGGACAATCACGTCCTGCTGACGACCGACCACCCCAAGAGCGACACGACGATCTGCTGGACGCGGCCCTCCACCGACAACCGGATCGTGTTCCTCCAGCTCGGCCACGACTCGAAGGCGTACGTCAATCCGAACTACCGGCAACTGATCGTCCGCTCGATCCGCTGGGCCGCCGGGGACCTGAACTAAGTGCGGACGCGCGTTTGAAGTGTGAAGTCTCAAGTTGGAAGTTGACGAACCACGCTATCGTCGCTTCAAACTTGACACTTCAAACTGAAGAACTTGTCTGTGCAAGAAGGAGAAGAATATGTCGTCGCAAGTAGATCGTCGCAGCTTCATGAAGCAGTCGCTGGCCGCCTCCGCCGGGGGCGTGCTGGCGGCGAACATGGGCCGAGCCGCCGACCAAAAGGGATCGGCGATCAAGGTCGAGCCGAATTCCAAGGCGAAGATGCCGATGGGCAAGATCGGCAAGCTGGAGGTCAGCCGGATGCTCTTGGGCGGCAACCTCCTGACGCACTATACGCACAGCCGGGACCTCAAGTACGTCTACAACCTCACCCAGCACTATAACACGGAAGAGAAGATCCACGAGACCATGGCTCTCACGGAGGCCCACGGTATCAATACCTTGTCCATCCACAACCCGCCGGGGATCGTCTCGATGCTGAAGCGCTATCGCCAACGCTACGGCGGCAAGATCCAGTGGATCATCTGCCCCATCGCGGAGATCACCGAGGATATGAAGGGCTACGCCGACATGGCCCGAGAGCTGGTCGATGAAGGCTCCGAGGCCCTGTACCTCTGGGGCGTCCGCTCCGATGTCCTCGTCAATAAGGGCCGAATGGATCTCGTTCGCAAGGCGGTCGAGATCGGCAAGGATCTCGGCGTACCCTCCGGCGTCGGTGCCCATGACCTGAAGGTCGTCGTCGAGTGCGAAAAGAACAACATCCCGGCGGACTTCTACATCAAGACCTTCCACCATCACAAGTACCCCAGCGGCCCGAAGCCGGAGCAGTTGAAGGCGGCCTATAGCGAGTACCCCGGCTACTGGTGCCGCGATCCGCAGGAGACGATCGAGGTCATGAAGAAGGTGACCAAGCCCTGGATCGCGTTCAAGGTGATGGCCGCCGGCGCGATCCCCCCCAAGGACGCCTTCAAGTACGTCTTCGAGAACGGCGCCGACCACACCCTGGCCGGCATGTTCGACTTCGAAATCGCCGAGGACACCATGATCCTCAACGACACCCTGGCCAATCTCAAAGGCCGAACCCGCCCCTGGCGAAGCTGAGTCGACCTAAGCGGTTGCGCCAGGATATTGCCGCCCCAGAAGGCGCGAGGCCCCGGGTGACCTCCGCTCGCCCTCAAGACGCGTTCTGGCGCCCGGACGCAAATGGCACAAAGACACCCAGGCTCACGACTCGCTCGGACCTTCCTGATCTGGGCGTCCCACCAGAGCCGCGACCGCTCACCACGCTTGGTCACCCGCATGGGGGCACCGGTAGAATGGAGGGTATACTGTGTCCCCTTGAGAAAAGGTGGCGGTTGCTGGGGCGGGGCGACTGCGGACCGAGCGGCAGAGACCATTTTTCTCTCCGTAGAATTTGTTGCGTCTGAGGGATTCGGTGCCTATTATCATTGGAGTTGAGCAGGCTTGCGATTGTGTGTAGTGGACAGCGTCTGTATTCTAACGGTGGCAGCGGTGTGTTCTCCCGTTTTCGGTACAGACTGGGGCAGTGGGCTGAGGGCAGTGCTCGTTGTTAGGGTTCTATCCGTGCGAGACGGAGAGTAAGGGGACTCGGAACGGAAATGTCGAATGGGTCGGACGAGCAACCGTAAAGTTGGAGAAACCAATCATGGATAGAAGAAGAGCACTTGGCCTGCTTGCCGTAGGGTTGTTTTGTGTGGTCAGCTTCATCTGCTCGTGCCGGCGAGAAAAAGGCCCGGAAACGGCGGAAGTCGTTCGCATAGGATACCTGCCGATCACCTCGGACGCGAGTTTCTTCGTGGCCGTCGAGAAGGGCTTGTTCAAGGCGCAAGGGCTACAAGTCGAACCCATCAAATTCGAGACGAGCAATCAGGCATTGGAAGCCTTGGTCGCCGGACGGATTGACGCAACGGCGATTGTCGCTCTTGAAGCGGCCTTGGCGCTCGAAGCAAACACGCCCAACCAGTTCCGCATCATAGAAATGACGGCGGCGACTGCAAACACGAAGGTTCACCGGATCGTCGTAAAGACGGATTCGTCTATCAAGACGTTGGCCGACTTGAAGGGCAAGAGGGTTGGGACCTTCCCTGGTTCGCAAATGGTGGTCTTCCTGAAGTTGATCCTCGGACGGTACTTCGACGCCGAGCGCGAAGTCGAGATCGTCCAACTGAAACCGCCGTTGCAGCCGCAAGCTCTTGAGAGCGGACAGGTGGACGCCTTGTTCTGCCTGGAGCCGACGGGCACGTTGTTGGAGTCGAAGGGCCTTGCGCGCGCGATTTCGGTCAATCCCCTTTACGAGTTCATCCAGAAGCCCTTCCCGACCGCCGTCAGTGTTGTCTCGGCACGAATGGCCGCCGAAAAACCGAAGGCCGTAGGAAGGATCGTTGCGGGACTGACGGCGGCGCACCAGTTCCTCAAGGTGCATCCAGAGGAAGCGGCGCTCACGTTCCCGAAGTACGCGCCGGTGGACTCCAACATAGTGGCGCAGGTCGCCCTTTATGAAAACTGGGGTCCCGATGCCATGGACCGCGATTCGGTTCAGAAGCTGGCCGATCTGTACGCGGAGAAGGGCGTCGTGCCCAAGCGTGTCGCCACCGCCGGGTTGTACTTCAGTTCCGGCAAGTAGTCCGTTTCGGAGACGAGAGGCGAAATGGCAATCCGTCTGAAGAGCGTCAAGAAAGGCTTTCGGTCGAAGGAAACCGGCGAGTCGGTCACGGTGCTCGACGGCATTGACCTGGATGTCCCGGAAAGCAAGGTGGTGGCGCTCTTTGGGCCGAATGGCTGTGGCAAGACCACGATACTGAACATCGTGGCGGGGATTGAAACCGTGGACAGTGGCGACGTATCGGTTAATGGCGAGCATGCTCATGCGCCCGTGGTGGGTTACGCCTTCCAGAACTTCCGCGACGTACTTCTTCCATGGGAGTCCGCCCTCGACAACGTTACGTTCGGACTGCGCGCTATGGGCGTTCCCTCAGCGATCGCACGCGAACGGGCGGGCGCGTTTCTGGACAAGCACGGCGTCGGCTTTCCGCGAGGAAACTACCCTTACCAACTCAGTATCGGCCAGCAACAGACGGTCGCCCTGACGCGGACGCTCATTCAGGAGCCGGCTAACGTGCTGCTTGATGAACCGTTTTCCGCCTTGGACAACCGGGCGCGATTCAGGATGCAGGACTTTGTCGAGTCCATCGTTAAAACGAATTCCACGGCGGTCCTCTTCGTCACACATGACGTGGATGAAGCACTGTACGTCAGCGACGAGGTCATCATGCTCAGCAAGATTCCGGCGAAGGTGCTGAAGCGGTTTGCCGTGCCGTTCCCACGTCCCCGGCGGCATGACTTGTTGACGAGCGCTGAGTTCTCGGATCTGCGGCGGGAGGTCGTGGCTACTTTCCTGCAGGAGGTGGGGCGATGACGAGGAAATGGTGGATCGCTCTCGGTCCCCTGGTCCTGTTGGCGCTGTGGGCCGCGGTCACGGGCCTTGGTCTTGTCCGCCCGATCTTCCTTCCCTCGCCGTGGCGCGTGCTGTCCGCCTTGGGAGCACTGCTCGCGGATGGCCCGTTGTGGCGCGATGCCGGCGCGACGCTGTATCGGACAGGGATCGCGTTCCTGCTTGCCGCCGTTGTGGGCGTTGTCATAGGCGTCCCTCTCGGCGTCTGGGCGCGGCTCTATGAGTCCGTCGAGGTCATCTTCGATTTCTTCCGCTCCATGCCGTCGCCCGCGTTGATTCCCCTGGCAATGCTTCTCTTCGGCTTGGGCGACATGTCGCGCATAGCCGTAGCCGCGTTCACTTGTTCGCTGGTCAATGCGGTGCAGGCGGCCTACGCGGTGCGAACCATTCCGCGACATCGGGTTCTCGGTGCGCGTCTGGCGGGCGCAAAGGGCCTGTTCCTCTTCGTCCGCGTTCTCATGCCCAGTGTCCTGCCCGGACTGGTGGCTGGCTGGCGAATCACGCTTTCGCTTTCTCTCATCATAGTCGTGGTCTCCGAAATGTTCATCGGCACGCGCACCGGACTGGGCATGCGCATCTACGACTTCCACCTCATGTTCCGGTCAGCCGAGATGTACGCATCGGTGCTCGTGGTCGGGATCATAGGGTACGCTCTGAACAAGGTCGTCGAAGTCGCCGAGCGGCGATTTGTCCACTGGGGAGGAAAGTGAATTGAATACAGGAACGGTGCGAAGAGTGTTAGGGCACATAGTACTTGTAGCGGTCTTTGTGTGCCTTTTTGTCATGCTCCTGGCACAGATAATCAGGGCATACAAGAGTCCCGTCTCGTTCCAGCCCTACATCGCATACACCGCCCTAACCGTCTTCGTTCTCCTTGTTGTGATCTCGTATCACTTCTATCGTTCCGAAGTCCATGTTGCAGCGAACATTGTCAAGGACATCAAGATCGTCATTCCGTTGGCAGCCGTATTGGCACTTGCAGTTCTATCCGTATCGATAGCTAGGCCAGGCATGTCGCAGATCGAGGTCTTCGCCTCTCCCGGAGTCGTTTTTGTCGTAGCGATGGCTGTCCTCACAGTGCTTGGCTTCTTCTTGACGGTCTCGAAACTGCATGAGATGCAGAGCCGTATTCTAGGATATGACCTTCTTATGGACAGATGTACGGAGCTATTGAGAGCGGAAGTGCTGCGGGCTGCAAACGACAACAGGCCAGGGAAGGTAGTGATCTTTGCAAATGCGCCTGGGTTCGGAAACATGTCTGCTCCCGATCAATTCGCCAACTATTCGCGGGAGCTTCACAAGCTGATTGATCTTCACACAGTCCGCATCGTTCTAGGCTGCCTGTCCTGGCAAGGAGGCGATTCCTCTGCCCATGACGAGTTCTACCGTCGGCACTGGGACAAACGCAGAGACTTGAGCGCCAGAATTGGCGAGAGCCGGCAAATGGCACAGTGGATTGTGGAAAGACAGAGGACCGCATCTGATGATAACAAACAAGTGTATGTACTTCTGGATCAGATTCAGGAGGTTCCATTTCATTTGGTTCTGACGTCCGAACGCGCGATCCTGTTTGTATCACTCAACTATCCCCGTGCGAATAGCGTGGCAGCGGGAGGTTCCGCCTCTGCTGATGTGAACCCCAGGTCCAAGCCAGCCCGGATTATCGCATGGGAGACGAACGACACCGCAGTCCGGGAGGCTCTGGAGGAAGGCGTCATGGCTCGGTTGACAGACCCCAAGTACGCGAAGCGAGTGCTTCCTTCTGACGGAGCACCTGCTGCGGGGAAGGCAACGACATGAGGTTCCGGCCTTCTCAGGTTCAGAAGGATCTTCGCTCGGCGTTGGGTATTGTGATAGAAGAGACAACGCTCAGCCGTGTCTCGGCTCGTATGCAGGTCGCGCCGGCGGTTCTCCAATCATTGGGATTCCTGCACGGCGGCGCGTCCGTGGCGCTGGCGGAGACTGCCGCGTCGGTCGGCGGGATGTTGCACGTTGACCAGTCGAAAGAGTGTGTTGTCGGTCTGGAGATCAACGCGAATCACTTGCGGACCAAGCGCGACGGAGTGGTCACGGCCACCGCGACGCCGTTGCATATCGGCCGGCGAATTCAGGTGTGGGACGTGAGGATCACGGACGAAGAAGACAACCTGATCTGCGTTTCGCGTTGCACGCTGGCCGTTGTGTCCCTTGCCGCGGTTGCCGGAGATACGAAGACATGATGAACTGCTGCATTACGAAGGTAAACGAGGCCGCCTTGCGTCAGCGGCTCCTACGCGACTTGGGCCGGGACCCCGGCATGCTTATCTTGGCCTATCCATACGCCCGGTCTTGGGGGACGATCGCGATTTCAGATGTGCGCGCGGGCTGGGCGCGGGTAGATCGCAACAGGCCGATCAGTCTGTACGTGCATATCCCGTTCTGCCGCCAGAAGTGTGCCTTCTGTGACTTTCTCGCCTACTACGGTCGCCCGATGAGCGAGATAGACGAGTACCTTGCGCTGCTGTGTGACGAACTGCGGATGGTTGCGCAGATGACCGGACGGCTTTCCGTCGAGGCTGTTCAGTTTGGCGGCGGCACTCCGTCCCTTCTTTCGCCGGGGCAGATGGCTTCCCTGATGAATACAATCACGGCTTCTTTCAGCCTGACGGATGGTGCGGAAGTTGCCCTGGAGGTCTTTCCCGACAGCGAAGTGTCGGTCGAATTCCTGCGCGGTTGGAAGCTTGCCGGCGTGAACCGGTTGAGTTACGGCGTCCAGACCTTCGACGACGCAATCAAGCGGGACATGGGAAGGCCGGATACGGTTGCCGAAAACCTCGCACTGATCGAGCGGGCGGTTGCCGTCGGCTTTGCCAACTTCAACGTGGACCTCATGTGCGGCGTACTGAATCAGACGATGCAGTCATGGAGGGGCACGATGGACACGACCCTCAGCCTGAAGCCGGCGCACGTCTGTGTGTTCCCCGTGTCGGTGCGTCATCCCGGCACGCATTTCTATGACCAGCGCTCCGATCTGCCCCCCACGGAAACGACGCGAAGGATGTATGACTACGCGGTCGTGCGGCTGCGGGAGGCCGGGTTCCAGAGGACGACGAAGCATGACTTCGCGCGGCCAGGGTTCGAGTATCGCTACGAGCGGATGATCGCGGAACTCGCGCCGTTGATTGGGCTTGGCGCGAATTGTATCAACTACTCGGTGGACTGCATTTATCGCAACCATTCGGACTTGGCGAGATACGCCGCCGCGCTACGGCAGAAGGAATTGCCCGTGCGGGCCGGACATGTGTTCCCGGTGGAGGAGCGACCCCACAACTACGCCGTTCGCAACATTGAACACCTTCGATTGTCCGGGCAGGACTTCGCGGGTCATTTGGGCACGTCGCTGCAAACGGCGTTCGGCATGCAGATCGGGGTATTCGAGGAACTGGGGCTCGCGCGCTTGGAGGGCGACGACCTGGTGTTAACCGAGGAAGGAATCTATTTCACGTCAGCCGTCAAGAGGGCGTTGTTCCATCCGAGCGCGTGGGAGCGGTTCGACACCATGAAGCCGGAGGAGTTCGTCATCGAGCGGGGAGTTCTCCATGCGTAGAACCGGTTGGGAGTTCGGGCCATGGGGATTGTGAACGACGCGTTGCCTGATGGTGCGATCGGAGAATCCCGCCAACAGCCAAACCGCGAATCGCGATTTGCTCTCGGCTACGGGCCACGCCTCAATGCGTCTGTGGAGCTTCTCGACCGGCATCTTGCGGGCGGTTTCACGGATCGTCCCGCCATCCGCTTCGACGGTCGCGTTCTGACGTATGGCATACTCTCCGAGCGGGTCAACCGACTTGCGAACGCATTGACGCATCTCCAGGTGAGTCCCGGAAGCCGGGTGTTGATCCATCTGCCGAATCGGCCGGAGTTCGTCGAGAGTTGGCTTGCATCGCTACGAATTGGCGCCGTTGTTGTGGCGACCGTGCCGATGTTGAAGGAGCGGGAACTGTCGCAGATCGTGGAGGAGACCGCGCCGGCATGCCTGATTACGACCCCTGAGCTTGGTTGCGTCCTTGACGCTTGCGGTTCGCTGTCCGCCGTGCGCATCCTGGTTGACGGAGGCGGGCCGGGCGGCTCGGCCTACGAGGAACTTGTCGGGCGGGCAAAGCCGACGTGCCCGCCGGTGGCCACCGCAGAGGATGATGTCGCTCTCATAGCATATACGTCGGGTTCAACGGGCCGGCAGAAGGGAACGGTGCATACCCATAGCGATATTCTCGCCATTGCCGACACCTACGCCGCCGAGATCCTCTCCCCATCGCGTGAAGACTGCTTCGCTTGCCGTGCTCCAATGGGTTTCACATACGGGCTTGGTGCTCTTCTGGTGTTCCCGCTGCGATTTGGCGCTTCGACGGTGCTGGATAGCGCCGCATTCGATCCGACACGCTGGCTCGACCTCATCAGACGTGAACGGGTAACGTGCCTGTTCGCAACGCCGACCGCTGCCCGTCTTTGCCTTGAACAAGCTGCATGCCGGGACCGCGCCACTTGGAGGCAGGTGCGTACCGTCGTGAGCGCAGGAGAGGCGCTCTCGAAAGACACCTTCGGTAGATGGACCGAAACCACGGGCACAGAGATCCTGGACGGATGCGGGTCAACCGAAATGCTCCATATCTGGATATCTCAGCGGCCCGGAGAGGCCGTGGGCGGATGCACAGGCAAGCCCGTGCCTCATTACCAAGTGCGCCTGGTTGACGACACCGGACAGGTGATTGAGAGTGAAGAAGCTGAAGGAGTTGTGGCCCTTCAAGGGCCGACGGGGTGCCGCTATTGGCGGCAACCGGAACTTCAGTCGCGCGTGGTCACGGACGGTTGGACATCTTCGGGCGACGTTTTCCGCCGGGACTCTAGCGGTCGCTACTGGTTCGTTTCAAGAACCGACGATATTATTGTCACCGGGGGCTACAAGGTATCTCCCATCGAGGTACAGGAGGCATTACTTCGCCATCCGGCTGTTCGAGAGGTCGCTGTTGTAGGCGTGCCAGACGCAACGCGCGGTCAGATTGTTCGTGCATGCGTTAGGTTGAAGCCAGGAATTGATGGGTGTTCCACTGTCATAAACCAGATACAGGCTTTCGCACGCACAGAAATTGCGAGTTTCAAGTGTCCAAGGGAGATTGTTGTAGTTGAAGAGTTTCCCCGGACTGCCACAGGAAAACTGGCGCGGGGTCTCTTGGCGAAACCACGGGACATCAGTTCTCCTGGGCGCGCAGCGTTGAACGATGTGCCTGTCGAGTAGCGGTCGAACGGCTTGGCAGCACTGGGACCGGCCTTACCAGCTTTGGCGGTCAGGCGTGCGCCAAAGTGCGCGCCAAGCATGTACTTTGGCACTCATTTGGCCTTCGGCTGATCTTCATAAGTCTTTATTTGACAACGGCTAATCGTTTTGCCACAAGGACTTACAAAACACCCGGACGGACTGAAAATCCGTGTGTCGCTGGTTCAGGGTCCAGTCAAGCCGATGCTTCCTGGAGCATCGAGAGATCGATTTCCGCAGCCTATGTCATCCTTCTGCAGGGCGAAGCTCATACACCGTTTGTGCTGGGCAAGTCTGGTCCTCTCTTGACCCGTATCCCCCCGGTCGCGTATAACGGGCGGCGGAACAGAAAGGGATTTTACAGGGTATGCCGGATGGCCGATACGCAACGAAACACCTGGGGGGCCAGGATCAAGCGGACTCTCACGTCCGTGCTGCCGGTTTCCGACCAGCAGCGCGGCCGGTGCGTTCAATGCGGGGCCTGCTGCAAACTGCCGAACGTCTGCCCTTTTCTGAAGACCAATGGCAATGGTCATGGTTCCTGCACCATTTATTCCGTCCGGCCGCTCAACTGTCGCAAATATCCGCGCGTCCCCGGCGAGCAAATTACGGCCGACACCTGCGGCTATCATTTCGAATAGACGGTTCTGCCGCAGATCGACCAGGGTGAGCCGCAGATGGCCGTGAGCGCAGGACGCAAAATTTCTCCCCAAGGCTGCGATTTCTCAGCAGGGGCCCTCGCTTTGCGTTAAAATAGGCGAGCTTTTTTCGTTGGGGACGACATTTGTATGGGTAAGTATCTCGAGAGAATCAACAGTCCGGCGGATCTGAAGAAGCTTCCGGTCGCCGAGCTGGTCGGACTGGCGGAGGAGGTTCGCCAGTTCATCCTGCGCTGCGTCAGTCACAGCGGCGGCCATCTGGCCAGCAATCTGGGGGCGGTCGAGTTGACGCTGGCACTGCACTACGTGTTCGATTTCCAGCGGGATGCGCTGCTGTGGGATGTGGGCCATCAATGTTACACACACAAGATCGTCACGGGTCGCAAGAGCGGTTTCGAACTCCTGCGCCAAGCGGGCGGCGTCAGCGGCTTTCCCAATCCGGCCGAGAGCGAATACGACCGCTTCACTGTAGGGCACGCCGGTACCTCGATTGCCACCGCCATCGGGATTGCCCTGGGCGAGCAGTTGAAAGCGGCCCGAAGACCGAAGCCGGAGGACGGAGGACCGAAGACCGAGGACAAGGGACGGACTTCGCCGGCCGCCATCGCGCCCACGCCGAAGATCGTCGCGGTTGTCGGCGATGCCAGCATCGTCAACGGGACCTCGTTCGAAGGGCTCAACAACCTGGGGTTGGTCAAGCGGCAGATGCTGATCGTGCTCAATGACAACAGCATGGCTATCGATGCGACGGTGGGGTCCGTCGCGAAGTACTTCTCCAGGGTCCGGCTGAGCCACACGTACGAGGACCTGCGTCGCACGACCAAGAGCATCCTCGAACACCTGCCCGGCATCGGCCGTAGTGTCGAGGAGGCTCTGGAGAAGGTCAAAAAGAGCATCCGTATGGCCCTGTTGCCGAGCCAATTGTTCGAGAGCCTCAATATTCCGTATTTTGGCCCGGTGGATGGCCACGACACGGAATCCCTGATTCGCTTGTTCAAAGCGTTGGGCCAGATCGATCATCCGGTGCTGCTGCACGTGTACACAAAGAAAGGGAAGGGCTTCCACCCGGCCGACGACGGGCCGTCCAAGTTCCATTCGACGGGTCCCTTCAAGATCAACGGGGACAACTCTGTCGAACCGGCTGCGCCGAACCACCAGCGGAGTTTCACGGACGCTTTCGGGGAATCGTTGGCCGAACTGGCCGGGCGGGATGACCGAATTGTGGCCATCACCTCGGCGATGTGCGACGGGACCGGCCTGATGGAATTCCGGAAGCGGTTCCCGGAGCGATTCTACGACGTCGGGATCGCCGAGAGTGCGGCGGTGGACGTGGCGGCGGGGCTGGCCAAGGCCGGCATGAGACCCGTGGTCTGCATCTATTCGACCTTCCTGCAGCGCAGCTTCGACCAGATCGCGCAGGAAGTGGCGTTGCAGAACCTGCCAGTGATCTTCTGCGTGGACCGCGCGGGCATGGTCGGGCCAGACGGCGCGACCCATCACGGCCTGATGGATGTCGGCTATCTGCGGATGCTGCCCAACATGGTCCTGACGGCGCCGGCGGACGCGATCGAGATGCGGCAGGCGCTGGAGTTCGCCCTGGAGCAGACGCAGCCGGTGGTGGTCCGATATCCGAAAGACTTCATTCCTTCCGGCCCGTTGCTCCAGGCGGCCAGCGAGACGCCCTTCGAGCTGGGCAAAAGCGTCCTGGTCCGGCGGGGCCGCAAATCCTCCCTGGCCATCGTTTGCTATGGCAGCGTTCTGACGGAGGCTCTGGCCGCCGCCGAGGCCCTCAGTGCCGATAAAATCACAGTCGATGTGATCAACGCGCGGTTCGCCGCACCGATGGACGAGAAGCTCGTACATCTGCTGTCGAAAGGCAAGAAGGTGATCACCGTGGAGGATCACTATCTTTCGTGCGGCTTCGGCTCGGCACTGCTCGAGCAGGCGGCCGTGAGCGGCCACAATTGCGATCTGATTCGTGTCCTCGGCGCCCCGCGGGGTTTTCCCGGACACGATTCGCGCAGTGCCCAGCTTATGGAGGCCGGTCTGAGTGCCGATGAGATAGCGAAAACGGCCCGAGAAATGCTGGTGGGTCGATACGTCCGATCCGGACGATAGCTCTCGGCCCGGCCGCCGAGGTGCTGACGAAACGAGGGAAGGTGAGAAGGGAAGAAGATCCGGGGCAACCCCTCGTGGTTGCCCTCGGAAGGGCAGGCACGGGGGCCTGCCCCTACCCGTCCTCGCCTTCTCATCCCTTCAGCGCGTCCCCGGCGGTTCGACCTCGGAACGGAGTCTTTATGAGGAGACATGTAGCGCTGCCCCGGGTCGTCGTTTTTGGCGATCCGGACAAAGGGCCCGTGGCCGAAACCATGCAGGAGTTCTCGCTGTTTCTGCAGGACAAGGCCCAGATCATGGCCAGTTGTCATCTGAGCGAATGCCGGGCCGAGGTTCTGCGCCAGGCCGATTTCGCCATCGTCCTGGGCGGCGACGGCAGCATCATCTCGGCGGCGCGGCATTTGAGTGCCGCCCGGGTTCCGGTCATCGGCGTCAATCTGGGCCGACTCGGGTATCTGGCCGAGTTCAGCGTGGCGGAATTCAAGCAAGTGTTCGGTGATATCGTCGCGGGCCAGGCGCGGGTCGAGCGGCGGATGATGCTGGGTTGCCGGGTGGGTCAAAGGACCGCCACCACGAGTGCCCTGCGGCCGGCCCGCCTTCGGGAACGGTTCTTCTCGAAGGCGGTCAATGACGTCTTCATCCTGGCGGGCTCGCCGTACCACGTGATTGAAATGCAGATCCTCGTCGACGGTGAGCGGCTGCCCAGTTGCGTCGGTGATGGCCTGATCGTCTCGACGCCGACCGGCTCGACGGCGTACAACCTGTCGGCCGGCGGTCCGATCCTGGCGGGGTCGATGGAGGCGATGGTCATCACGCCCATCTGCCCCCATTCGCTGAGTTTCCGGCCGATCGTGATCGATGCCGCCAGTGTCATCGAGATCCATTGCACGCGGATCAATGTGGGCACAACCGTCCTAGTGGACGGCCAGGTCGGGACCGGGTTGGCGACGGACGAGGTCGTGAACATCGCCAAGGTTCGAAGCAGCTTCCTGGTCGTGGAAAACCCGATGCGGACCCGCTGGGACACGTTGGTGACGAAGCTCGGTTGGGCCGGGAAACCCAAGTACGCGATGGAATAACCCGGGGGCCTTCCAGCGCGGGAGTAACACAGATGATACGCAGAAATGAATTTCGGATTTCGGATTTCGGATTTCGGATTATCGCCGCGCCGCGAATCCGCAATCCGCAATCCGCAATCCGCAATGGCTGGTATGGGTGTCTGCTCGTCATCTTGCTGCTGGCCGGCACGATTTCGGCGCGCTACGGCAATCCGCCGACCGCCGGTGCGATCAGCCGGGGAACCGTGCCGCCGAGCAGCTACCGCAGCGCTCTTCTCAACACCCCCGACCCCCTCGACCACACCAGCAGCCTGGCCGTCACGGGCAATGCCGGCGGGGGCAAGTCCTTTCGCGGCCCTATCCCCTATGGCTCGACCACGAGCTTCGGAAGCCGGCTGGGCTCGACCGCGCTCGATCCGTTCCTGAGATACTCGGCGCTGCCGGAGGAGTCGACCTGGAGCCCTTCTGCAGCCGGCTCCTTCTATTCGCCGACAGGAACCGTGTCGAAGATGGAGCCGGGGTCCACCGGCCTGTTCGCGCCGGGTAGTCCGAGAATCGCCGCGGGCGTTATGCAGTCCGCGGCGGACCAGGCGGTCAACACCATGCTCGCGCCGGAGGCTCCGCGCTTCCGGGGCCTGGCGGGCCGAAGCTTCACGAGCGCCGATGCAACTGCCGGGGCGTGGGTCTCTTCCTTCGCCCGCACGCCGGAAGAGATGCGGCGGATTGTCGTTGGCGAGCCGGACACGGCGCTGGCCGACCGTGAGCCCGCGCGGCAAACCAGACAGATGATGACGGCCCAGGAGTATCAGCGGCAAGTGGAGCAGTTGCAGCGCGATCTCGATGGCATCAGGAGCCGTGCCTCCGATTTCGAGCATGACCTTGGTGCCGGCCGGCAGCCTTCCGTCACGACAGCTTGGGCCCAAAGGCCCGGGGGGATGCCGCTGCCGCCGATTTCCTCGGAGGACGTGCGTCGGATCATCGAGCCTGAGTCTCCAACGCCGCCCTTGTCCGCGGTGCTGAATCCGCCCGCCGGACAAGACCTGTCGTTCGTACCTCCGGCTCCGATTCCAGATCGACCGGTGGCGCCGGGTCTGGGCGAACTGAGCCTGGTGCCGTCGGGAAGCTCCCTGGCCGGCCCTCGGCCGGAGGTGTTCCGGCCGTCTCGTCCCGCGCCGAACGGCCCATCATCGAGCCCGATGCCATCCTCGTCCGAGATGGCGGCCCAGCTTAAACGGATCGACTCCATCTTCACGCCGCAAACCGACCGGACGACCGCCCTGAAGAGCAACGAGAGCGACAATAAGCTCCCCGCGCTGCAGCGCGTGGACGACCTCATGCAGACGTTTGCCGCGCCGGGCAAGCCTGTCGAACGGCCTGTGCCGGACGCGCCGGGCAGCCTCTTGTCCTCCATGCCGGACAAGGCGGCCGTCGCGCTGTCCCCGGAGGATGTCCAGGCTTCCGTGCGAAAGGCCATTCAGCCGAGCAAAACCCCGCCGAAGCCCCCCGATCCAGGCCGGTTGCCCCTCCCGGGCGCGCCGGGCAGCCTCTCGTCTTCCACGCCGGACAGTACGGCCGTAGCACTGCCCCCGGAGGAAGTCCAGGCTTCCGTGCGAAATGCTATCCAGCCGAGCAAGACCCCGCCAAAATCCCCCGATCCAGGCCAGTCGGCTCCCCCGGATCGCCCGGCGAGTCCGGCGGCCCCGCCGGCCCCGCTGGACCCCGCCGCGCAGGCAAGACTCGAGACCTACCTGAAATCAGCCCAGTCGGAGATGCAGCAGGGACAGTACGCGCGGGCGGCCGAATCCTTCGCGCTGGCCTGCATCTACAACCCGCGGGATGCCCGGCCCCAACTCGGCCGCAGCCACGCGCTGCTGGCGGGCGGCGAGTATCTGGGTAGCGCCGTGTGTCTGGCGAAGGCCATCGAGCTCGATCCGCGCCTGAGTCTCGCGGAATTGGACTTGATCGAGACACTGGGGGGCCCGGACCGGTTCCTCCAGCGAATCAACGACCTTGAGGAACGCGCCAAGAGCAGTACTGCGCCGGGCCTGCAATTGTTGCTGGCGTACATCTATCACCAGATGAAAGCGCCCGAGAAGGCAAGAACCGCCATCCAAGCCGCCAAGGAGGCCTTGCCCTCCTCCCTGGCCATCGATCTGTTGGAGCGGGCCATCGCGAGCGGGTCGCCGGGATAATTGAGGATCGATTATTGATATTTGCCCGTATCGGCAAGACGGTCGATCTCAGGCTTTGCGGAATACGGCGACGACATTGGCAACCTCGACGACGAAGAGGCGGTTGTCGCCCTCGAAATCGACCGGGATGGCGCCCTTGGGATTGAACAGGACTTTGTCGTACTTGCGCAAGGGGATGTCCGGCGAGCGTTCAATCTCCGCCGAGACCGCGACCACGCGCCCCGTGATCGTGGGGATCTCGATGTTGTCGGGCAACTTGATGCCGCCGCGCGTCTCCTTCTTGTCCTCATCTTTGCGGATCAGGACGCGCTTGCCGATCGGTTCGACGGTCTCCAAAGAATGAGCCTCGATCTTTTGCTCCTTTTCCATATACCTCTCAACCAAAGCGGGTCTATGCACTATTCGTTTTGGCGCGACGCAATGTTCGTGGTGAGCACAGGGTCCTCTGGTTCGGTGGGGAGCCGTCCCGTCCACCGGACGGGGTCGGTCTCCCCGCAGGCGCCCCCGTCTGCGGTGCCGGTCAGGATGCTCTTGGCGTAGAGGCGCCGCAGACAGGCCCGGCGAATGCGTTTGTACGGCCGGGCAATGGCGCGCTGGATTTCCAGGCCCAGGCTGTGGTTATAGGATAACCTGGCTTCGGCCTCCGTCAGCAACTGCGGCTGGAGCCTGCGTTTGTGCTTATAGATGTGGTAGAGATCATAGGACTGGAGCCAGCGGCGAAAACGGCCGGAGAGCCGCCGGGACACGAGACACCAGTCGGCGATGTACTGGGAGATCTGAAAGTCGATGATGTGGGGCCGGCCCTCGGTATCGACGAGGATGTTGCCCGGTTTGTGCAGGTCAAGATGGACCAGGCGCCGGGCGTGGACCTTCTGGATCGCCGTCAAGAGCTGATCGAAGAAATCGGCGGGCAGCGGGGGCTTCTCGCTGAGACTTCGGCCCTCGATGTACTCGTAAACGTACGTGTGCGAGTCCAGGCGGGCCAGGACTTGCGGGACTTCCGGGATCCCTTCGCAGCGCCGCAGGTTACAGACCTCGCTGTGCGTCAACAGCCGTCCGAACAGGCCGAGCGGGACAAAGCAAAAGTGCATCCGCCGGTTGATCTTGCAGATAAGGCGAACAGGAGATGTGAAGCGGGAAGTGGAAGGTCTGAAGTCGTCTTCGGACCTCCAACTCGAGACTTTCAACTCCCGTTTTCTGTATAATCCGGTCGCGGCGTGAAAGTCGTGCTTGAGCACTTCTTCGAGGACGTATTGGCCTCCCAGACAGGCGATCTGCTCGGGCAGTCCGACGTCGCCGCAAGCGTAGAAACAGTGGCCCAGCCAGCGGGCGGCACCGCTCCTGCGTGTCCGTCGGCGTCGTTCCCTGCCGGCCGTCATAGCAGGGCCATTCTTCGTCGCACGTTCCGTGTCCATTCTTCTTCCCATCACCTTGCGCTTCCCGACAACGAGAATTCTACCGGTCCGTTGACGCGAAATCAAGACGCCACGACGAGGCCGGGGAACGTGGTTTCGTACCGTCGGGCAAAGGAAGGCCTCTCGAATCACCCTGGCGGCCCGGGAGAGAGCCGGCCGGACAAATGCCATGGGCAGATTCAGGATTTTGCCAACGGCGTCACAACCGGGGCGGCGGTACACCGGAGCCCGCGCCGAAGGAAAAAGAACGGCGGCAAAAAGGGTATCTTTGCTTTCGCGAAACCGGTATACTTCAGTGGGGGCGGCGGGCCCGGGAAAATGTGAAGCTTTGCGTCTGGCTCGCCGATAGAGGGTGTCATACGGTGCATGGTGTGTGAACGGGCCGGGCTGCCATTGACGATCCGGCGCGATCTTCCGGAGAGGGTAGGGGTGATGCGCAAATGACGACCAGTGGACAGACAACCTATATGAGTGAGCCTCGCAAGGGGGCCGTTCGCGACAAGACTCCGGAGGTCCCGAACGGGAACCATCAATCCTTCACGATTCGCGGGAGAGTTCAGAGCTTCCGGTACGCCTGGTATGGCTTGGTGCTGATGCTGCGCTCTCAGCACAACGCCTGGCTGCACGCGTTCGCCTCCCTTTGCATCCTGGCGGTCGGCGTGCTGTTCAGGCTGGCGGACAGCGAGTGGTGCTGGATCATCCTGGCGATCATGGCCGTCTGGACGGCCGAGGCGCTGAATACGGCCTTGGAGTTCCTCGCCGACGCGGCGACGCCGGAGTTTCACCCGCTGGTCAAGTGTGCCAAGGACGTGGCCGCCGGCGGCGTCCTCATTTCCGCTCTGGGCTCCGTCTTCATCGGTCTGCTGGTCCTCGGCCCCCACCTGGTCGAGTTCCTCCGCCGAGTTTTCTGAACGCAGATCCTGCCCATTTCCGGCGGCACATCGAGCACATCTCTGTTGCGGTGCGGTCGCAGCCGCTATAATATCCTCCGCTGGCGTCGATGCGCTGGAGATTCAACGCCCTGTGGAGGATCGCAAGATGTCTCACGTCAATCCCTCGTCTCAGCCCTTCTCAATCCGTGCGGCGTCCCGGGTTCCGTGGGGCGTGACCGCCGTTGGTCTGCTCCTGGTTCTCACCGGCGGGGCGGGCGCGGCGTCCTCGAACCGGCCGGCGTTGACGCCGCTGAACCGGTTCCCGCGGATGGTGCAGGAGTACTTCGTCGATCAGGTCCGCCACGTGGAGCAACAGGCCGACCAGCGACGGGCGGCGCTCAAGAGCCGTGCGGATGCCGAGGCCTATGTCCGCGAGGTTCAGGAGAAGATCCAGCGGTGCTTCGGCCCCTGGCCCGAAAAGACGCCGCTGAACCCCCGCGTCACGGGCACGGTCGAGCGCGACCAGTACCGGATCGAGAAGGTCATCTTCGAGAGCCGCCCGGGCTTCCTGGTGACCGGCAATCTGTATCTTCCCCAGGGCCGGCCGTTTCCGCTGCCCGGCGTGATCGGTGTCTGCGGCCATTCCGACAACGGCAAGGCTTCTCTACCTTATCAGAGCTTTGCCCAGGGCCTCGCCCGGCAAGGCTACGTGGTCCTCATCTTCGATCCCATCGGCCAGGGGGAGAGGCTGCAATACCCGGACGAGAAACTCAGGTCGCGGATCGGCGTGGGTGTCCGCGAGCACCTCTACGGGGGCAACCAGCAGTTCCTGATCGGCGAGTTCTTCGGCTCTTGGCGGGCGTGGGACGGCATCCGCGCCCTCGACTACCTGCTCACGCGGCCGGAAGTCGATCCCAAGCATATCGGCCTCACCGGCAACTCCGGCGGCGGCACGATGACCACCTGGCTGTGCGGCGTGGACCGGCGCTGGACGATGGCCGCCCCAAGCTGCTTCGTCACGACCTTCCGGCGTAACTGCGAGAACGAGCTGCCCGCCGACACGGAGCAATGCCCGCCGCTGGCTCTGGCGCTCGGGCTGGACCACTCGGACTTCCTCGCCGCCATGGCGCCCAAGCCCATCGTTATGCTCACCAAAGAGGGGGACTTTTTTGACGTCCGAGGCAGTGAGCAGTCCCTCCCTCGTCTCCGGCGACTCTATGGGCTACTGGGCCGGGAAGAGAATATCTCCCTCTTCACCGAGCCAGGCTATCATGGCTACTCTCAAGGGAGCCGCGAGGCGATGTATCGGTGGTTCAACCAGGCCACGCGTATCAGCAATGCCCAGACGGAGCCGAACTTGACGATCGAGAAGGACGAGACGCTCTGGTGTGCCCCGAAGGGCCAGGTCTGCGAGCTGGGCTCCAAACCGATGTACGCGTTCACCACGGAAAAGGCCAAAGCCTTGGCCGCCCAACGGCCGACGCAATTCACACTGCCCGTGCTACAGCAGCAGCTCCGAACGTTGCTGCGTCTGCCGGCGACGGGCACCTCTTCGGCCCCCGACTATCGAATCATGCGCAATTGGCGTTCCCGCAACCACCCGAAGCCGCGTTGGATCACCTACCTGGTCGAGACCGAGCCGGGCATCCAGGCCGTGGTGTACCGCTTCGGCACCGAGCAGATGCTGTCCCGGCCTCACGCGACGACGAAACGGGCGATCCTGTATGTGGCCCATCAGTCGAGTGACGCCGAGCTGCGCGACGAGCCGCTGGGGCGCGAGATCGTCAAAGCCGAGCCGAGCACGGATTTCTACAGTGTGGACGTGCGCGGCGTCGGCGAATCCCGCCCGGACACGTGCGACGAGAATTCCTTCCTCAGCGCCTATGGCAGCGACTTCTTCTACGCCATGCACTCGATCATGCTGGACCGCCCCTACGTCGGCCAGCGGACCCACGATGTCCTGCGCGTCCTCGATTGGCTCGGCTCCATCGGTTATGACGAGGTCCACCTCGTCGCCAAAGGCTGGGGGACGCTGCCCGCGACCTTCGCGGCGCTGTTGTCCGACCGCGTCAGGCAGGTAACGTTGAAGAACGCCCTGACCTCCTACCAGGAGATCGCGGAATCGACCGACTACGCCTGGCCCCTCTCATCGCTGGTGCCGAACGTCCTCCAGTCGTTCGACCTGCCCGACTGCTACAAGGCTCTGCGAGCAAAGCAGTTGCGTCAGATCGATCCCTGGGGACCCGACGCCAAGTCAAAAGCCAATTAGTGCGCGTATTGTCTGAGAACGCTCCTTGTAGAGGGCGCCGGCATGACGTATTTTGATCCTGGAGCCACGGATATAGAGGGCCGCGTGCACTGTGTATCGGGATGACTCTGCAGTGGGCCTTGGGGAAAGTAGGTGCGATATGACGCGAGAAGAATTGCTTAGTCGGATTTCCATCGATCCGAACGTGTGCTTCGGGAAGCCCTGCATTCGCGGAAGACGGATCTGGGTCTCGCTGGTTCTGGATCTGCTGGCCGGTGGCATGAAACCCCAGGAGATCATGGAGGAGTACGACCTGACCGAGGAAGATGTCCTGGCCTGCATTGCTTACGGTGCCGAGATGGCCAGAGAGCGATACGTGGACATCCCCGCGAGGGCTGAAACGTGAAGCTCAAACTCGATGAGAACCTGGGCAAAACGGCCGCTGCCCTGTTTCAAGCCGGTGGATGCGACACACGAACGGTCCGTAGCCAAGGTTTGGCCGGAGCAGCCGACCGTGATGTCATCGCTGCTTGTCAGTCTGAGCGGCGTTGCTTGGTGACCCTCGATCTGGATTTCGGCAATCCGCTGCTTTTCGACCCCACGAAGTACGCCGGCATCGCCGTCATCCGTCTGCCCGCCAAGCCGTCACACCCAGATCTTCTGGATGCCGCAAACACATTGATTGCTGCTCTAAGCGCGCGAGATATCACGGGAAGGCTTTGGATTGTTCAACGAGGCCGGATTCGCGAGTACCAGCATGAAGACTCAGAGTAAGGCCGTTGACATGGTGCGGCGCATTCGAGATGAACAGGCGCGATTGCTCGCCGGAAAATCCAACACGGAGATAATAGCCTTTTTCCGCAAGGCCGGGGAAGCCGCGCGCCGGGAGGCGAAAAAGAGACAATCGGGCCAGCGGCGGCGATACAGCCACCGACCATAGGACGCAGAAGACTCCTTCTCCACCGTGCTCATTATGGACAAGACCCATATTCTCCAAGAGATCAGGCGAACGGCAGCCGCGAATGGTGGAATCCCTTTGGGCCGACAGCGTTTTACTTCTGAGACAGGAATTAGCACATCGGATTGGCTCGGGGTCTACTGGACGCGGTGGAGCGAGGCTCTCCGCGAAGCTGGATTTGCCCCGAATCAACTCCCTGGGGCCTACAATGAGGCCGAGTTGCTCGACAAGTTGGCAGAGTTGGCTCTTGAACTGAGGAGACTACCCACAAACAATGATATGCTACTCAAGGCTCACAACGACTCTCGATTCCCAAGTGTGAAGCCATTTCGACGCCTCGGGTCGAAGGCAAAACTCGTTGCGCAACTGGGTGAACACTGTCGTAACCGCGAAGGGTTTGATGATGTAGTCCGTTGGTGCGAAGAGTACGCGCCGCGCAGTGGTGATTTGCGAGATAACTCGGAGATGGCGGGAGAAGTCGAGATCGGCTTCGTGTATCTCGTCAAGTCCGGCCGGTTCTACAAGATTGGCAAGACGAACTCCGCAGGACGTCGGGAGTACGAGCTTGGAATCCAGCTTCCCGAACTTACGACCACGGTTCACGTCATCCGCACGGACAATCCGAACGGGATTGAGGCATATTGGCGCAAGCGGTTCCAAGCGAAGCGCAAGAACGGAGAGTGGGTTTGAATCATTCGGGTTCATTCCCCGCGGCTTGCCGCGTAGAAGTCGTAAGCCGATTGTTTCGATACCTCGCAGCTTGCTGCGAGGTAGTTCATTTGGACGCGGCGGACGTTGCGGCGTTCAAACGTCGCAAGTTCATGTAGACCGCGTAACAGACCCTTCCTAACGCAGATTACCCTTCCACCCAAACGCGATGGATACCGATGTATTCGTGAGGAGCAACCTCTTCGCCCTTGACCTCCAGGCACAGTTGGATCGCTTCCCGAATCCGTTCCATGAGCTTGTCGAGAGACTTCGCCTACGTGTGGCAACCGGGCAATGCCGGGACCGTTGCCATGTAGTAGCCCCCTTCATCTCGCGCGATAATCACGTCGAATGCTTTTGCCGTCATGTCCCTCCGGGGCCCTGGGTCAGGATCGTGGCGATGGTGAGGCCGTTGAACATGGCGTGCATGAAGATCGGCCGCAGCAGCGAGCCGCTCTTTTCGTAGGCGTAACCCAGCCCCAGGGCCAGCATGAGCAGTGCCGGCCAATGGCTCACGTCCGGGTGGATGGAGGCGAACAGCAGCGAGGTGAGCGCGATCGCCGGCCAGGGCCTTTGCAGGTACGAGCGGATCGTCGTTTGGAACAGGCCGCGAAACAGCATCTCCTCGATGACCGGGGCCACCACGACGGCCACGATCACCAAGAGCACTTGGAGCGCGAGAGCCGGCGACTCGGTGATCAGCTTGAGCGCCTCGTGGGGCGGGATGCGGTACTGGCGCCCGTAGAAGTGCCTTGTGACCAAGATCGTCAGGCTCATCGCCGCCAAGACCAGCGGCCAAGTCCCCAGCAGCGTGAGAAAGCCCAGACCGAGGTCCTTCGGGACGGTCTGGAGCCGCAGACCCAGCCCTTTGAGCCCCCGGGCGAAATCGAACTTCGCCACGATGAGGATCAGAACCACGATCCCCAGCGACTCAACGGAGTACACCAGTTGGCCTAAGAACACCGCCCGCCACTGCTCGAGGTGCCCGGCGACACGGTACACGAAGGCCTGGAGCAGCCCGCCGCCCACCAGCCACGCCAGGAACAGCAGGATCGGCGTAACCGGGGCCATGCAGTTGCGGCGGGGCTTGGTATTCGCCAGCGAATGGCGGCCCAGCCCGGTACTCAGCAGCCACCAGGCGAACAGGGCCACGCCTGCGACCACCGTGACGACATCGGCCACGGTGAGCGGGCCCCCAGGTTGTTGCACTCCTTCCGACATGGTTTTAGGGTTTACAACTCATCATTCTTATGTACTATTGCCGATTGAAGGTGGGAGGCTGCACGATTCCGTTGCGAGCCTCCAACGTGCGAATGGTAAACCGTAACTCGTAATTAGTAAATCCTCACATGGACGTATTTCAGATCGAAGGACCGGTCCGGCTCTCCGGCCACGTGGACGTCAACGGCTCCAAAAACGCTTCGCTGCCCATCATGGCGGCGACCCTCCTGGCCCCCGGCCGCTCGACCCTGATCGGGGTCCCCCAGCTCGCCGACATCAATGTTTTCAAGGAATTGATCGATCAGTTGGGCTGCAAGGTCGAGAGACAGGCGGACGGCCTGCTCTCCATTGACGCCACGAAAATCGACAATCCGGTGGGGCCTTACGATATCGTCCGCAAGATGCGGGCGAGCGTCTGCATCCTCGGTCCGCTCCTGGCGCGGTGCGGCCGGGTCGAGGTCTCCATGCCCGGTGGTTGCGCCATCGGCGACCGGCCCATCGATCTGCACCTGCTGGGTCTGCGGCAACTTGGGGCCCAGATCCACCTCAAGGGTGGCTACGTGATCGCGGAAGCCCCTCAGGGCCTCAAAGGGGCGAGCATCTTCCTGGGCGGCCCGTTCGGCTCGACGGTCCTCGGCACGGCCAACGTCCTGATGGCGGCCACCCTGGCCAAGGGTCGGACCATCATCGAGTCCGCCGCCTGCGAGCCGGAAGTGACCGACCTGGCCCATTGCCTCAACGCGATGGGCGCCCGCGTCAGCGGGATCGGCTCGCCGCGACTGACGATCGACGGTGTCAGCCATCTGCACCCGGTGCAGTATCGTGTCATCCCCGACCGGATCGAAGCCGGCACGTTCATGGCGGCCGCCGCCATCACGGGCGGGAATGTCCACATCGGCCATTGCCGGCTCGACGACATGATGGCCGTCGTGGACCGACTGCGAAACATCGGCGTCGCGGTGGAACCCAACGGCGACGGCTGCACGGTTGCGGGTGTCGAGCGCTTTCAGCCCGCCGATATCACGACCCAGCCTTACCCCGGCTTTCCGACCGATCTCCAGGCCCAATTCATGGCCCTGCTGGCCATGGCCGACGGCAACAGCGTCGTGGTCGAGAAGATCTTCCCCGACCGCTTTATGCACGTGGCGGAGCTCAACCGCATGGCGGCCAACCTGCGCAAGGAAGGCTCGGCGGTGCTGGTCGCGGGCGTCAAGAAACTGATTGCGGCCCCCGTGATGGCCTCGGACCTGCGGGCCTCGGCCGCTTTGGTCATCGCCGGCCTGGCCGCCGAAGGGATCACGACGGTCAATCGCGTCTATCACATCGACCGTGGCTACGAGCACATCGAAGAACGGCTCAACCGCCTCGGCGCCAAGATCACCCGCGAAGAAGGCGGAACCGTCTGACCCGCCTCGCGTGTTTGTGGTGTGCCCGCAAGGGCATAAGAAGTGTGAAGTGCGAAGTTTCAAGTGTGAAGACCCAAGCATGTCATTGCGAGCGTAGCGAAGCAATCTCTCACCCGCGGGATTGAGATTGCTTCGTCGCTGCGCTCCTCGCAATGACATTTTTCGGACTTGCCACTTCCAGAGAAACGCCTTACGGCGTCACTACAAACGGGCGCTCGGCCTTCTCTCATGTTATTGGCGCGAGGCGAAAAATCTCCCGGCGCGACGGGCGGCCCGCCGCAACCGTCCCGGAGGAACGCCAAGAACGCCGTTGGAGAAGCTCGGCGCATGTCTTATAATAAAGAACCGTCGGTTTCTTGGCTGAATAGCTGTGAGAGGCAATGGCCATGAGAAAGCTCATCCGGAGAATACGGTCTCTCATCGTCCTTCTGATCGTTCTGGCCATCGTCGGCATCGTGGGTGTCTTCCTCTTCGCCAACAAGGCGGTGAAGACGGCGGTGGAGACGGCCGGGACCAAGACGCTCAACGTGGGTGTGACAGTCGGCCAGGCGAAGGCCTCGGTCCTCTCCGGGGCCGTCGGCCTGCACGAGATCGCCGTCGCCAACCCGCCGGGTTATCAAGGGCCGGCACTCCTGAAGCTCCAGCAGGTGGACCTCAAGGCCGACACCAGGTCTCTGCTCAGTAACGAGGTCCTCATCAAGGACATGAAGCTCGACAACATGGAAGTCTTCGTCGAGCAAAAGGGCTTGCAGAACAATCTCTACCAGGTCATCAAACCCCTGCGCGAGCCGCGCCAGCCCACCGGCAAGGGCCTGGTCATCGACAACCTGGAGATCAAGAACGTGACGGTCCATGTCAGCTTGCCATCGATTCCCGGGCAGCCGCCGAGCGTGGATTTGAAGCTTCCCTTGATTCGCATGGTCGAGTTGGGCCGCAACGAGAAGATGGACACCGCCGTGCTGATCAGCAAGGTCCTTTTGGCTGTGGCAGAGGGCATCGCACAGCAAGGCAGCGGCATTCTGCCCAAGGAAACGGTGGGCGACCTGAGCTCGATTCTCGACAAAGCCATCGACATCGGCAAGATCATCCTCGGCCCCGGCGACAAAACCCCCGACGGCCAGCAAAAAGACAGCCTCGGCAAGACCGTCACCGATGGTATCAAGGACCTCCTCGGCGGGAAGAAGAAGTAGCATGGGCGTCTCGCCCGTGCTGTGAAATCGTGCGGAGACGCACGACCCACACGCTCCCGATTTCTTCGCGAGCCGTTATCTTGACTTCTTGTTCTTCCTTCCAGCCCCGTGCCTCTCTTCTGCCTGGCGCAGAGCCGCTTTGAAACAGCGGCGCACGGCAACCGGGTCAAAATAGGCCATCGTCTCCTCGGAGGTCATCCCCTCGGTTTCTTTGGCTACGGCTTCCTTCCATTTTCCGGACTCGGCCACCGCATCAAACTTCTTTGTCTTGGCCCGCTCACGATCTTTCATAAAGGAGCGTTCCCTCTCTGACGGCGTGGCGGACGATGTGATTGAGGGAATCCTCCCACGTTTCAAACTCATCCTGGCTGTAGACCAGGATATCCTTGGGGACGCGAAACGGTTTTAGAGCCTTTCGGATGCGCTTCAACTCAGACCAGCGGGAGCGCTGGGGACCGAACTCTTGGTCTTCCACGATGAGCAGGTCGATATCGGAATCGGCGGTCTGGTTCCCCCGAGCCCGCGAGCCGAAAAGGTAAATCCGGCGCGGCTTGACCTCTTGCACGAGAGCCTGCACCATTTCCTCAATCACCTGTTCAGACACGCTTACCACATTGATCTCCTTGCGCTGCCGCTTCCTTCTTCGCAAAGCCGGCCCTACAGCGCGCGGATTTGTTCCGCCGTCAGGGCGGTATAGGCGACGATCTTGGCCACTGGTTCTCCGGCTGTCTTCATCTGTCGGGCTACCTGTCGCAGGCCTTCCAAGCGGCCTTCTTCCCGGCCTTCTTCCCGACCCGTATCGATGACGTTCTTGAGGTCCCGGTACACCTTGATGCTCTCTTCGTACGCCTCGCGCTCCGCCGGGTCGAAGCGGGCGATCTCCGCCGCCTCAAAGAGGCGCTGGAAGACCCGTTCCTGGATCCGCCGGGGCCGCTCCTGCAACAAGGGCAGGTTCTTGATGATGTACAGCCACTTATCGAAGTGCGTCTCCAACTCGTCTTCCGTCTTGGTGAACTTGGGCATCTCCAAGTAGATGTACGTCAGCTTGTCGAAGAAGACCTTCTTGCGCCGGGTCTCCATCAGTTGGACGTGGTGATGGAAATACTCGGGGCTGTCCTTGTCCTCGTCGAAGACAAAGTCGAGGATGCCCACAGTATACACGGCGTTCAACTGGAAATCCCATTCCCCGCGCTGGGCCTGCTCCCGGATGGGGAAGGTCGAATAGAAGACGCTGCGGTCCTTGAAGTACTTCTGCTTGGCCTTTTGCAGCTCCACGATAAATTTCTCGCCTGTCTCACTCTCGCAGTAGAGGTCGAAGACCGCCCGCCGCTCGAATTCCGACAGGCCCAACTGCTCCGCCTTGAGATAGGTCAGCGTCTGGATATGCCCTCTTTCCTTGATCAGCTCGTTCAGGAAGTCCAAAAGGAGATCCTTGTTGGGCTCGCTGCCGAACAGCTTCTTGAAGCCGAAGTCCGTGAACGGATTGATATAGCGGTCCTTCACGTTGGTATCTCTTTCCTGAACCCACTGCCTATGATGCCATTGCCTCGAGTATAGGCAGCCGGGATAGCGAAGTCAATGAGAAACCGGACGTGAAACCCGAAGATTCCCTCAGAGGTTACCAAGGGCGAAACTCCCGACGCGAGGCAGTGGAACCAGACCGTCCCAACGGACACCGGCGTGCGAGCACACCCTACCGCTGACGCTGGGTTGCGAGCCCCGTGGGCTACGGTTCGCGGCCCCTGTCCCCGGGTGATTCATGCACGCCAGGGACGCTGGCGGGTGGGATTGCCGCTCAGGATGTTCTTGGCGATGATCGTGTCTTCGCGGACCTGGAAGTCGAACATGCCGGCGCAAATGAAATCGGCGCCGTTTTCGTAGGCGTATTTGAACCCCTCGCGCGGGTGAATTGCGCCGGCGGCCATGACCTTGTAGGCGATCCAGGGCTTGGTCACGGTTTGCATGAATTCGACCGTTTTCTCCGGGGTGACGCACCAGATGTTGTCATGCTCCGGCTGGCGCTCGGCGGACCAGTATTTCAGGCTATGCAGGGTCTTCATGTAGAAGTCCGGGTTAACGCCGGCCTTCTCGCAGGCGATGGGGACCTCCACCTTGTGGCCGGCAATGCCCGCGACGACGCCCTGATCCTTAATGAACTGCACGGCCTTGGCGAGCAGGTCCACCTTGCCCTCCTCGAGGAATCGCTCGGAAACCCCGCCGTGGATGAAGGCGCCGACGGCCCCGTTGTCGACGGCCCGCTTGAGGTCGCTCATGTCGCCCGGCTTGATCGGGACCTGGGCGATCCACTGGAGCTTGCCGCCTCGTTCGTTCCAGTATTTGGTGACCAGGCCGATGACGTGGTCGTCCAGCCGCAGGATCGCGGTGTTGATGCCACATTCCTCGCACAACTCCCAGGTCTCGAAGACCTTCGTATCGGTGAAATACTGCCGCAAGAGCCCGGAGACGTAGATCAGGTCCCGGCTGTGGGCGAAGCCGCTGGTCAGGTTGCCACCGACGATCAGCCGCGTCACGTTCAGGTTGCCGATCTTGCCCATCGGCATCGCGCCGGTCGTAGCGGCCGGGGCGACGGACGCCGATTTCTTGCGTTTCTTCTGTGGAGCTTGGGCCAGAAGGGCCTGCTCCTCCAGGCTCCAGGCCATCGCCCCAACGGCGGAGCCTGCCAACGACTTCTTCAGGAAATCCCGACGATCCAGCTTGCTCGACATGTTGCACCTCGGATCCGATGAAGGCAGTTGTGCGTGGGTCCAAGACCCATCCTACGAGCGTCATTATAGAATAACAGCCCCCAAGCTGTCCAGCACATGCCGCCTATCGTGGCGAGGGCATCTTGCCCTTGCGTCTCGTGGGCATCCTGCCCGCGATTTGAGGGTCAGGGTCTCCGATCGCGGTCCATCGTGTG
>CAYHAJ010000229.1:0-3248 GCA_964354535.1 uncultured Pirellulales bacterium
ACATGATATCGTTCCGGCCGCCCGGAGCAAGACTCTTGTGCAGAAGAGAGACGGACAGAATTCTTCTCCCGTCCAAGGGGGAATGTGTGCGCCAACAAGGTCAAAAACTCACGGCAGTGCCATTCGTACCTGACACCTTTAGTTCTCCCTCCGAGTTCGACTATGTGAGCTACGAGGACGGCGGCGCGCCGCACGCCCACCCGGCCGACCGATGACAACCTCAGCTTTCGGAAGGGGCAAAATGGGGGACTCGCCGATAGCCGGCTCTTCGCGGGAATCGTAAAGTACTACCAGTGGGTGAGGGTGTTGCGAGTCGGGCTGTGATTCACGGCTCGGACAAACAGCACAATCTTGCTCATAGGCGTTGGACGGCTTCGGCCGCCTAACGCCACTTTCTTATGGAGAGCGAAGGCCACCCCGGCCATAATATCACGGTCGAAGGCGCGTAGGAGTCCAGCAACAACCATCGGCTGTGGAGATTCTGTGCACGGCAACTCGATGAAGCCATCGAAGCTGGTCGGCATCGTCCTGTTATTACTTCTTGCCGCCAGTGCGTGGATCTGGGTGGCTCTATGCCTGGAGATGACCTTCACGCAACTGGGCGCGGGCCTGTTGGGTCTGGCCATCGGGGCGTGGCGCATCGTGCCTCTGCTCGTGGCCCAGCCCACGATGGCCGTGAATTATCTGGCGCAGGCCAATCAAGCCAGCAAGCCGCCCGACTACGATCCCGAGCACGACGCAGCTCCACATTACGAGACACTCCTCTCGCAGTTTGTCCCCCTGCCGGAAAAACTGAGGCCCAAGCACCGATCCTGGCCCGCAGATATGCATCCCGAGGAATGCAGGGCACTGGAGCAGTGGGCCCCTGTCAACGAGTCTGCCTTGCTCTTTCTGGCGCAGGCGACCGGCTGCCCCTATTGGTGGTATGAGCTGAGATCAACGGACGGAACCTTGTCGGACGCTAAAGCGATGGACCACGAGCGCGTTCGCAACTGTGTCTGGGGTGTTCTTCTCCTGGCCAAGTACAAGGCGAGCCAAGGCGACATCCGGCGCAGCCTTCAGTTGCTGGCAGACGTGCACATGCTCGGAGTACATCTCGCGAAAGGAGCGAGGCTGGTCGAGCAAATCGTGAGTACAGCTATCTGCAATTTGAGCTATGGTGCCCTGCTCGCGGTCCTGGACCATTGCCAGGTGGACAGCCAGATGCTGCAATGGGCACTTGGCATCTTCGCCGCGCGGATACCGGAAATCGTTGTGCTGCGTTACTCCGAAATGGAGCACCTCTATGGGCAGGACAGCACTCAGAGGTTGTTCACCGACGACGGGAAGGGCAACGGCCGACTGATTCCCAGGCAATTGTACCGAGCCAACCGGAAGCTCCCCAAGGGGTATGTCCAGCGGATTTCTTTTCCCACCGCCGTCTGGATCTGCCTCAGTCATCCCGATCGCCGGGAAACTGGCCGGTTAGCCGAGGAATGCCTCGCGTTGACAAAAGACCTCGCCCGCCAGACACCTTGGGACCTGCATGTCAGAGGCACGTCTTATGAGAAGGAGTTGAGCAGGCTGGTTGTCACGAACTTTCTCCTCCGGTACGGCCATCGGTTCACGGGCCGGTGCATCCGCATGAGCTGGCAGTGCCGCGTCTCGGGCCACGCCACAATCGCCATCCTGGCGGTCTTGGCCTACAAGGCTCGCGAGGCTCGGCTCCCGGAATCGCTTGGGCAATTGGTGGACACGGGCCTGCTCCCGAGCGTACCGATGGACCCGTACAGCGGCGAGCCGCTCGTCTACAAGGTCAACGGGGACAGCTTCACGCTCTACAGCGTAGGCGAGGACTGCGTCGATAGCGGTGGCGTCCCCTGCGAGTGGAATGACCAGCGCGGCGGCGACCATGTCTTCTGGCCGATCCCCGCTCGGCAGCAGTAACTCGAGACCACCCCATCCCTCCTGCCGACAGATCTCAGCTTCCCGGCTTCGCAGGCTCAGCCCTCAAATTAACAATTAGCCAGGAGCATCCTTCAGCTTCGTGACGAGGGCGGCCATCTGTTGGTGGAGTTGGGGATCGGTTTTGATTTCGTTGGCCCGTTTGTGCAACTGGGCGCTGACCGCGGCGCCACTACGCAGCCCCAGGACCTCCGCCACTTCGCGCTGCGTCAGACCGCCAAAGTCGCACAGCAGCCGCGACGCCATCGCCCGCGCCCGCGAATCCCGCCGGCGGCGCAGCAACGACGCACGATCGGTCGCCAGCCCCTGGCACACCGCCTCGAGAATCTGCGCGACCGGGAGCCGCGTGCCGGTCCAGCGAAACGCGATGTCCTCGGTCCGGGGCTGCCCCCGGAGCAGGCTCTCATACAAGGCCCGGATGCGGGCGCGGAACCCCTCGGAACCCAGGCACAGTCTCGAAACCCGCGCGTCTTCGAGAAAGGCGGCATCAATCTGAGCGATCCCGGCCTCCACGAAACGCCGGTACGTTGCGGCGTGCCCGGCGTCAACACCCTCCCCCTGCCGGTGCGTCCAGGACGTCGGAACGAGCGGTAATCTCAGGGACACGGCAGGGAATTTTAAGGTGTCAGGTACTTTTTCTGACGCTGGGAATTTTAAGGTGTCAGGTACTTTTTCTGACGCTGGGGAAAAAGTACCTGACACCTTTAGTTCTCCCCCCAAATTAGCAATTAGCGGTTCACAGGAATCTACCGGCGTGGCTGCCTCACCCCGAGAGACAGGGTGGCTCCGGATCGGCACGCCATGTTACACTTCACGTGTTAATCCGTCACGGCTATTGCGGCAAAGGCGCGGCGTCCTCTTCGCGCAAGACGCGCAGCATCCGGTCATGCAGCAGACCGTTCGAGACGACGATGGTGCCCGTTGATATGAACTCCTCGTCGCCCGCGGGGGACGTGGCCCGCCCGGCGGCCTCGCGCACGAGGAGTCCCCCGGCGGCAATGTCCCAAGCAGCGTTAACCGCCAGAACTCAAAGACTTAGGAATTTTAAGGTGTCAGGTACTTTTTCTGACGCTGGGGAAAAAGTACCTGACACGAATGGCACTGCCGTGCGCAAGCCCTTGATTGGCCTGGAGTTAGGTTTTTGTGAGTTCCGCCCGCAGTTGCGCGCGAGGCCGTTGCATGAGCGGATAGCGCTGGCGGCGGCGCTTCAAGACGCGCGGCTCGATGCGGCCGGGCCGGTTGGCCACTTCCTGGGCGGCGATCTGGGCCAACATCATGTCATATAGGCCCCGGGCGTCTCGGCA
>CAYHAJ010000230.1:0-17059 GCA_964354535.1 uncultured Pirellulales bacterium
AACCGACGAGCAACTGGGGCAACTACGCCTCAAACGTCACGAATTCCACGGCGAATGGAACTACACCCTGTCTCCACGGAAGTGAAAGTTGTTCAGGTTATTATTGCGCAGTCACTTAACGACACCTTTTCCACTACGGACATAGCCGAGTGAGAGTTCCAGGCAGGTACGAACATGGTGGATCAGATCGCCTGAAATGGTAGCGGTAGACATGTGTTCCACTCCACAATGATTGCGTAGCTGAATCCGGGGACATCTATGAGCAAGCCGTCGTCAAGACAGCCAGGGGATTTTGTCGTGCGAATTCCAGCCGATTCCTCTTCGGATTTCCCGCGGCGTCTTATACGGCATCCCGAACCGTATCTGCGGAATTCCGGGGACATCTTGCTTATCTCGCTCTGGAATTGACTATGGCCTTCCCGAGCGCACATCCTTCTATCTCTTCGGTCCAACCTCACGCCTTGTTTTGCCAATAGGGTTTGTAGAACTCGAGAAATCTTGGGTCGGCCTGGTTCTTGCATGTGGGGCCCCCTCCTGCCCATGAGAACAAATCCTCCGGGAAGCCAGTGAATATTGTCATGAGCTTATATGCTGCCGTGACAGCCCTTCGAGCGTCATTGCGTAGGTTGCGAATTTCGCCGCAGTGCAGATATCTGCACCTCACGTCAGGGTACATGTCGTGCAGTTCAGATGCAAAGGCATCGTCGAGGTAACCCCACGCTTTCAGGGCCTCAATGTTGGGACGCCACTCGTTCGTAGGCCCCTTGCCCCACAGTCTCCGGATGACCTTGTGATGTTTGTGTAAAGCAATACGAGCTTGGTTCAGGAGCCTCTCGATCACTACACACGATGCCGACAGCGCAGAGAAGTCGTTCCCAATCACATATGATCGCTCAATCTCAACAATGACTGACTGATAATCAGGCATGAGAGAAAACACCGGCGGAGTGATCTCCAGATACCTCTGGGCCATCTCCTCGCTCACGAGTGAATCGGGAATATCGCTATCCAAAATGCCATGTCCCAATACTCTTGGCACGACGAACATTTTCACTTCACGCATTGCCTCCGCCTTGCGGACAGCCGGGTGCATAGCCAAGAGGGCATTTCGCCCGCAGTTTAGAAACACGGGTATTCTCTTTTCCATATTTCCTCCACATTTCGTAACGTTCCGGCCCACGCATTTCCCGCCAAGACTTCCTATCTACGGACTGGCGTCCTTCCGTTACGAGACTGTGACTACACTGTACGCCCTTGCCAACGAAGACGCAAACAGGAGTCTTCGGGATTTCTGGGATTCTGGCGATATCCATAAGCCGGCCCTTGTCAAGCCAGTTCCTTCGCGCGGGTCAGGACGGGCTCTGAGTCTGTGGAAGGGACGGTCGCGGGATTGTTTCGCGGGAAGGCCACACCGAAGAGCAGTAGTCGGTAGTCAGTAGTCGGTGGTCGGCAAGAGAGAGGCCGGGGTTCCGACCCCCGATCAAGTCGGGGGCAGGCTCTGCGCGGGAATGACAACGCCGGGCTACACCTTGTTTGGACATTCTTCGTTTCCCTGTTTCTGCCTTCCCAGGGGTGACATTCCTGCGCTGGGACGACATTTCTGGCTCATCCGGTTTCGCGCACTTCCCTGATCCAGGCACACCCGAAGCGGGCGTGCGAGGGAGATTTTCCGCTTTGCACCAATAGCATTGCCATCGAGAACGGGCTCACAAGGCCACGGTACGCCGGTCCGGGGCGTTTCGGGATTTGTCCATGCGCATTCAGAGGGGGCCTTGAAGCTCGCTGGCCACCATGCTATTGGCCCAAAGCGGTAAATCTCAGGGGTTTGGGGATGGAGTCCCCAAGAACCATCCGAGTACGAGAAACCGGATGAACCACATTTCTTTCGACTATACAGTCTCGGGGACACGGCGGAGATGTTCTTTCGTCCCGGGCGGGGCTCGCTTCGTTTCTCGCCCCGGTTCCCCAAGATGCATCCCTGGGCTATGGTCTGGGTTCCCAAACGCGGTATTTCGCGTTGGGGGTTCCTCTTTCGGCCGGCGGGCTGGGCCGGTGCAGCGGGAAAGAATTTCTTATATATTTTCGCTTTTTACACAACATACAGGCGTCGAGAAACGTCTTCTTATCGAAGGGCGGCCGCCGGCGGAGGTGGTCGCGACGAGATGTTGGGGCTGAGTTTCTTTTCCCCGTGTTCTCCGTGACCTCCGTGGTAGAGAAGGACAAGAGGTTGCCGCGTCAAACAAAGCCAATTCGAAGAGAGTCTGAAGTGAGAAGTGTGAAGTATGAAGTGGGACGAACATGCAAAACAAACCCAATTTGCCGGCGGGCGGGATATCATAATGTTCCCATTATTCCAGTATTCTATCATCCCAGCATTCCAACCAGATGCCGATTGTGCAAAACAAAGCCAAAAGGCGGTAGGCGGTAGTCAGTAGGCGGTAGCCAGTTGGAGGACTAATCGTGCAAAACAAAGCCAATTTCCCCGGATGGGCGGCAATGGGACCGGGACGGCAAGGCCCGGTGGCAAGCCCCTGCTGGGTTCGAGCGTGCGAAACAAAGCCAATTTCTCCCGGGCACCCAGGAATGGGCGCGAGTCAGCGAGGCCCGGCCGGTGCTCCCGCTGGGATCAATCGTGCGAAACAAAGCCAATTTCGCCAGAATGACATGAGAGACAAGTGCTTTATGGGAAAAGGGTTAGGGCTAATGGGGCGAGCAGAGGGTCTCGACAGAACAAAGCCAATTCCCGCGCCGGGACGGCTGGTCGCCGAGGCTACGATCCTGTCTCACCGGGGTTCCGCTGCGACACCCGCCGTACAAACAAAGCCAATTTACCGGGGCGGGGCTTGGGGGGCGTGGGGTTCTTCCCTCGTTCCTCGACGATCCGGCCTCCGGCCTTCCCCCGGCCCGCTGTACAAACAAACCCAATCTACCCTGCAACGGGCACAAAAGCCGGCGACCGGCAGCCGGTCGGCAAAACAAAGCCAATTCCCGGGCGGCGCCTACGGGACGGGGGCGGTGGGATTTCTCCCTCGAGCCTCGCCCCCGGGGTCTCCGGCCTTTCCCGAGCCTATTCCGCACAAACAAACCCAATTTGCCTCGCCACGACTACGGGAGCCGCCGGTGGGCAGGACCGCAGCAAAACAAAGCCAATTCCCGCCCGTCAGGCCGACCCGATGGACCCGGAACAGACAGTTGCGAGCGGACCGCGGCAATCCGCCACCGTATCCCGGCCACCCCCTTTCCTGGGCTGATGGGAACGCTCCGTTGCGATGATGTGACGCGTTCCAGTAGAATAGGGGCGGCGGCGGCGTTTGGAGACAAGCGATGGACCTGACGGATATCCTTCGATGCCCCAAGACGGGACAACCACTTCATTTCGATGAAGCCGCTTCGATCCTGCGCGCAGAGGATTCCGATGTGACCTACCCCGTGATCGGCGGCATTATCGATCTTTGTCCCCAAGCGCACGACCGAGTCTCCGCGTCCTACGACAAGGTGGCGGCACGATACGATCCCGGTATCACGGCCTCCACGGTCAGGGCAAAGATCCTCGGCCGGATCATCTGGGGACGCGCGAGCGACCGTGACCCGATGGAGAAGGTCTTATCGCTCCTGCCGGATCGGTTCGATGGCGTTCTGCTGGACGTGCCGGTCGGGACGGGAGTCTTCACCGCGTCTCTCTACCGCCGTTACCCCGAGGCCACGATCATAGGCGTGGATTGCTCGATGAGCATGTTGCGCCGGGCTCAAGCCCGTTTTCAGGAACAGGGCGTGCACAATGTCCATCTTCTCAAGGCCGATGCCGCTAACCTGCCCGTTCGGGATGCGACCGCGGACCTGGTTCTGTCGATGAACGGCTGGCATGCCTTCGCCGACAAGCAGCGTGTCACCGCAGAGATGCGTCGGGTCCTGCGCCGGGAGGGAACGCTGATCGCCTGCGGCTACGTCCAAGGCGCCCGGTGGCGCTCCGATTGGTTCGTCCGGCATTTCGGGGTGCGCAACGGCTTCTTCACACCGCCGTTCTTCGCCGCGGATGACTTGGCCCGGCAATTCAAGGGCTTCACGATCACGCGACAGGACAACGATAGATCCATTGCCTGGTTCGAGGCTGCTAAACAGAGAGTATGAATGGCAGGAAATCCGCCGTGATGATAAGGAAGATCGATTTTCTGTGGCTGCTCGCTGCTCCCGCGTACCTGCTAGCCACGACGCTGCGCCATGAAGGCAGCCACGCCCTGGCGGCGCTTCTGGAGGGATGCGAGGTCGTCGATTTCGTCATTCTTCCGTCATGGCAAGGAGGTTTCACGTTCGGTTATGCGGCCCTGGCAGGCAACCCCGGCTGGCCTGTGTTGGCGGCACCGTACTTCTGCGATCTGTTGACTTTCGGTGCCGCGTTCCTGGTGTGCCTCTTTGTCGAGAGGATCCCCCGCTGGGTGTGGCTCAATATCGTAGTGATCGGGATCGTGGGACCGCTGGTCGATTCCGTCTACAATTATCAGGGTGGGTTTTGGCGCTCTGGCACAGACGTGGCCAGACTGTTTGTGGCCCTGCCCGATCTGGGGGTGCATCTGTACTTCACGGTCACGATGGCAGGGTATTTGGTCGGCCTGCTCGCCGTGCTGAAGTACTCCAGGCGCACCGGGGCGGGTCGCACCTCGTGAACAAGCCCGCAGGCTGGTCACCTGACCCTTCTGCCATCAGAATAGACAAGTCTGGCTACAAATGAAAAGGCCTCGCAAACAGTACGCTATCGTTCTCGCCGGCTTGCTTTTGACCGGTGCCTTGGTCCTGGCGGGGCTGTGGCTGAAGCCACGGTTAGCCGTGGGGCGCATCCGCACGGACGGGATCACGTCGTATTACGTCTACTCGGGTACCGATACCGGACACGAAGGGAAGCTCCCCGCGATCATCTTCATTGGCCATCCGCTTTCGTCTCCATTCGAGGACTTGGCCACATACAAGGACCGGTTCGATGAACCGGTGCTTCTGATCTGGTCGGGACTGGTGTCTGATCTCAGGAAAGACTGTCGCACCGCCGATGAAACCGTCTGGGCCAGGAAGAGACAACAGTTCCTGACGCTGCTCGACGACTACAAAAGGAAGCTCCGCCTCGACGACGACCGGATCTATCTGACCGGATTCTCCGCGGCAGGCGTGTACGCGTGGATGCTGGCCTACGACCATCCCGAGTTGTACGCCGGCGTGGTGCCGATGTCGGCCCCCTCGTTCCCGCCTCAAATCCAGGAGCACCTGGAGGCCGCGAAAACGCTCGTCACGGTCGTCGTCCGAGGGGAGAAAGACGATACGCCGCCGCAAGACTTGGCAGGGGAAATGCGGACCGGTAGGATAATCGAGTCCAGCAATCCCGGCTCGCGGTTTGTGCTCAAGCCGGGCGAAGGACACCGGGACATGCACAAGTATTGGCGGGAGAATCTCCAATACGTGCTGCAATTCCGCAGGAAGGATAACCAGAAGATGACCAGCAGCCGCCAGCACACAGCAGCATCGTGCAGGCTATGAGGTGAGGCAATGTGGACGACACGCGCGATCCTATTCGGTGGGTTGGTGGTCTGGACTTGGCTCGATTTCCGCCTGCTCGCAGGCCGCCAGAAGCATGGAAGGCTCATCGAGAACTGGGTCTTCAACCTGCTGGACGTGGTGGCGTACAACGCCTGTTGTTACCTCATTGCGGCTCTGCCGCCGGCGGGCGGCTGGGATCATCGCCCCCTCGCGTTCTTCTATCCGAGCATCCGTATTGGGTTCCCTGTCCTGGGAGCAGTCTTGATCTTCGGCGGGATCCTGCTTTTCGGCATCTCACTCTGCCAACGACGCGTCCTGGGCCTGCAGGACGTGCCGAGCGGACTGCTGACTGGGGGCATTTACCGGCATTTCCGCCATCCCATCTACGCCGGAATCCTTTCGGTTTCTCTGGGGCTGGCGCTGCTGACCCGAAATCCGGATGGACTCTTGATGTTTCCCGCGCTCCTGGGCCTCATTGCCGTGCAGGCGCTGGTCGAGGAGAAGTATGACATGGGTGTGCGGTTCGCGCAGTCGTATCGGCAGTACCGGCTCGTGACCAGGATGTTTGGCCCGGCGTGGCTTTGGAGCCTCCTCCTTGTGACCCTCCTGCTCTTGGCTCTGTACCCGGCCCGGACCGGCCGTCCCGGCCTTGCCCGTCTCTGGTCGAGGTCGGCGGCGCATCGAATCCGCACGGATGGAATCACCTCGTACTACGTCTATGCAGGCACGGACACCGGCCCCGAAGGGAAGCTGCCCACCACCATCTTCATCGGTCATCTGCACTCCTCTCCGTTCCGGGATCTGTCCATTTTCAAAAACTGGTTTGACGAACCGGTGCTTTTGATCTCGTCCGGGTTGATGTCAGATCTCAGGGGAGATTGTCTCGTGGAGAACGAGGCTAACTGGGCTAAGAAGAGACAACAATTCCTGACGCTGCTCGACGACTACAAACGAAGACTCCCTATCGACGAAGACCGGATCTATCTGACCGGCTTCTCTTCTGCCGGCGTATATGCGTGGATGCTCGCCTATGACCATCCGGAGTTGTACGCGGGCGTGGTCGCGATGTCAGCCACGTCCTACCCGCGTCAAATCCAGGAGCATTTGGAGGCGGCCCGGACGCTCGTGACGGTCGTGGTCCGTGGGGAGAAAGACGAGACGATGCAGCGCCACCTGGCAGGGGAGACCCGAACGGGTAGGATCATCGAGTCCTCCCATTCCGGCTCGCGCTTCGTTCTCAAGCCGGGCGAAGGACATCAGGACATGGGCAAGTATTGGCGGGAGAATCTCCAATACGTGCTGCAATTTCGAAGAAATGAGGGCCAGCAAAGAGATGATCAACCGCCGCAACAAAGCGGAAGATCGAAGTGAAGCCTTCCTGGCTTGGGCCAGGCGGTCGGCGCTCCCCCTGCCGGTGTCGCACGAGGAGCCGCTGGGGGATGAAGCCCAAGCCGCCCTGGACCGGATGCGGGAAGGTAAACGGTTCGCGTTTCTGGGCGAGCCGGACCATTTCATTGTCGAGAAGTACCCGTTTCGCCTGACGCTGATACGGCATCTGTTCGGGCGCGGGTGGCGACACGTCGGCATGGAAACCGGACGGTCCGTCGGTTGGCGCGTGGACCGCTATCTGGCAACCGGAGACACATCATACCTTTCTGACCTGGGAGCCGAGCCTCCCAGCCCTACGGATGTAGCCATCCATGACAAGATACTGGAGTTCGTCGACGCGCACGAGAACACCTTTCACGAACAGCTTCGTCGCCGCAGTGAGTCCCGCGCGCCGGGTACGCCACCTCTGCACTACTGGGGCTACGATCTCGACTTGGGCATACCTCTGGGGTCGGTCGAGCCCATCCGGCGGCTCCTCGAAGAACACGCGAGCAGCCAAGGTCACGAGTTGCTCCGTGCCCTCGACAGGCTCAGAGGTCTCTCAACGGACGAGCAGTTGGCCCAGATTGAGGCGATTCAAAACCGCCTGACCGCTGCCGCGGACATCTCGCCGGATGGGACATTCGGCGAGCTCCAATCCTGGCTCGCCTTTCTGCACGATAGTGTCGCCGCCGAGAAGAGGCCCCGCGCGAACCGGGACCGCCGGGGCAATCGACGGTGGTGGGCCCAGCGGGAGCATTTCCTGATGCAAGCCCTCGACGCGATCGTAGACGGGCCCAGCGGCGCCGACAAGCTCATCCTCCTGGGCCACAATGTCCATCTCTCCCGAGATGCCGCGCATCTGCACTTGCACCCTCAGTTCAGCAGCTTCTGGGGCCTGCGGTCATGGCTGGGCGCCTGGGGATACAGGATGCACTTCAAGCTGGCCGGCTGGCCCACGAACATGGGCGATAGTGTCGGCGCGCATTGGCACCGGCGCTTCCCGGGACAGGTTTTGTCCGTCTGGATGCTTTACGGCCAAGGATCGTTGATGACCCCCAAGGGTCCCCGGACCGTGCGTCTGCGTGGCGATACCGTCGAGTCACTCCTGGCCCAGGCGGGGGATCGATTTCTCTTACCGCTGCGCGACGTCAATCCCCAAGCCAGGGCGATTCTGTCCCACGCCACCATTCGGTTAATGGGGGGCTCCTACGCCTCGACCGACCTCACGGCCCAGGCGGACGCGCTCTACTTTGTCAGGGAGGTGAAGGCGGAATGAGAGTGCAAAGCACTGCCATCGAGTCGCTTCTCAGGAGCTTCGCCTTCAGCGTTCTGCTGTCGCTGAGTTGTGTGGTCCTCGCGGCCCCCCATGCCCAGGCACTTCTCAACGGCTTTGATGCTTTCGAGCTGTTGCACCTGGCGTACAACCTGACGGTCGCCTTTCTTTTCCTGATTCGCACGCGGCCCTCGCTCGTCAGTATGAGCCTCCTCCATTGGACGGTAGCCCTTCTGACGTCCTTTTCCGGCTTCTTCTTCGTGCGGGAGGACGCCAATCCTCAGGCGGCGCTTCTGCTTGTCGGTGACACCCTCATTGGCGTCTCGGTTCTCCTCTCGCTCGTGGCCGCGATGGTTTTGGGCAGAAGTTTTGATCTCTTCCCCGCTTTGAGGCGGGTAAAGACCCGATACGTGTACCGGGTCGTCAGACATCCCATCTACTCGTCCGCGATTATCCTGCGCTTGGGATACGTCCTGAAGAACCCCTCGATCTACAATGCGGCGTTTCTGATCCTCGTGGCCGTCCTGTATGATAGGCGAGCCAGATACGAAGAGGAACTCTTGGTGCAGGATCGCTCGTATAGCGAGTATCTGCGACAGGTGAAGTACCGGTTTGTACCGGGTGTCTACTGATACGAATCATGGAAAGGTCCTGGGGTGCAATCCGAATGCATGGGTTTGTTCGTGGGCAGATCGGAGAATTTTCGGCGGCGCTCTTAGGAGAATCTGTCATGCAGCCAAGGTCTTTCTTCGCGTTTGGGCTGGCGACCCTATGTTTGTTGACTTCTTGTCAATCCCGGCCCGCAGCCGACCACCGTGTCCAAGTCAATGGCGGAGTGTCCCCCTTGAACCTGGAACGAGCCGTGGAGGACTTGGATTACTTCTTTAAGACTGTCGAAAGGGTCCACCCCAACTACTTGGCCAACCTGTCCAGGCAGAACTACGAACGGCTCAAGGATCGTTCCAGGACCGCGTTGGAGCAGGCCTATGAGAAGACCGGTTACATCTCCAAGCGCATCCTGGCTCTCACCGTGGCCGAGGCGGCGGCGACTCTGGGCGACGGGCATACCTTCGGCCGCCTCGCCGTGGATCTCCTGGATCCCTGCGATACTTCGCCCTGCATGCCGCCGTTTCGCATGGGCTGGCAAGTCGGACACTTCGTGGTCAGTGACACCCGCGAGGACCTGCGACACCTCCAGGGCGCTCGACTGCTGGGCATCAACGATCGGCCGCTGGCAGAGGCGCTCGGGCCGATTGTGGCCAAGATCTCGGGCGAGAGATATGAAAATCGGATCGCCAGTCTCCTCTGCGAGCAGGATTTGTATTGGGCCTTGATCAGGCCGGTGGAAGGCCCGCAAATAGCCCTCACCCTGCGACGAACGACCGGCGAAGACCAAGCTCTCACAGTCAACTTGATTCCGTTGGACCAGTACCGAAAGGAGGTGCCGCGCGGTCCGCGTCTGTCTTCTCTCGGTATCTACCGATTCCATCACAACGACAGAATCTGTTATTGGCAATACAATAGCTGTAACCCCACCGCCCAGGGCCGGGAGTTTATCGAGAGTGTGTTTCGGGCCGCTCGGGACCGTCAGACAAGGAATCTGATCCTCGATTTGCGGTTCAATTGCGGCGGCAGTGACCAGGCCGTCCAGGCCGTGGTTGACCACCTGACCTCCCAGCCATACCGCTTGTACTCCCGCACCGGCGGGCGGGTCTCCGACGCCCTGCTCCAGACGAATCCGCAATGGTATCTCCGGCCTCTCAAGGGCCTGTATCTCTCGGCTCCCCAACGCGCCCGAAGACCCCAGCGCGTCGAGAACCGGTTCGAAGGCTCCGTTTACGTCCTCACCTCGCCTTGCACCTTCTCGGCAGCCGCCGACCTCGCGGCGGTGTTGAAGGACTACGGCATCGCCACACTGATCGGCGAAGAGACCGGCGGGGTCCGGCAGAGCTTCGGCGAGGCGTGTGGAGACCGCCTGCCCAACAGTGGCTTGGGGTTCAGCGTTTCCTGCAAGGTGTTCTACGCCCCCGTCCGGCAGCCCAACGACGCGCGGCGAGGCACCGTCCCAGATATCGTGTTCACAGAGGAACTGCTCCCGCCTTTTATGAAAGACAGCGATCCGGAACTGGCTCATACTCTGGACCTGATTCAGAAGCGCGATGAACATTGACGCGAACAAGAAGATCGTTCTGTGGCCCAGCAGGCGGCTGGAGCAAACGGACCGACGATTGATCGGCCCGAAGGCGACCAGCTTGTGCACACTGCACCGGCTGGGAATGAAGGTCCCAGCGTGCTTCTTTCTGACGACGTCCGCATTCGCGGCCCACCTGGACACAAACGGCCTTCGCTCGCAGATTGCCGCGCGGCTGGACGAGCGGAACTCGCAACCGGACAGGATGCCGGGGGCAATTGAGGAAATTCACCAACTCATCACTCATGCACCTCTGACAGACTCTCTGCGCGAACAGGTCGCGGCCGCGTATGATCGACTGGGAGCCGGCGTCGTGGCGGTGCGCTCCTCGGCGACGGCGGAAGACCTGCCCGGGCATTCCTTCGCCGGACAATATGAGACGGTCCTGGGCGTCACGACGCTCGAAGGGTGCTTCGAGGCCATCAAGCAGTGCTGGGCTTCGCTGTGGACCGAGCGCGCCTATGAGTACCGCCGCCGCAATGGGATCGACCATCCGCAAGTGGAGATGGCGGTGATTGTCCAGCAGCAAATCGAGCCGGAGGCAGCAGGGGTAGCGTTCAGCGTCGATCCGGTCACGGGCAGTCCCAGCCGGATGGTGATCGAATCGTGCCGGGGCTTGGGCGAAGCCCTTGTCTCCGGCCAAGTTTCGCCCGATCGCATCCTGCTGCGAAAGAAGAATCTGGAGCTGATCCGCCAGAATCTTGTCGCGAGCGAACCGTCCCTGTACCTGAAGTCCGCGCAGCGGTTGGGTCGATATGTTCGACGCCTCGAGAAGCGCTTGGGCGTCCCGCAGGATGTCGAGTGGGCCATCCGCGATGGCGTGCTCTGGTTCCTGCAGGCCCGGCCCATCACGGCCCTTCCGGAGCCCAAGCCCTGGGAAGACCGCCAGGTCTGGACCAACCTCAATCTGGGCGAAGTGGCGCCGGACGTCATGACGCCGATGACGTATACCGTCATCATGCTCATGTTCGAGCCTTTGTTTGTCCCCGTCTTTCGTCTCTTCGGGGCCGACGCCCGCAAGCACCCTCCGGCGGGATTAGTGGCAGGCCGGGTCTACTTCAATATCAATACCAGTCTCGCCGCGGCGCGGCCGTTTGTCTCTCCGGCCCGGCTGTCCGCCATGAACAGCGTCTTCGGGGGCGAACAGACGAAACGGTTCGAGCAGGGCGAGTTCGAGATCTGCGACGAGGACCTGCCCGATCTCGGATTCAGTTGGCCCAGGTACATCCTCTCCTGGCCGGCGCTCCTCCGCGACCTGATCGCCCACCGCTCCAGCCAGGGCGACAAGTTCCTGGCCAACTTCAAGGCCCGCAATGACGCGCTGGCCCGTTTCGATCCGGCGGCCGCAACCACCGAGGAGTTGACCCGGATGGTGACACAGACGCTCCACGAGAACATGAAGGACTGTACGCTGCTCTATATGTGGCCGGGGAGCGTGGCGTCCATGGTGTTTCAGAGAGCCTGCCGGAACTGGCTGGGCGATTCGGATCAGGCCCTTGGCTTTCGGCTCCTGACCGCCCAAGGCGGCATGGCCGACACGGAGGCGGCGCTGGACTTGTGGCGTCTGGCCGCCCGGGCACACGAGAATAAAGACACCGAGGCAGTCCTCTTGGGTGACGGAGGTTGGAACGCGCTTCGACCAAGGCTTGCCGCCACAGATGCCGGCCAGCAGTTCCTCGCGGCTTGGGACCAGTTCATGGCCGCCCACGGCCAGCATTGCCACAGCGAACTCGAGTTCTTCAGTCCGCGCTGGGCGGAGACGCCGGATTACGTTCTGGGCCTGGTGCGGGGCTACCTTCGCTCCATGGACCGGGCCAACCCCTTGGAGAAGCAGCAGCAATTGGCCCAAGAGCGCCAGCGGCTGACGGAACAGTGCCGCCGGCGGTTGAGGAATCCGATCAAACGGTGGATTTTCAACGGGTCGCTCCGGCAGACCCAGAAACTGACCCGCGACCGGGAGAATTGGAAGAACGAAGCGGTCCGGCTCTTCGCGGGTTTTCGCTGCATCTTCCTGGAACTGGGCGAACGTCTGCAACAACAAGGTATCTTCACGGATCGCGAGGACATCTTCTTCCTGGAGATCGCGGAGGTCGAGCCGGTGGTGCAAGGCCGTGCGGGTTTCGACGTCAAGCAGCGGATTGCCGAGCGTCGAGCCGAGTACGAGCGAAACGTGGCCTTGACCCCGCCGCCGGTGGTCGTGGGTCGCTACAATCCCCAGAAGCACATCGCACACAAAGTCGACACGAACATCAAGGTGCTCAAAGGCATCGCCGTCTCCCCGGGCCTCGTCACGGGCAAGGCCCGCGTCATCACCCACCCGAATAACGGCCAGCACGTCGAGGCTGGCGAGATCCTCGTCGCCCCGGTCACGAACCCGGCGTGGACGCCCTACTTCCTGCCAGCCGCCGGCGTGGTGATGGACATGGGCGGCGTCCTTTCCCACGGCGCGATCATCGCCCGCGAGTACGGCCTGCCCGCCGTCGTCAACGTCGGTCCCGCCTCCCAGATCATCCGCACCGGCCAAACGATCCGTGTCGACGGCGACCGCGGCACGGTCACCATCCTCGATCAGCCATGAGACGCACACGATCAGTCGTACGGGGCGCCACGTCCAAGCTCTATCGGCCCACGAACGGATGCTTACGCTCGCGCAAGCGTGGCACCCGGTTCCGCGAGGTGCACTACCGCGTGTGGCTTCGTCGCAGCCGCACCGCGAGGCCAAGGCCAACCAAGCTCAGCACCATCGCCCCCGGCGCGGGAATTGCCTGAACCGTGATGGAAGCGGAGTTGAACACCGAGTCCGGCCACAGCGGGTGGCCCAGTTCATCGACGAGCAGGACGGCTCCATAGATGACCGGGCTGGTCCCCGGCCCAACGGCATCGAAAGTCACCGTCGCCAAGGCGAACGCGTCCGGCTGGGCGCCCACCAGCACAGCGGCAGGTTCCAGCGACACCTCAGACAAGGCCAGTATCCCGGGGCCGGTGGGGCCAAAGCTCGTCAAGGAGCCTGCCGGGCCGGAGGGCGCGAGATAATCAAGGCCGGCACCCTCGTCCCCGAACGTGACGTTGTTCACGCCAAGAATCGCCGGGTCGAAGGCAAGACCGATGGTGAAAGCACCCAAAGCGGGGGGAGCCACGCCGTCCAGGCCGGAGATACCGATGGTCACGTTGGCTGTGGTGCCCATGTTCACCGTCTGGCTGACAGGCTCGATGGTCACGGTCACAGGACCCGCCAGCGCAGGGCAAATGATGACGGATAGCGTCAGGGCGAACGAAGCAGCGATCAGGGAACGCATGGACCATCCTCCTCAACAAAACGGCCGCTACTCCTGTGCTTGTGCTTTGGTGCTTTGCGCTTGCACTGACATTCCTTATACCAGATCTTCAGCTATCGGTCAAGCGGCAAGAACGGGAAGCCACTAAGGCAGATGTTCGAGGTCGGCCAAGTCTTGATGACGACCGGAGGCCTTCTTGTTGCGTTTGAGGTTGTCGAGGCTGATCAGATTGGCAGGAACCCCATCCAGAGTGTCTTCCACGCGTTGGGCGTAGCATGCGCCAAATTCGACGCCGGAGATCGTGGTAGAAATCTCAATTCTGACAGGCGGCACGCCCAGACGGATGATTTGCCACGGGCGCAGGAAGAGCTCCGGTGACAAGTCCGGAAGGTCGAAGCCGAATTCCTTCAAGGCAGTGACAACCCGATCCGCATTGGCCGGGTGTACCGCGATCCAGATGTCCATGTCGGCCGTCGCACGCGGATACCCGTGATAATTGACCGCGTAACCGCCGATGAGCAGGTATTCAACGTGGTGAACGTTGAGCAATCTCAAGAACTCTTTGAAGTCGCGTGGTAGATGGATCGTAGCCATAGACAATCTGCCGCATCAATTCCGCCGCTTGCAGGCGCTCGTGGGGAGTCTTGGAGAGCCAATAGGCCTTCTCGTCCGACGGCTCCAGAACCGACGCGACGGAGAAGGCTTTCCTGTCGATCTTCACAGAATCAAGTCTGTCCATGACCCCACTCTATCAGGAATGACGGACGACGTAAATCCTGGTGAATCGTTGGCGCGCCAAGCTCGTTTCAAAGCTTGCGTTGAGCGGTCCCCCCACTCAGTGTCTAAGCTGCAGGTACTTCGCAAACCTCTCTTCGAGGGTCTGCAGCTCGTTACTAAGCTGTGTGAAGATATCGCTCCGGCGTTCGGCGTGTTTTGATCGCTCGCCAACTCTCTGAGGATCGTCCAGGAGGACAGTAAGCTCGTGAGAGTCAGCCATCAGACCTACAAGTGTTTCGTCGACAAACTTGGCAATTCTCTGGTCGAAGATGAAACGCATGCCTCGCGTGCCGCCCAGAAACTTCTGTTCCTCCTCCGGTTTGACCTTGCCCTCTTGTAGCACGGATCTCAGAAAGTCTCTTACTACCAAGAATTGCTTGTATCGTCGGTCAAACAGTTCGTGCTTTAACCGGGATCGATTGATGCGCCCTTGTTGCCACGCGACAAAGACGGCAAATACGGCTATTGTAGGCGCCAGCAGAGCAGATAGTATCTCGATGCAGTCCCTGCTTTTCGCCGCTATTTGTGCAATTTGTCCGAATTCTACATTCAGCGCCATTGTGAGTTCTTCTCCCGAAGGGCCTCCTCGCAGAGTCGGGTAAACTCAGCGAGCTTCTTCTCGTATTCCTCAACGGCAAGGAGAGTCATCCTGAGCCCGATATCCAGCGCGTTGACCGCGACCGGCACCCCGTCGAACTCCATCTCAGCCGGTCGATCAATGTAGTGGGTCTCTCGTGCTGCCTCATCCACCCGGCAGTAGGCCGCGTGCATTCCGGCCCAGTTCGGATGTGCATACTCACATAGGATTTCATAGTAATCCCAGAGCCCGGAGTAGCCAGCTTTCGTCAGATGATTGTCAAGGATTGTTTTCACGTTCGGCGCAGGCCACTGGTTCGGATCAACTACCCATGCCTTGGATTTTGCCCCAAGGATCGCGTTTCTGATCTTCTGATCAAAGCAAGCGAGCGATGCCTTATCTCGGCTGGCAACGATCTGACTGACCTTGCGCCAGAAGTCCAAGAGCAATGCGCCTGTTTCAACGGATGCGCGACTGAGAACGAACAGTGGGATGAAGAACCCAGCGTTAAAGACCTGAACAAAACCTGCAGCAAGCTCGAGGTTGCGACGCAGGCCGGCTTGAAACAGATCTCGCGTCTTGTGGGGAGTCTTCGCTAACGGAGAGACGCCGATGGCCCGGTTTACTGGCAGCTTCGCCGCCTCTGCCTGATCGAGAAGCCTCTCAACTGCTTCGAATTCAGCCGTAGGATAGCGATGCCTCAATTCTTCAGAGAACGTCTTCACGCTGGTCCTCTCGACAACCATGAAGGATGCGTTTCACACGCTTCAACCGTCAGTCCACAGAGAAATCATTGCTGTATTGCCTTTATCAAATCCGTAACGACTGCGTCTACTCCTTTTGCACTGGAAGTTGCGACTCGATCTGCAAGGGTGGGAGAATAGTGGCGAACGTCCTCAGCACTAACGTGGTGCCAGACTGGGAGTATTATCTTCTCATGACCATAAACTTCACGTGCGACCAGCCCGTCCAATTCCCTTTGGGGCCATTCCTTTTCTAGAAAGGCTGGACTGATGACAACCACTCCATGACGACAATGCGAGAGCCCCTGGTCAATCGAGCGGCGGAGGCTCGCGCCGACAGTGAGCGTGAGTTCGTCGAACCATACCTTGAAGCCCCTTTTTTGAAGTGCTTCTACAAGGGGACGCACAAACGGGTCTTTGTCCTCCGAAGCGTGGCAAATGAAGAGATTATACTCCTCCGGCCGCGAATCAACACGCGTCGGCTCTCCGCTCCTTGAAAGGAGTTCCTCCAGAATATCCGCAGGGGGCTGCTTAATCTTCTCTGCGAGTTCTCTGAGCTCCTGGATACGCGCCTCAAGCGATTGAAGGACGCCTGAAGGCCAACCCTTGTTCCGTTGGCTTGCAAGCTCTTGCTCCTTCAAGCGAATGGCCAGAGACAACGCAGCTTTCTGATATCGGAGAGTGCCGATCGTTATTCCTTGTATCTCGATTCCAGTGGGCGTTAACAACTTATCTGCCCCGTCAATCCATGCGCGTATGTCATTCTCCTCCTGCTCATACGGTCTCCGCTGTGCTCCGTGCTGGACGGCGAGATCATTCCATTTGGCGATTTCCTGCAGGAGTCCGGCAAGTGCCTCATGGATCAGTTCGTAACTCTTCCGACACCATTTCCAGGTGCCGATGGAGCTATTATCGAATGAGTATTGATAGTCCACAGCTTATTCCTCGTCGCAAGAAACAGCTTGAATGAAGGCGGCGGCTGGCTCATCTTCATGATCTACCCTTGGCTCTCAAGATGAATAAGGCTCCACAGGCGACATAGGTGGTTTCAGCTCGTAATTCAGCGATTATTCCACGACTTTGGTTGCTACGAGGTCGCCGACTTGGGAGGTGGAGTAGCCCATCTTGCCGGCCGCGAGGCTCTTGAGCTTATTGGCGGTAGCGTACATGACCGCCTGCTCGATGGCGTCGGCGGCTTTCTCCTGGCCAAGCGAGGCGAGCATCATCTGGGCCGCGCAGATCGCCGCCAGCGGGTTGATGACGCCCTTGCCGGTGTACTTCGGGGCGCTGCCGCCGATGGGCTCGAACATGCTGACGCCGCCTTGATCAGGA
>CAYHAJ010000231.1:0-35567 GCA_964354535.1 uncultured Pirellulales bacterium
CAGCGCCGGCGGCGGTGCGGCGGGCGGTGCGGGCGCCGATGGCGGCGGGGGTGAGACGGATGGGACGGCCGGGGCGGATGGCGCTGCCGGTGTGGGCGGCAATGGCGGCAACGGCGGCGGCGGCGGCAGCATGGGCAAAAACGGCACCCGGTCCTCGGGTGGCGCGATCTACTTCGGCAAAGGCTGCAAGATCGAAATCTCGGATACTGTCATCAATGCCAACTCGGCCATGTCGACCGTGCCGACCGTAGAGTATGCCGGCGGTGCCGGCGGCGGCGGCGGCGCCGGCGGCGGCCCTGGCGGCAGCGGCGGTAATTCCGGTGCCGGCGGCGCCGGCGGGCCGGCCGGTGCGGCGGGCGCTCCGGGAGCGGCCGGTGCCCAGGGTGGCCCCGGTACGGCTGGCTTGGGTGGCAACGCGGCGACCAGCGTCACCGCCAACTTTGGCGGCGCGATCTTCTACAGCGAGGGTTGCCAGGCGACGCTGACGAACTGCACGCTGAATTCCAACCGCGTGGAGAACGAGAGCGGGGGTGCCGCGTTCTACGACGAGAACTGCACGACGCGGCTCGTACGGTGCAGCATGAACAGCAACACCGCCGGCCTCAACGGCGGCGCACTCGCCTTCGCCATCGGCTGCCAGGCGACGGTCCTCGGCTGCACGTTTATGAGCAACACCGCGGCCTCAGACGGTGGTGGACTCTACTCCTGGTATCTGAATACCATCGACGTGAACGAGACGACGTTCAGCGCGAACAGGGCGACCGGCGCGCTGAGCTCGGGCGGCGCCCTGTACGCCGGTGGCGTCTGGGACGATAAGGCCAAAGAGTGGTACAACGGCAGCACCGTGTCTCTGAAGAACACCCACTTCACCAACAACAGCGCGGCGTTCGGCGTCGGCTTGTACTGGTATGGCGAAGGCGCGGACATCTCTGTCGATGACTGCGTGATCCGGGGCAACTCGGCTCAGGACGGCGGCGGTCTGTACTGGAGCGGCGGCGCGGCGGCCATCACCAATTGCAGCATCCGGGGCAACACGGCGCTCGGGCCGCAGTACGTCGTCACGGTTCCCGCGCCCACGCCGGACCCGAACGACCCGAACACGTGGCCGCCGGCGAACACCTGGCCCGATCCGAACGATCCGAACTCCATGTTCGATCCGAACAATGCCTTCACGCCTCCGCCGATCCAGCGGAACGCCAGCACCAATGCCGGCGCCGGCGGCGGCCTGGTCTGCTGGTCGTCGGACGCTTCGATCGAGGACTGCTTCATTGCCGAGAACAGGGTCAATGGCTCCGGCGGCGGCGTCTACTTCGGCGGCGATCCTTTCACGCCCTGCCTCCAGAATAGTCTCGTCAAGGACAACACCGCCCTGATCGGGGGCGGCGGCATTGCCTCGTACTGGTTTGCCGCACCGACGATCGCGAACTGCACGGTCGTTGGGAACAAGGCTTCCGACCCGAACATCTCCAGTCGTGGGTACGGGGGCGGTCTATTCTGCTCCTACTCCAGCGAAACGACGCTGCTCGACAGCATTCTCTGGGGCAACACGGCCGTGACCGGCAACCAGATCGCCTTGGGCAGCCAGAGCGACCCCATCTACATCCCGCGGCCGGCCATATTGAGCGTGAAATTCAGCGACGTGCAGGGTGGACCGGCCGCGATCCACGTGGAGCCGGGGGCGACCTTGAAGTGGCTCCCGGGCAGCATCGACGAAGACCCGCTGTTCGTGGCTTCCTACTACCTGAGCCAGAAGGCGGCGGGCCAAGACGTCACGAGTCCGGCGGTCGATGCCGGCAGCGATTCCGCGGTGCTCCTGGGCCTGGCAGGTTACACCACGCGGACCGACGGCGTCGGTGACGAGAAAAAAGTGGATATGGGTTTCCACTATCCGACCCTCGGCCGCAATCAGCTTACGGTCTCGGTCATCGGTGGCCACGGCACGGTCCAGCCTCTGGCCGGCAAGTATCACGACTTCGAAGAGGTGACGCTGACGGCGCAGCCCGACCCGGGCTACCGGGTCAAGCGGTGGATCGGCACCAAGGCCGACCCGTCGTGGAACCAGAACACTTCCGTGGTCGTGATGGACGCCGACAGCAAGTTCGTCACGGTCGAGTTCGAAAAGGCGCAGACGCGCGTCCTCATCGTGCCGACGCAGTACCGGACGATTGAGGAGGCGGTCGTGGCGGCCAGCCCCGGCGACACGAAAATCATCATCAACCCGGGCGTTCATACGGTCACAAGCCCACAGGGCATCGATCTGCTGGGCAAGAACATCCGGATCATGTCGACCAATCCGGACAACCCGGCGGTGGTCGCCAAGACGATCATTGACGCCCAGGGAGCTCGCTTCTCCCGGCATCGTGCCTTCCACTTCCACCGCGGCGAAACCGCGGAGTGCCGAATCGAGGGCATTACGATCCGGAACGCCCTCTGGATCGGCGACGTCGGCGCCAGCGGTGGCGGCACGCCGGCACATCCGATCATCCCGGACGAAATCCCCACCGGGCAGGATCAGAATCCGCCTTCCCGGACCGCCGGCGGTGCGGATGCCAGCGGCGTGGGCTACGGCGGCGCGATCCTCTGTGAGAACGCCAGTTCCCCGAGCTTCCGCAAGTGCGTGATCGAGGACAGCCGCGTCATCGGCGCCTGGGGCGGTGACGGCATCAACGGCCCGGCGCTCGCGGCGGGCGACACCGGGGATGGGGTCTGGGGCGGTCATGCCGGCACCGGCTCGGGCAATGGCTTTGGCGGCGCGGTGGCCTGTCTGGGCGCCAGCCAGCCGAAGTTCCTCGAGTGCACCATCCGCAATTGCACCGCGCGGGGCGGCCTGGGCGGCAACGGGGGCAACGGCAGCAACCCGAACAACGCGGGCGGTCGCGAAAGCTGGGGCGGCAACGCCGGCAGCGGCTACGGCTATGGTCGTGGCGGCGCCGTCTATTGCCAGGCCGACAGCAATGCGATATTTGAACGCTGCTCCTTCACAAACAACCGTGCCCTCAATGGTGTGGCTGGTCAACCTGGTACCAACGGCCCTGGAAATGGGTTGGGTGATCCGTACCCGAATCCGGCCGGTCCCGGCGCGGTGGGCATCACCGACCCCAATGGCACGGTGGCCGGCGGCGCGGTCTACCAGGACGGTGCCAACCCGAAGTTTGTGGACTGCCTGTTCGCTCAGAACGAGGCCTATGAGTCCTACACGTACGGCGGTGAGGAAGCCCGCGTCTATACGCTGGGCGGCGCGCTCTATGTGACGGCGGGCGATGAAGTCGTCCTCACAAAGTGCCGCTTCGAGAAGAACGCCAACAGTGCGGTGTTCGTTGCAGGTAGCTCCCTCGTCGATTTCAATGAGTGCGTCTTCACCCAGAACCAAATCGTCAACTCGTTCCTCAGCATCAGCGCACTGGATCCCAACCTGATCGATCCCAACTCGCTCGACCCGAACAACGTCACGATCCCCGACGTGGGCGGCGCTCTGTACATCGGACCGGGTTCCCAAGTCCAGTTGGGCAACACCAGCTTCCACGACAATATGGCGATCGGCAGCGGTGGTGCGCTCCGCTTGCTGAGCAATGCGGACATCGTGAGGTGTGCCTTCTCGGACAACCGTACCGGCGCCAATGGCGGTGCGCTCGAAGCCTTCTATAGCGTGGATCCGAATGTCCCGACGGTCCTGACGGTGAATCTCGAGTCGTGCACCTTCGGTGGAAATGAGGCCACGGAAGGTCTCTACGGCCAAGGCGGCGCGATCCACTTTGAGGATGTCAACGCCACCCTGACCGACTGCCATCTCTTCGGCAACAAGGCCAAGAGTGGCGGCGGTCTGTTCCAGACCAATTGCACCCTGAAGATCACGGGCGGCAGCATCAACAGGAACATCGCCATCGGCGGCTCCGGCGTCGAAACGCAGTATATTCTGGCCGCTGGCTCGCAGGTCAATCGCGGCGCTTTCACGCGTGAGGATTCCTCCGGCCTGGACCTCGGCGGCGGCATCGTCTGCGCGGGCGCCAACGCCCGGATGGAGGACTGCACGTTCTTCGGCAACTCGGCCGAGGGCCCCAAGGGTAGCGGCGGCGCGATCGGTTTCTACGGCGGCGCGGTGGATCACGTCGTGAGCAACTGCCTGTTTACGGAGAACTCCGCCAAACGCGACGGCGGCGCGATCTGGGGCGGCCTGTTCGCGGAGCCCGTCGTCAGCCACAGCACGTTCGCCAAGAATGTTGCCAACCGGCTGGGCGGCGCGATCTTCTGCGATTGGAGCTCGGACGTGAACGTCCGCGATTCGATCTTCTTCAGCAACCGCAAGTATGCACTGGCCGAGGAAGACTTCGGCGGCTCGGACGTCAAATACTCCCTGTTCTCCGGAGACACGCCGAACGACTACGCCCTGTTCGACAACGTCACGCGCAAGGAGACGACCAAGACGGGCGTCGAGCTCAAGGCGACGAATCTGCAAGCGGATCCTCTGTTTGTTGCCGGACCACTGGGGCCGTTCTATCTGGCCCAGAAAGCGGGGGGCCAAGAGGCGACGAGCCCGGCGGTGGACGCCGGTAGCGCCGCGGTGGCCAATACCGGACTCGCCAGTCGGACGACGCGCACGGATGGCGTTGTCGATGCGGGCACAGCGGACTTGGGGTATCACTACCCCGACCACAGCGCCCTGAAGAAATACGCGCTGAAGACCGAGGTGATTGGCGGGCATGGCACGATCAGCCCGACGGACGGCACCTACTACGCCGGCACGGTGGTTCCGATCAAAGCCGCGCCGGAATCCGGCTGGCGGATCGCCGAGTGGTTGGGAACGGCCGATGACGGATCGAGCAAGAGAGACAATGCCGTGGTCATGTGGGCCGACCGGCACGTCACGGTCCGCTTCGAGCAGCCTCAGACCTTCGTGGTGGGCAACGGCAAATACACGACGATTCAGCACGCCATCGACGCCGCGAAAGACGGCGACATCGTCCTGATCCCCACCGGCACCTATCAGCCGGTCCAGCTTAATCAGGCGGAGTACCCCATCAACTTCATCCTGATCAACAGCAAGAATATCACCATAACTAGCACCAACCCAGACGACCCGAACGTGGTCGCCAGTACGATGATACGCAACTATATGATCCAACTGGTAAACGTCGGGCGGGAGACCGTGATCGACGGTCTGACCATCGGCGATGTCAACTGGGTGGGTCTTAATGGAAACTCCCCCACGCAGAGCGATGGAGAGCCCGGCGTATCCATCCAAGGCGGCATCATGAGTCTTTACGGGGCCTCCCCGACCGTGCGCAACTGCCAGTTTGTGGATTGCAGCATCACGGGCGGCAACGGCGGTGCGGGCGATGTCGGGAACACCGCGCACCCGGTCGGATATGATGGTGGATACGCCGGCTGGGCCTATGGCGGCGCACTGTACATTGCGTACGGCAGCAATCCGACCTTCGAGAACTGCTTGTTCGAGAACTGTCGCGTCTACGGCGGCAGCGGCGGCAACGGCGGCAACGGCATCAACAGCGCGCATGGCGGCCTCGGTGGTAACTGGATGCTGTCCGAGTCGATCATGGCGAGTATCCGGCCCTGGTGGGACGGCTGGCAGTACGGTCCCTTTGACCGCGATGGCAAGCTGCGCGGCACCGTGGACAATACCACCGTCGATCCGCGTGGGTACTATGACGACTATCGGAGATACAGCGGCTACGGCGGCGCCGTCTATATCGAATACTATAGCGCGCCGAAGTTCATCGACTGCAACTTCACCAACAACCGTGCCTATGGCGGCGTCTCCGGCATCGGCGGCACGGCGGGCGGCGGGGCGGCGGGCGGCGGGGCGGGTGGCGCCGGTGCCGGTGCCGGTGCCGGTGGTGCTGCGGCCACGACCGTCACGGGATTCCCGATTCCCGACCGGAGCCTGAACATCGAGAGCTTCGGCGGCGCCGTCTATATCGGCCAGGCCAGCGATCCGGAGTTCATCGGCTGTATCTTCAAGAACAACACGGTCCAGGACACGAACGCAGTGGCCGACCGGGACGACATCTACACGACCTACGGTGGGTCCATTGCGATCGAAAACGATTCCTGCCCCGTGTTCCTGCGGTGCCGGATCGAGGACAGCAATGCGGCTATCGGCGGCGGCTTGTACATCGCCAACGCCGCGCCGCAGATCATCGACTGCAACATCGCCCAGAACATGGCGTTCCAGGGAGGCGGGATTTATGCTCTCGACTCCGCCGCCACGATCACGGATACGCTGATCCAGCGGAACCTTGCCTTCCAGTGGACGGTCGATCCGAACGTCCTGGCCAATCCGAACGCCGGCACAGGCGGCATCACCGGCTTGGGCGGCGGCCTCGCCGGCATCAACTCGCTGCTGCAGATCTGCGGCAGCGTGTTCAGCAACAACCGCGCTTCTACCTCCGGCGGCGGTGTCTACTTCGCCGGGTCCGACCAGAACGTTCACACGGAGCCCGTGCTGAGCAACTGCCTGATTGTCGGCAACGGGGCCGGGCGCGACGGCGGCGGCGTGTCCGTCAACTGGTACAGTGAGGCGCTGATCGCTGACTCCACCATCGCCGACAACTTCGTGGCCGACGGCAAGAACAACGCCTTTGGCGGCGGTCTGTCGGTTGCGTACGACGCCAACGCGGTGCTGACCGACTCGATTGTCTGGGGCAACAGCAGCACCGGCAAAGGCGCCCAGCTCTCGGTCGCCAACGGCTATCCGTACGGGTCCAGACCCTCGACGCTGCACGTCTACTACAGCGACGTCGGGCCGGCCAGCGCGGCCGGCGTCCCGGACCGCAAGCCGCTCGACCTCGTCTTCGTCTTCGATTCGAGCGCGACCATGTCGGACAGCATGACCGACATCAAGGCGGCGGCCTCGCAGATCGTTGCGGCGGTCACGGGCAAGGTCTCGGACTACCGTATGGCCGTCGTGGACTTCAAAGACTTCAACAGCACGGTCGCACCCAACTATGGAGCGGCGACCGACTATCCGTATCGCGTGGTAACACCGTTCACGAATCGGGCGGACCGCATCATCAGCGGGATCAACTCGATTGCCACGCCGGCAGGCTCCGGCGGGGATACTCCCGACTCGATCTACTACGCCCTCACCGGCGCGGCCGACGGCAACGACCTCGGCCCGTGGCGTGGCGGCAACGTGGATCGCGTCATTCTGCTTGTCGGTGACGTTCCACCACACGATCCGGAGACGCCGAGCGCCTACACCCTGGCCACGACGGCCCTGGCGACGGCGACGGCCTCGGGCAAGAGGGTCTTCACCCTCCAGGTCGGCGAGGATCCGACGACGGAGCTCTATTTCCGCGCCATCGCCGGTATCATGGGCGGCGCGATGGTGCAGGTCCCGGATCCGAACAACGTAGTGGCCGGGATGTTGGAAGTGACGGCCCTGATCACGAAGGCGGCGCCGCCGGTCTATGTGTCGGCCCAGTCCTCCGTGCCCGGTTGGGATGTGCAACAGGGCGCCTGGTTGCCGAATACGTCGAATCTGATGGCCGATCCGTTGTTCGTTGCCGGCTATTACCTCAGCCAGACGGCGGCCGGCCAGACGCGTCAGAGTCCGGCGGTGGATGGCGGTAGCGCGTCCGTTGATGCTCCGGGCATCGCACTCGGCGAGCGCACCACGCGTACCGACGGCGTGCCTGACAAGGGCAAGGTGGACCTCGGGTATCACTATGGCGAGGGCGTGACGCTCTTCAAGCTGACGGCCCAGGTTCTGCCTGACGCGGGCGACGGCCAGATCCATGCCACGATCACGCCGAGCTTTGCCCTGGTGTACGAGGGCTCCTCGGACAAGGTGATCCGCCTCGAAGTCAAGTGCCAGGAAGGCTGGAAGATCAAGAAGTGGACCGGCACAGACAACGACAGCATCACGGCGCTGGTCAACTTCGTGACGCTGACCCAGGACCGCGAAGTCACCGTCACGCTCGAAAAACGCACGTCGCGCGCGATCACCATACCGGGTGACTTCAAGACCATTCAGGACGCGGTCACCGCTGCCGAGGAGGGTGACACCGTCATCATCGACCCGGGTGTCTACACCAGTGGGCACGCGGTCGAAGATGTCAATGGCGTGCGGTTTGCCCTGGTTCTCGACAAAGCGATAACGGTCACGTCCCGCAAGCCGGACGATCCGACGGTCGTGGCGTCCACCATCATCCGGGGCCCCGGCACCGTCGGCGGCAACCAGCTCAATAACCAGGGCATCCTGTTCCGTGGCGAAACCACGCGGCAGACTGTCTTCAGCGGCTTTACGCTGGAGAACTTCGGCGGGTCCGTCATCAACGGCGGCGGCGCCGGCAACCGCGGCGTCGGTCATCCGGACGGCTACGACGGCGCGCCGGTCAACGGGGCGGCCATGATCCTGCTCCGCGGCGCCAGCCCGACGATCAAAAACTGCCTGATCCGCAACAATTCCGCGACCGCCGGCAACGGCGGCGCCGGTGCGGCGGCGGATGCGACTCACAACGCGGGCCGCGGCGGCTGGGGCGGCTGGGCTCGTGGCGGTGCCATCTACTGCGCGCCGGACGCGAACCCGAAGTTCATCAACTGCATCATCGAGAACAACCTCGCCCAGGGTGGCAACGGTGGCAATGGCGGCGCCGGCGTCGCCAATGGCGGTCTGGCCAACTACGGCGGCAGTTATTCTCCGCCGGTGCGGATCAACATCGATCCGGACAAGCTCGGCACGGAAACCGCCGAAGGCGACTTGTGGAATGTTTGGGAATGGGACTACGCCCTGGCGTATGCCTCCGGCGAGGCCATGTTCACCGCGGCCAGCACCGCCCGCAGCGGCGGACACTACGTCGGCGATTACCGCTGGTACTCTGGCTACGGCGGCGGCGTCTTCCTCGACCGTCAGAGCAAGGCGGAGTTTGTCGAGTGCATCATTCGCGGCAACCGCACCCTCGGCGGCCTCAGCGGCCAGGGCGGCGCCAACACGACCGGCGCCAATGCCGAGCCGCAGACTGCGTTTGAGCTTCCCGGCTACGGTGGTGGCGTCTATTGCGCCGCCGATACGACGGTGCTGTTCCAGAACTGCCTGTTCCAGAACAACTCCTCGTCGGTGACCGCGACGCAGAACTTCCGACTGGACCCCTACGTCGGCTTCGGTGGCGGCGTAGCGGCCGAGCAAACAGCCGGCGTGCGGTTCGTGGACTGCAACTTCGTGGATAACGTGGCCGACACCGGCGGCGGTCTCTTCCTCGCCGAGGCCAACGCGACGATGGTGGACAGCCGTATCCGGTCCAACACGGCCCTCCGCGGCGCCGGCCTCACCGTGGTCGGCGGCGCCGTCAATATCTTCGGCGGTGAGCTGAAGAACAACGAGGCGATCCTGGACGCGACGGACACGAGCGATGACCTGGTTCTGCCGGTGGGGGCGGGCGTTCTGTTCTCGTCCGCCAACGCTCTGATCCAGGACTGCAACATCGCCGGCAACACGTCCAGCGGCTCCGGCGGCGGCATTTACCTCCAGGGCGAGAGTTCCCCCTCGATCCTCAACTGCCTGATTCGCGACAACCTGGCGTTTCGCGACGGCGGCGGCATCTCGTCGAACTGGTTTGCCGCGCCGACGATTCGCAACTGCACCTTCTATGGCAATGCGGCGCCGGGCCTGCCGGCCGATCCGAACCACACCGGTTTGGGCGGCGGCGTGTTCTGCGGATACAGCAGTGACTGCAAGATTCTCGACAGCATTCTCTGGCAGAACTTCGCCCGCCTCGGCACCGAGTTGGCGGTTAGGACCGGGTTCGAGCTCGACCCGCAGTGCGGCAAGCTCTCTGTCGCCTACAGCGACATCTGGGCCGGGCCGAACGACGTGTCGGTGGACAACGGCTGCAAGCTGGTCTATGGCGAGGGCATTCTCCACCAGGATCCGCTGTTCGTCAGCAGTACGCTCGGCGACTTCTTCCTGAGCAATCGTGCCGCCGGGCAGGACCGTACGAGTCCCTGCGTCGCCGCCGGCAGCGACCTGGCCGGAGTGCTCGGCATGTCCCAATACACCACGCGGACCGACCGCGTGCCCGACACGGGCATCGTGGACCTCGGGTTCCATCATCGGTTGCTCGAGCCCTGCCGAGTCTGCGATCTGGTCCATGATGGCCTGATCCGATTCGACGACTTCGCGCTGTTCGCGATGAAGTGGCTCAAGACGGGCTGCGCCGAGGCCAATGGCTGGTGCGGCGGCGCCGACTTCACGTTCGATACCAAGGTCAACTACTTTGACCTGGCCATGCTGGCGGACTGCTGGCTGGTGCGGGATACCCTGGCGCCGGCGCCGAACCCGCCTGAGTGGCTGATCGCGCCCGAGATGGAAGGCGCCACCGTTCGCATGGAGGCCAAAGAAGCGATCGATGCCTGGGGCTGGGAGGTCGAGTACTTCTTCCAGTGTGTGCAGGGCGAAGGTCATGACAGCGGCTGGCAGAAGGGCCGGACCTATTACGATAGGTTCCTCAAACCGAACACGAAGTACGGCTATCGCTTCAAGGCCCGCGACGCGCTCGGCAACGAGACGAAGTGGTCCACGACCCGGTTCGCCGGCGTGGTCGACACGAATCCGCCGGCCCCGGCGCCGTACATCCTGACGATTGCGGCGGTCGACTCGCAGTCGGTCACGATGACGGCCCGGACCGCCTACGATGACCTCAGCGGCGTGGAGTACTTCTTCGACACGAACACGCCGGGCGGCCATGACAGCGGCTGGATCAGTACGCCTACCTATACGGACGCCAATCTGATCCCGAGCACGACGTATCGGTATCGCGTCAAGGCCAGGGACACGTCGTCCCGGCACAACGAGACCGCCTGGTCGGATTGGGTCTCCGTGGTCACCCAAACCCCGGCGGACGCGACGGCTCCGACGCCGAATCCGATCGGCTGGCTCTCGACGGGCCTTCCGCGCGAGCTGTACGGCGGCGGCGGCTCGTTCGACTACTACGCCGACATGACCGCCGCGACGGCCACCGATCCCAGCGGTCCGGTCCAGTACTACTTCGAAGCCGTGGACTATCCTGGGACGTCTCCGAATGGGTTCAGCAGCGGCTGGATCAACACGCCGACTTGGAGAGTTCAAGTCGGCCGGCAGGGCGCCGCTGTCCGGTTCCGGGTCAAGGCCCGCGACGGCGTCGGCAATGAGACCGGCTGGTCGAGCATCCAGCCGGCCATCACCCCGGTGGGTACTACGGTGCCGCCCATCCCAACGGCCGGCGGCACCACCGGCACGGGTGTCACTCCGGCGGCGGGAGGTCTGGTCGTGCCGTAAGGCGGAGAACGGCGGCTCCAAGAGCAAGTGTGAACCTGGCCCCGGCTTCAACCGGGGCCAGGTTTTGCGCGGCGTGTCCCACCATAGGTCCCACAGGTCCTATGGGTCCTATTCGTCCTCTGCCGTTCGCTCGATCTGGCCGCGCAGGGCCTGGTAACCATAATGCATGATTAGATGGTCCAGAATTACCATTGCCGTGTAGGCCTCGGCGACCGGCCAGATTCGTGCCACGATGGTCGGGTCCCGCCGGGTGATCGCCGCCAGGTCCTTGTTCTCCAGCGTGTACTTGTCGATCGTGTGTTGGGGCCTGGCAATCGTGGGCGTGGGCTTGACCGCCAGGCGGACCACGAGGGGTTGCCCGGTGGTCAGGCCGCCCGTGATGCCGCCCGCGTTGTTCGAGTCGAAGACGACCTTACCGTTCACCGCCCGCATCTGATCGTTGTCCTGATAACCCGTCATGTCCTTGACGGCGAAACCCGCCCCGACCTCCACGCCCTTGACGGCGCCGATGCCCAGCATCTTTCCCAATTCCGCATCGAGCTTGAAGAACATGGGCTCGCCCAGTCCCACGGGCGCGCCGAGGACGATGACCTCGACCACGCCGCCGGCGGAATCGCCCGTCTGCGAGATCCGGTTGCAGGCCTCGACCATGGCCTGGGCCGCGTCTGCGTCGGGGCAGTTGAGGATAGGATGGACCCCGTATTTCTCGCGGACCTCTTCAGGCCTGATGTGGGGCGCCTTGTCCCGGATCTCGTCGATCTCCTGTTCCACCTGCGCCAGGACCGCCGCCTTCTCCAGGAAGCGCAGGTCCATGTGGAGCCGGCCCTTGACGTAGAGCTCCTGGTAAAAGGGATCGAGATCGCACCGCATGGTCTTGTATTGGCCGGCGGAACGAAGCGCCTGCTCGTGAGGCACGTCCGGGCAGCGGACCCCCGCGATCTCCTTGACGTAGGCGAACACGTCGATGCCGCATTGCCGGAGAACCTTCTTGGCCACGGACCCGGCGGCGACGATCGTGGAGGTATACCGGCCGCTGAAGAAGCCCGCACCGATGGCGTCATCGTCGGGGCCGTACTTGACGAAGCTCGCATAGGACGCATGCCCGGGCCGGGGGGTGCGATTGGTGTCCTGGTACTGCTTGATGTGGATGAAATGGCGGTCCAGGTTCGGAATCAGGATCGTTAGGGGCGTGCCGTTCGTGTGGTTCTTGTTGCCCGCGTTCTCGATCGTATCGGCCGCATTGATGCCGGTGTAGATAACGGGCAGGTCCGGCTCCTTGCGCGGGCTGGAAAGCTCATCCGCCCCGGGTTTGCGCAGGAGCAGATCGCCATAGATCTCCTGCTCACTGAGCAGCACTCCCGGCGGCACGCCCTGCAGGACGCTGGTGAGCCCTTCTTGGTACGAGCCGCCCGCGATGGTGACTTGAAAGCAGCGTCCGAGGTGACATCCGAGCATATAGACCTCCTTCTGGGAGTATAGGTCCCATAGGTCCTATTCGTCCTATGGAATTCTCTGCGTCTCAACCGATAACTTCCATCTGTGCGCCGAGGGACCGCATCAACTTGACGTAATCCGGGAACGTAACGCTCATGGCCTCGGCGGTCTCGACGGTCAGCGGTCCGTCGAGGACCAGCCCCGCCAGGGCCATCGCCATGACGATCCGGTGATCGCCCCAGCCATGCACCACCGCCGGTTTCGGTCGGCCGCCTTGTATCACCAGCCCATCGGGCAGTTCTTCCACCTGCACCGACAGCTTCCGAAGCTCTTTGGCCATGCACGCGATGCGGTCGGTCTCCTTGCCTCGGGCCTGGGGCACGTTAACCAGCCGCGTCTCGCCCTCAGCGAAGGCGGCCGTCACGGACATCGCCGGCAGGGCGTCCGGCGTCTTGTTCATGTCGATCTCGATGCCTTTGAGGGGAGCGGCTTTGATGATGATCTTGACCATCGGCGATTTCGGATTTCGGATTTCGGATTTCGGATTAGCGTCGCGGCCCGAATCCGCAATCCCCAATCCGCAATCCGCAATTGTGATATCCGCCCCCATCCCCTTGAGATACTCGACCACGGCCTTGTCGGGCTGGCTATCGTTGAAATCCAGACCCAGCAGCGTCACGTCCTCGCCGACCAGGGCGCCGGCACACAGGAAGAACGTCGCACTGGAGAAGTCCGCCGGGACGGGCCTGTCAAAAGGCCTGTAACTCTGCCCGCCCTTGACGCTGAACTTCTTCATCTGCTGCTTGCGGTACTTGATGCCCTGGCTGTCCAGCCAGGCCAGGGTCATCTGGGCATAGCCAGGCTCGTTCAGCAGGGTGACGTTGATCTCGGAATCCTTCTGAGCCAGCGGCGTGCACAGCAGCAGGCTGGACAGATACTGGCTCGTGGAGCAGGCAATGGAGGTCTTCCCGCCCAGCAGTTGCCCCGTCACCTTGGCCGGGGCCTTGCCGTTGTTATTGACGCTGACGCCTTTGGCTCCCAATTGGCTGAGCGACTCCAGCAGCGGCCCGACCGGCCGGCTTTGCGTCTGCTGGTCGCCAACAAAGGTGATGGTCTGACCTCTGCCGACCAGAGAGGCCGACCCGAGGGCGATATTCAGCGTGGTGCCGGAGTTGCCAACATCGACCGGTTGAGTGGGGGCCTCAATCTGTCCGCCCATCCCGGTCACCTTCCACAATTTCGGGTCGGCGGTGTCGATGGTCGCGCCCAACGCCCGATAGGTGCTCACCGCGGAGGCCGCATCGGCGGACGACAGGGGATTACGGATGAGGCTTTGCCCCTGCGCCAGCGAGGCGATGGCGACCGCACGGATCGTATGCGATTTCGACGCCGGGATCGAAACAGTCCCTTTCAGCCGGGATTTCCTGGATACAAGCTGCATTCTGACCTCTCTCTGAAACTGCCTGATGGAAACGCCCGAAAGTATATCGTCCTGCTTCCCATCGTCAAGCCGCTGGCCTCGCCCCTGTTGTGACGACTGCACAACAAAAAGCGGCGAGGGAAACGGTCGGAACGCCCGGACCTGTCTGAGGGTGCTTTCGCCCCGGTCGGTGTGAATTGGCTTTGTTTCGCACGAAAGCCCAAGAGTCTGATCGCTGGCCCCTGACCCCTGAGCCCCGATCCCTTCACGAATTGGCTTTGTTTCGCACGCCAGACCCGGGCTAGGAATCCTGGAATGATGGAACGATGGAATGATGGGGTTCTCGACGGCCGCGAATTGGCTTTGTTTCGCACTCTTGGTCCTGACCATCCGCCACGTTCGTAGTGACGCCGTAAGGCGTTTCTTCGTAGGTTGGGCGTCCCGCCCGACTTCCTGCTTCCTACCGCACAGAGGCCAATCTCCGCCGGGCCCGGGGAAATTGGCTTTGTTTTGCACGATCACCACCCGATCCGTCCCCGTCGTCGCCGGGAACGCAGCAAACCAGCGCCTGCGACGCTGGGCAAGTAACGTTACCCGCGGGGAGATTGGCTTTGTTTCGCATAATCGTGTGTCCCGCGTCCGTGGTGGGGGGCTGGAAACGGAACGGCGGGCCAAGACAACCACTGACCGAGCCGGACCCGTGGCTTTCCCATCGTTCGGCCGATTGGTGAGGTTTTGCAGTTCACCGGCCCTTCCTGACCCTCCGAATTCATCATCTGCTTACGACTCACAATTCCATTGCGTAGTTATCATACATATGCGCATAATTGTCTGTCAAGTGAAATTAGGATAATCTGGGTCCAAACCGAAAACTCTGGTGCGACACGATGCCACCAAGATCACGTACCGTGGGTTACCCGGATACCCTCTTCTCTTCGCGGCTTTGTGCCTCTGCCCGGCTCCTGGGTGCTCTGCCCCCAGACCCCCGGCATTTCCCGCTTTGAGCCAATAGCATGACCTCGCGAAGACGCGACGTTACGCGGCCCTTGCCGACCGTCGAGAACCGACTACTGGCTGCCGACACCAGCCCAATTCCCACTTGCCTTCTCGGTGGTTTACGTCTACAATGAACTTGGTGGCCCTGAGACTGTTGTGCCCTGTAGTATGGAGAAGAAGTCATGGGCGGCGATTCACCGAGCGAACCGACGAACCTCCCGGCTCTGCCGGGCGATCCGGGGCAGTTCATCCTGTACCAGACCGAGGATGGGCAGACGCGCATGGAGGTCCGCATCTTCCGTGAGACGGTCTGGCTCTCTCAGAAGGCGATGGCCGAGTTGCTCCAAAAGGACGTGCGGACCGTCAACGAGCATATTCGCAACGTCTTTTCCGAAGGGGAGTTGCGGGAAGAAGAAGTTATCCGGAAATTCCGGATAACTGCCTCTGACGGCAAACAATACGACACTCTCCACTACAATCTCGCCGTCCTCTATTTCTTGCTGAATCCTCCAACGAATTGTACAATGAGAGCATGGTGAAGGGCCGCGAAATCGAGGAGAAGCTCCGGGCTTTGCGCGGCGGCAGACTCCTGTTCCTGCCGCACGCTATTCAACAAATGACGCGGCCGGAACGTATGATCAGTCGGCAGGAAGTCAGGAGTGTTGTTGAGCATGGCGAAATCATCGAAGACTATCCCAACGACGCCAGAGGGCAAAGTTGCCTCATGCTTGGTTTCGGGTTTGATCGCAGACCCATCCATGTAGTATGTGCCCCGAAGGATGAGTATCTTGCCATTATCACTGCCTATCTGCCGGACCCGGACGAATGGAGCGCCGGTTACCGGGTAAGGAAGAGACTATGAGATGTATTCACTGCCAGGGAACGATGAAGCGGGGTCGGGCTCCGATTCACATCGATCGCGATGGCTGCCACATCACGATTGACAATGTCCCCGCCTGGATCTGCGAGCAGTGCGGAGAGCCGTTGTTCGAAGAGCAGGAAGTCGAGGCCATTCAGGACATCGTCAAGGCCGTGGACGAAAAGTGCCGCCTCTTGCAGCGTTCGGCGTAAGATCAGTATGGTCTCCGGAATTCCGCCGCACCAAGCCACCAAGATCACGAAGGATGGGTTACCGGGATACCCTCTTCGTGGCTTTGTGCCTTTGTGTGAGTCGGTTTTGGCTCCGACCAACGGCCGGGTTGAGTGAAGCTCTGTCCTGTAGTGACTCCTGAGCAGACGTAGCCCGTCCTTTGCCCCGACTCCTGGGTGCTCTGCCCCCAGACCCCCGGCATTTCCCGCTTTGGGCCAATAGCATGAGAGTTGTCCAACTACCGACGAATGACTATGATATGCGATATCGCCATCCACTCGCCGCTGGAGGTGATTGAACATGAAGACGAAGACCTTTGATTGTGTTCGTATGAAACGCCAGGGTGCTGAGCGGGTCATGAAGCAACCGGAGGGCAGATTCCTTGGAGCAACTTGAGTATTGGCAGAAGGGTACGGAAAACCTCAGAAGATTGGAACAGAGACTGAGAGTAAGAGGCAGCCGTACGTAGCATTGTTCCGTCGGCTTGGCCGTGAAATAACGAGAGCTTCCGCGGAATCCCAAGGGCAATATTGGGCAGGAACCAGATGTCGACGGTTGACGAAAACCGACTAAAGGGGAACTGGGGCGCGGCGTACGTGGCCGCACGGTTAAGCGCTGAATGCCTTGTGCGACCTGTCGCCGCAGACACGGACGTTGGGGTAGACCTATACTGCGAGACGGTCGAGGAGTCTCAGCCATTCCTCCATTTCTGGATGCAGGTCAAGGCTGGCGCACAGTGCCGTGTTGCTGCCGACCGACGAACGGCCACATGCAGTTTCAGTCGCAAGCATCTCGAGTACTGGCGCCGACAGCCTGTCCCTGTATTTGCGGCGCTCGTTCCGGCGGACTGGCCGGTCATCGAAGATCCCGCAATCTACATCATTGATATCACCTGCAATGTACTTCAATCCCGATTGGACCCGGCCAAAGAGAGTCTGTCATTGACCTCAGAGTGCGTGTGGTCTCCCGGTAACCGCGATGTCGTTAAACAATTTCTGAACCAAGTCGTGCCAAGGAATGCGGCTCTGCTCAAGCTCAACGACGGGGTTGTTGCCTCTATCCCCTCTCTGCAGGGCCGCTATTTCCAGTCAACGCCGCTCGCGTCGGTCACTTGCTTCACCGACAAGATCCTGACTCAGATTAGGAAGACGGCAGCGTTCTCGATCATTTCCCTCAGATGCAACGGCGCGTTAGCAGGCAAGAACGATGCCTTTCGGCGGCGGCTCGCGCGAATCGCTGCCCTGTTCGATGACGACAAGCACTGGGAGACATATGCCGCGCAGGCCTTTTCCTGTCATCTCGACGGAGACTACAAGCGGGCGGTCGAACTGTATGATAGGGCACTGGCGATCATCAGCGATGATTCCAGTACACATGGTGTTCCATGGTGGGAGCAGTGTGCCGAGGGACTGAAAGCAGACCGTAAACGTGCTGAACTCAAGCAAGACCTGCCGAATCCGGATGCCGGTGGTCCCGTCTAAGGAGCACATCGTGGAAAGGCGCTTTGCACGCGGACCGTACGCTGCGTGTTCGGCTCAAAGGGAATATGATGGACGATGCAGCCGCTAACATCATTGAGTGCATGCGCTGCCAACAGAAGCTGCGTGTTCCCGTCAGGATGCGTACACTGCAAGTCACGTGCCCCAAATGCAGAGCACAATGGCTGGCGTTCCCGTACAGAATCATTGACGTCATTCAAGGGACTCGTATATGGCTTGACTGGCGGAATCAAGGTCTTGGAGCTTCCGATGCGCCTGCCATTATGGGCGAAAACCCCTGGAAGAGTCGCGAGCGGTTGCTCAAAGAGAAGCTCAATGACCTTAGCTTTGGTCCAAATGAAGCTATGCGTCGCGGAACTGCGTTGGAACCAGAGGCGAGGAGTCGTTATGAGCAACTGACTGGTATCAGAGTCCGTCCAGTGTGCCTTGAGAGCACGCGTTTTGACTGGCTGAGAGCAAGCATCGATGGTCTTGCCCACGATGGCGGTTCTGTGGTCGAAATCAAGTGCGGAGACAGCGTCTACAGACACGCCGCTTCTGAACACCAAGTCCCGCAGTACTACTTCGGGCAACTACAGCATATTCTTGCCGTGACAGGTCTCTCCGGACTTGATTTCTGGTGTTACCTGCCAGGGTGTCCGGAGGTTCATCTTCGGATAGACCGGGATGGCCACTACATAGACAGACTCCTGGAGGCAGAGCTGGACTTTTGGCAGGAGGTCAAGAGACAAAGGAGAGTTCATGGCTGAGGCGAAACCCCGGCACGCGTTATCCACCAGTTAGATGCAATCTGCACTACAATTGACCAGGTTCTATCACGTGCGTAGGATGCGCCCGTGCAAAGAGGTACGATGGAGCTTTCGGAGAGGAAATGGTATGGCTCAAATTGCACCGGATGTCTTAGCGAGCGTGGAGCGGTTTCTGGCGTTCGTGCGCCAGCGGCTGCGGGTCGATGCTGCGTATCTGTACGGCTCTCAGGCGGTCGGTTCGGCCCGCCCGTGGAGCGACATCGATGTGGCGGTCGTGTCGCCGGACTTCTCGGACGATCTCTTTCAGGAACGAGTGACCTTGATGCAATGGGCGGCCGCGATCGACGACCGGATCGAGCCGCAGCCTTTCACGCCGGAGCGGTTCGGTCCCAACGATCCGCTGGCCAGTGAGATTTCCCGTCGCGGCGTTCGGCTGATTTAGCCTGTCATCCGGCGGTCCCGGCGGCCGCCTGGTTGATGAGGGACGGGACTGCCATGCGACCGGTCGGATGGTTGGTGACTTGGCGGAGGATGCCCCTGTCGCGGCAAGCCGGTCCTGCACGGCTACGAACGCCCACGGCTCGCCTATGCCGGTTGCCGCGACGCAGGCAGTGGCCCCTGCCGCCTCGGGACGCGGGGCGACAATGGCCGCGCCTGCGCCCGGCTCAAAGACCTGCCGCAGGGGGACAATACTGGAAGGAGGCGCAGAAGAGTCGGCAAAGAAATGTCACGTTCCGGCGGACCGAACGGGCGAAAAACGTGGAGAATGCGCTGAAAAAGCGGGATTTCAATCCCCGCTGACGTACGCGGCTTTCTTCCCCACAAAAAGGCTTGACATTCTTTGACCCGAATGCCATAATCAAACGTAATACTGTGGAATTGGAGGGTCCCGCCGAAGGAGGGTCTCCTCTCAGATGTCTACAGTGGTGGAAAGACAGGTTCATTCGCTTCGCAACGGGAAGAAGGGTTGGAGGTTCGGAAGGATGGTAGGGGTACGCAGTGCGTTCAGACGTCGTCTGACAGTTTTGAGTCTTGCTTTGGCTCTGGTCGTGGCGGTGCTGCCCACCGCAAGCCGGGCCGATCTCTTCACGGCCGACTTCAAGTGGATCACGGGCCCAGCCGGCGCTGCGGATGGGGCGATCGGAGAGGTCCAGGCACTCATGGAGGTCAGTTCGGATCAACCCACCGATACATGGATCAGCTTTACTTTTCGCAACATCGGTCCAGAGCGGTCCTCAATCACGGATGTGTACTTCTACGATCGTTTTGAGGACGGGGCGCTCTCGAATTTTAACACGGCAGAGATATTGTCGAGTACGGGCGTGGTCTTCACCGAGCCAGCCAAGCCCGCCAACCTTCCAGGACTCAGTGGCTACCTTGGTGTCAGCAAGGACGACCTAAATTCCTGGCGCGCCTTCTCGGCTGATTCTGATAGGCCAACAGCGCCCAACGGTGTGAACAATGATGATCCCTCCGATAGTACGCCCGGCGAATGGCTTACCATCAAGTTCATCCTGAGGGACGTTCCGCCTCCGGCGGACACCTTCGGCGAAGTGCTCGGCGATTTGTTGGCGGACAGACTGTTCGTGGGCATCAAGATCCAGGGCTTCGAGGATGGCGGCAGCGAGGGCTTTGTCAACAACCCTCCGCGTGTCCCGGTCCCGGGAGCCGTGTTCCTCGGCATGCTCGGAATGAGCGCCGCAGGTTGGAGACTCCGCCGGTTTGCGTAAGAGCGCCACGGCCCGGGGAACGAGGGGCAGACACGCCTGTGTGGCTCCGGCCGTGTGGATCGTAGCGGTCTGTGAAAATCGAAGCCTGGGGACATCTCCCCGGGCCTCGTCTCTTTTGGGGGAAACTACCGCAGCCAAGGCCGGCCCGCGTGAACATGCCATCCCGCCGAGGCCCGTTGTTCAATCGCGCTCTGTCACGCGGTCGTTTCCGCGGCGGCTTGGTTCACCAAGAACAAGACCGCCATGCGGACGGCCAAGCCGTTGGTGACTTGGCGGAGGATGACGCTGTTGTGGCCGTCGGCGACTTCGCTTTCGATCTCCAGGCCGCGATTGATCGGGCCGGGGTGCATCACGAGGATGTCCGGCTTGGCCCGCTTCACTCGCTCGACTGTCAGGCCGAAGTAGCGCGAGTATTCGCGGGTGGAGGGGAAGGGACTGCCGCCCAGCCGCTCGAACTGGATGCGGAGCATGTTGATGACGTCCACCTGCTCGATCACCTTGTCGAGGCTGTAGCTGACCTTCACCGGCAGCCGGCCGACCTCGGCGGGCATCAGGGTGGGGGGGCCCACGAACGTCACTTCCGCGCCCAGCTTGGTCATGGCCCACAGGTCACTGCGGGCCACGCGCGAATGGGCGATATCGCCGACAATCGCGATCTTGAGCCCTGCGAGCGAGCCGCGCATCTGGCGGATCGTGTAGACATCGAGCAGGCCCTGCGTCGGGTGCTCGCAGTAGCCGTCGCCCGCGTTAACGACGCAGGCGTTGATGTTGCGACTGAGAAGGGTCGGGGCGCCGGCGGCATTGTGCCGAATCACGACAATATCGATCCCCATGGCTTCGAGGTTCCGCGCGGTGTCGAGAAGGGTCTCGCCTTTGCTGACGGAGCTGTTTTTCTGCGTGAACTCGATCACGTCGGCGCTGAGCCGACCGGCGGCCAGCGAGAAGCTGTTGCGGGTTCGGGTGCTGTCCTCGAAGAAGAGGTTGACGACGACCTTGCCGCGCAGCGGGGGGGCCTTCTTCACCGACCGCGTGCTGATCTGCTCGAAGCCATGGGCCGTATCGAGGATATGGGTGATCTCCTCCACGCTCAGATCCCGCAGGCCGAGCAGGTGCTTGCGGTGCCATTGGAACGGTTTGCTCTTTTGGGTGCTCGACATCCCGACTCCAATCCTTGGTCATGTCATTGCGAGGAGCCCGGCGACGAAGCAATCTCAACCCGCGGCCCGAGAGATTGCTTCGCTGCGCTCGCAATGACATGTCGCGGCGCAAATCCGCAGTCCGCAATCATCAATCCGCAATGACAACTTCGTCCTTGCCATCCGATTCGACGAGGTTGACCTGGACGGACTGCTCCGGCCCCACCTCGGCCTTCTTGCCGGCGTAATCCGCCTGAATGGGCAGTTCCCGTCCGGCTCGCTCGACAAGGACGGCCAGGCGGATTGCCTTGGGCCGACCGAGGTCGATCAAGGCATCCATCGCCGCCCGGGCCGAACGGCCCGTATATAGCACATCATCGACCAGGATGATGATCTTGCCGTCGATGTCGAAACCGATTTCAGTCGTGCGGACCTGGGGCTGACTGGCGCCATGCGGGGCATTGAGGTCATCGCGGTAGAGCGTGATGTCCAGCGTGCCGCACGGAATGGGTTTTCGGAACTTCTGCGACAGGCGGTCGGCCAATCTCTGGGCCAGGATTTCGCCCCGGCTGCGGATGCCGATAATGGCCAGGCCGTTATCGGACGCGGCTTGCTCGGACCGCCGGGGGAGTTCCGTCGTGGCAATCTGATCGGCCACCGAGCCGAGGGCCCGCCCGATTTGTTCAGCGTTTAGAATCACCTTCATACTTACTCGTCCATCGTCCAAAGGTCCCGCGGCTCGTTTCGTCTACCGGTTGGCCCCGCCTCCGCGGGGCCAGGCTCCCCCTGCAACAGCAGGGGTCGGACGTAGCTCGTGCCGTTGGACGCTCTACGCAACCGGTTCCCGATCATCACGCGACGAGCCGCGCAGCCGTCCCACGCCTGACGATTTTCGCAGAGTATACCCACCTGGGCCCGTCAAGGCAAGTTTTCTGCGGCCGCACGCGGGAAATCCGCTTTACCAGCTCTGGCAGGGGCGGTATACTGCGTCCCAAAGCTGGATTTTGCTTGAAAGAAGAGCGGTTTTCTGCTATCATAAGCCCAGTTGCCCTACGGACGGAGATCATCGGCAACGGAGGTCGGGAACTGGGGGTTGGGCCCCCAAACGCGGTGAATCGCGTTTGGGAACCCTTGGGCAGCGTGCGGCAGCACCTGCACCACATTGGGGATTCGCGAGCTGGGGATGATGGGAAAAGCGGCCATCCTGGTCTTGCAGTTATCGGGCATAGCCCTTCTGACAGGCTCTGTTGCTGCCGGTGCGACCGTTAGTAACAGCCCCATCCTTCAGCCGCAGGCCCTCAACTGGGCGGGCGTCTACGCCTTGCGGCAGATCGATCCCAATCTGACCGGTGCGGGAGTGCGTCTCGGCGTCCTGTGCCGCAGCCTTACCTATGTGGACGGCGTTCCGCAGAACGACTATCAGCCGAACGCCAAACACGCCTGCTTCCGCGATGCGCAATTGCAGTTCCACGGCGGTCGCAGCCTGGGGCCGCGAGAATCGCCGCACTCGACCGCGGTTTGTTCCATTCTGTTCGGCGGCGATCCGGCGGGAACAGCGCCGTACCTGGACCCGTTCCCGTACCAAGGGGTGGTGCCGGCGGCCGCGGGCGAGGTTTACGAATTGTGGTACTTCCTGACGCAGCACGTGCATCCGCAGAATGCCCCGAAAGTGGATGTGGCGACCGCGAGCTTCGGCCAGGAGCTGGAGGAGTGGTGGACGCGGGGCATCGAATCCCTGATCGAGCACCAGGGGCTGGTCCTCGTGGCCAGCATCGCCAACGGTTCCAACTCGGCCGAGCCGCCCTTCTATCCGGGGGCCGGGGCCAATTCGATCGGCGTTGGGGTGGTCAGCTCCGTGAGCACGCTGGATCCCGCGACGAAACTCCGGCACTTCGCCTTGGCCAACCCGCAGGAGTCGAGCGCCGGCCCGACCGATGACGGTCGCTGTAAGCCGGATCTCATCGCTCCCGGCAACTGCCTGGTCGCGGCCGCCGACAGCAATGACGGATACGCGGTGGCCGGCAACTGGTCGAGCTTCTCGACGCCGGTGGCCGCGGGCGTGGTGGGCTTGCTCGTCCAGGCTGCCAAGAGTGAGGAGAGTCTTCAGTTGGCGGTGTCGCCCCAGGGCGGCAGTTGTGTGCTCAAAGCGATTCTGATGACGTCGGCGACGAAGCTGCCGTACTGGCACAAGGGCCGTTTGGCTATCGAAGACGACCACGACGTGCCGCTCGATTACGTGCAAGGCGCCGGCGTGGTCGATGCCGCCCGTGCCTACCGGCTCCTGACGGCGGGCCGGGGCAAGCCGGGCGACGTGGCCAAAGCGGGCTGGGACCTGAATCAGCTCGAAGGCCAGCGAGTGTTCCAGCAGGTGTATCGCATCGTGATCAACGAGCCGGCCAACAAGGTGCTCACCGCCACGCTCACCTGGAACCGCCATTACAGCGACCAGTACCCGTTTGAGCACCTGACCGACAAGGACAGCGACCTGCGGCTGGAAGTATGGGCGGTAAATCCCGCGAATCCGAGCCGGGATGTCCTGTTGGACTACAGCGACAGCCGCGTGGACAACGTGGAGCACCTCAGCTTTGCGACGGTGGCCCCGTACACCCAGTATGAAGTAGTCGTCTCGTACGCCAATCTGGAAGGACCGATGCCTGCCGGCGCGAGCGAACGGTATGCGGTGGCCTGGAGTGTGGACGAGAAACCGCGCGAGGAGAACCTCCTCTGGTACGATCTCAATGCCGACGGCATCGTCAACGAGCTGGATGCCGCCATCCTGATCGGCAATCTGGGGGCCCAGCAGCGATCGCCGCAGTCCTACCTGATCGGCGATGTCAATGGGGACGGGGCCATCGATCAGCGCGACGTCGAAGAGGTGTTCCAGCGGAGCAATCGCACCGCAGCGTGGTATGCCAGCAACGTGAAGAAGTAAACCGCCTACAGGCGAAAATTCGAATATCTAAATCCGAAATCCGAAACAAATCCAAATGTTCAAATTTCCAAATTGCAAACGGGCTCCCGCCCGGCGTCAGCGTCTTGGTCATTGGGATTTCGGTCATTTGGATTTGTTTCGGATTTCGAGTTTCGGATTTCGGATTTGGATCCTGTGTCGCTCCTTTGCGCTGGTTCTGCTGATCTGTCTGGCAGACGCTGCGAACACCTCTGCGGCCGAACATTGGCGGTTCCTCATGACCTGCGACAGCCGGAGCAGTTCCGGCACGGGACTCAACGAGCCGATCGTTCGCGAGCTGACCGGCGAGATTCTGCGCTCGGATGTCGATTTGGTGCTCTTTGCCGGCGATCTGGTCCAGGGCCTCGGGGCGACGGCCGCACGGTTCGAAACCCAGTTGTGGAACTGGGTGGCGGCCACCAAGCCGGTTCGTGACGCCGGAATCCCGATCTATGTGTGCCGCGGCAATCACGAGGCGGGCGACATGTGGTACGCCGCGCCGGGACAACTCCCCAAGCCGCAGGACAACTTCGCGCTGCGCTGGCTCAAAGTCTTCGGCAGCAGCGACTACCCGCAACTGAGGCTCCCCGATAACGGTCCGCCCGACGAGCGGTACATGTCTTACACGGTCGTCCACAAGAATGCCCTGATCGTTTCCCTGGATCAGTATGCCGGGATCAAGCACCAGTTGGTTCATGTCGTGAACCAGCCGTGGCTCGACGCGCAACTGGCGGCCAACACCAAGCCGCACGTGTTCGTCTTCGGCCACGAGCCGGCCTTCCGGACGCTGCCCCGCGACGGTCTGGACCTCCATCCGCTCGAGCGCGACGCCTTCTGGCACAGCCTCCAGGCGGCGGGGGCCCGGCTGTACTTCTGCGGCCACGACCACTTCTACGACCACGCCCGGATTGACGACGGCGACGGCAACGCCGACAACGACCTGCACCAGTACATTGTGGGGACGGGTGGGGCTCCCTTCTACTCCTGGACCCCTCCCTACGTCGGCAACAACAGCGACTTCCGCCCGACGCAGATCTATCACGTCGAGACCTACGGCTATCTGCTAATCGACGTGGAGGACCTCAAGGTCACGATCACTTGGATGGAGCGTCAAAGCACCAACGTCTCCCAGCCCGGCGTCTATAAAGCCAAAGACATCTGGACGTACACCGCGGCCGGGTGCCCGGTCCAGCTCACCGCGGACCTCAATGGCGACTGCCGTGTCGACTTCGCGGACCTGGCGCTCTTGGCCTCCCAATGGCTCGCCTCCGGCAGTTCGCCGAATCCGCCCCCGGACCTCAAGAAGTAGCCTTAAAGGGATGCGCGAGAGCTTAGTCCCACGGGACGTTGCTTCTCAACACTGACCGTATACTCAACGTCGGGCAGGGCAGTTCCCTCTTCGTAGCTCGTGCGTCCCACACGACGTCTTATAGGCGAGCGGGACGCTCGCCCTACGAAGAAACCGCTTTCCTTCTGCCGGTGCTTTTGGTATGTGTATGCCGGTTACCAAGGGATTCTCAGGGGCATAGGTGCGCTATGGCAAATCAGCTTCTGATCAGGAACGGGCGGGTCATCGATCCGGCCAATCGGCTTGACGAAATCTGCGACGTTTTGATCGCCGACGAGAAGGTGGCCGAGGTCGGTCATCTCAACGGAGGCATCGAGAAGACTGTCGCGCGGGTGATCGACGCCACGGGCAAGCTGGTGACGCCCGGGCTGATCGATATTCACGTCCATTTTCGCGACCCCGGTGACGAAGAAGAGGAGACGATCGCCAGCGGCTCCACGGCGGCGGTGGCGGCGGGGTTCACCTCCGTCGTTTGCATGCCGAACACGAACCCGGCCATCGAGAGCGAGACCGATGTCGAGTACGTCCACCGCAAAGGGCGCCAGACCCGCAAGACCCACGTCTACGTCATGGGCGCGATCACCAAGAAACGCGAGGGGGTCGAGCTGGCCGAGATGGGAATGATGGCCGAGGCGGGCGCACGGGGCTTCACTGACGACGGCAATGGCGTGCAGAACTCCGCGGTTATGCTGCGGGCCCTGAAGTACGCCAAGATGTTCGACGTGGTCGTCGCTCAACACTGCCAGGACAACAGCTTCGCCGGCAACGGCGTGATGAACGCCGGCTATTGCTCGACGTTCCTGGGCCTGCCCGGCATGGATGCCCTGGCGGAAGAGGCGATGCTGTGGCGGGACGTCCAATTGGTCCGTAAGACCCTGGTCCGCTACCATGCCCAGCACATCTCGACCGCGGGCTCCGTCGAGATCATCCGCCAGGCGAAGAAGGACGGCCTGCCCGTTTCCTGCGAGGTCACGCCGCACCATCTGCTGCTCACGGAGGAATGCTGCTCCACGTACGACACGAACTACAAGGTCAGCCCGCCGCTGCGCGGGCAGAAGGATACCGAAGCCCTGAAGCAGGCCGTCGCCGAAGGGCTGGTCGATGCCCTGGCCAGCGACCACGCTCCCCACCTGCAGAGCGAGAAGGAACTGGAGTTCCTGGCCGCCCCGTTCGGGATCGCCAGCCTGGAGTGTGCCCTGGGGCTGTACGTCAAGGCCCTGATCGAGCCGAAAATCCTCGACTGGCCCGGCCTGATCCGCCTGATGACCGCCAACCCCGCCCGCATCATCGGGATCGACAAGGGCACGCTCACCCGCGGCAAGCAGGGCGATGTCACGATCATCGACCCGAACGCCGAATGGCAGATCGACCTGAACCGATTCGTCTCGAAGAGCCGCAATTGTCCCTATCACGGCTGGAAGATCCAGGGCAAAGTCGAGAAGACCATCGTCGGCGGCGAGATACGCTTCGAGCGATAGGATGTCTTCCCAGACAGGGGCCGTACTGCTATAATCTCTGTATGGATCGCGACACATTATTGAAGCAGGTGAAAGAGGCTATTCTGGAGATCGAGCCGAGGGCCGAAGTGATCCTCTATGGGTCTCGGGCGCGGGGCGATTCGCAGGTGGACTCTGACTGGGATTTCCTCGTTTTGGTAGACGGGCCTGTTGATGACCAACGCGTGGACCGCATTCGACACCGCCTCTATGAGATTGAGTGGGAGTCCGACCAGGTCCTCTCGTCCATCGTGCGGAGTCGTGAGCAATGGGATAATCACCCGCTGTGTGGCACACCGTTTCACCGGAACGTCGAGCTTGAAGGAATCGCTCTGTGACGGCGCCGATCAGAGACCTTGTCGTATACCGTCTGCAAAGGGCTCGTGAGTCCTTGGAAGATGCTCACCTCTTGGCTGATGCGAGACGCTGGAATCCGTGTGTGAATCGGCTGTACTATGCCTGTTTCTATGCCGTCTCGGCGCTGCTGGTGCAGGAGGGAATGTCTTCATCACGACACGCAGGCATCAGGAGCCTCTTCAATCGGCACTTTGTGAAGACGGGCAAGATCAGCGTCGAGACCGCGTGGATCTTCAACGATCTATTCGAACGCCGCCAAGAGGGCGATTACGTGGATTTCGTCCGGTTTGAAGAATCCCAAGTCCGCTCGTGGATGCCGCCGGCGGAGGCTTTTGTTGAGACCGTCACGAATCTGCTTGGCTCCGGGCGACAATGATCGTTCCCGGTGAGAGGACCAACGTAGCGGAATGTCAACCAGGGTGCTGTGCGGAGGGAGGAATGTTGGGTACATGCAGAGACTGGGTCCTGCGAGTGGTGACTCTCGCTAAGCTTGCCAGCGCGATTCGTAGGCACGCTGGCAGAGGCGGGAAGTTGGTGATTCACCCCCAGAAGACACCTGCCGAGCTTGGTAAATGGTCGCTGTTGCCGCCGGAGGAGTCGCGGATTGATGCCGATGCAGTGCCGTTATATGAGAAGGCGGTGAACGCGCTTCCGGGCAACGCCGCCGACGGGTATATGCGCGTGTGGCTGGATGCGTCCCTCAGTCGACTGCCGCTCCAGCGGGTGCAGCAGACTTTGCAGCCCTATGCGGAGCGTCTGAAATACACCGCCTTGGCCGTGAGGTGTCGACAGAGCCATTGGCCTCCATGGAAGCCTGGGATTTCAGTGCCTTACTGCAAAGGATATCGCAGGCTCGCCCTCGCCATCCGCGTATGGATAAGACTGGAGATTGCCAACGGCAGATATGAAGAGGCAATTCACGCCCTCCAGATCGGGTTTGGGATGGCCAAGCATCTCGGGCATGCTCCGGTAGCCTTACTGGTATTGATCGGGACTGTAATTGGCCAGGTTGCCTGCAGAGAGATCGAGGCCTTCGTGCAGAGAGAAGGCGCCCCGAATCTACGGTTGGCGTTGGCGAGTCTGCCGCGGCCGTTTGTCGATTTGGAGAGTGCCATAGAGTATGAGGCGACTATCGCGGCGTCGTATGGCGGGGTGAAAAGGGGCGAGAAGGCGGCGCAAGATCAATGTCGAGCACTTGTGAAGAGACTCCACAGCAATCTGGCGGCTCTGCAATGCGTTGAAGCGATCCGCTCGTACGCGGCGGCACATAGTGGACAATTACCACAGACTCTGACCGACATCACGGAGGTTTCTGCACCGGAAGATCCAGCCACGGGCGAGGCATTTCGCTACACGCGGACTGGCGCGACGGCGGTGCTCGAATCGCCCGCCCCGGCCGGCGACGGAGAGACTGGACCCCGGTACAAGATCACTGTGAAAGACTAATCGTACTCTATGTGGAGGGAAGAACCATGATGTGTGTACGCGAAGGTTTGGTGACTGGGACTGCGGCTTGGATGGTTGTTCTGGGGCTGATCTGCGAATCTGCCCTCGGGCGGGGAGTGATATTGACCGTTCATCCGCAGAGCGTGTCTGCCGAGGCAAGCAAGTATGCGCTATTGCCACCCGCGGCAGCGCTGACGGACGGCGATGCCGTCGCCCTCTACCGCAAGGCGGTCCAGATGTTGCCCGATCAGAAAAGCGACGAGCAGGTGCAGCAATACCTGGAGATGCCGGTCGTTCTGTCAGGGATGGGCGACGTGGAACAGGTGCTGAAGCGGTACCTCAACGGTTTCGAATGTCTGACGCAGGCGGTCAAGTGCCGGAATTGCAGGTGGCCGGCGGAGAAGCCTGAGACGGTCATGCCGAGCCTTGTCGAATACCGTAGGCTTGCTTTTGCCGTCCGCCTGTGGGCCCGGCACGAGATTGCGAAAGAGAATTATGAGGGAGCCATCCTGGCGCTGCAGACCGGCTTCGGGATGGGCAGGCATCTCACGCAAGACTCGACCCTGCTGGAGTTCGTGCTGGGGCAGGGGATAGTCACCATGATGCGCACGGAAGTCGAAGCGTTCGTGCAGGCGAAGGATGCCCCAAATCTCTATGCAGCCCTGGCGGCTCTACCCAAGCCCTTTCTTGATGTGGAGAAGGCGATCGCCGTCGAGGACAAGACTAAGCCGTCCATGCCGCCCGTCGAAGGAGTAGCCCGCGAGCTATTCGAAATTGCGTCGAAAGAGAGAGAGCAAATGTACAAACAAATACGAACGCACTGCCGGCGCTTGGACCGCGACTTGGCCGCTTGGCAGTGTGTTGAGGCAATCCGCTCGTATGCGGCGTCGCACGCCGGCCAACTGCCACAGACTCTGGCCGACATCAAGGACGTCTCGCTCCCCATAGATCCGATGACCGGTGCGCCGTTCCGCTACACGCAGACTGACGCGGTCGCGGTACTCGAATCGCCCGCCCCCGTTGGCAGCAACACAGGAAAAGACTCGCTCTACTACGAAATCGCCGTGCAGAACTGACGATGGACCGTTTGGGGGTGACCTTCATTGTATCTATGGGAACGACAGCCGGCGCAGGGAAATGGTGATTTCCGCGCGGGCTGGAGCGTCTATGAATATGAGTCCCGCTTCAGCACTGACGGGATTTGATCTCTTGACGGTAGTAGATCGAAAGGCGAAACCGAACCGATGTATTCAGTGGAGGGGCAGACCATGGCGCGCGTACGTGAGACTCTGGTGGTTGGGGCGGCGGTTTGGGCCGTTGTTCTGGGTCTGGCCTGCGAGAGGTCTGCCCTGGGGCGGGATGTGAAGCTGGTGGTTTGTCCGCAGAAGATCTCTGCGGAGGCGGGGAAACTCGCGTTGCTCCCCCCGGCCGCAGCGCTGACGGAGGGCGATGCGGTGCCTCTTTATGAGAAGGCGCTCAAGGCCCGGCCGGGTAAGGTCGTTGACGACCGGATCCAGCCTTGGCTGAAGATGCCCATCGCGCGGTTGCCGACGGACCAGGTGGAAAAGACCTTGGCGCTGTACGTCGAGAGTTTCAAGTTCGTGGCGCAGGCGGTCAAGTGCCGCGAGTGCAAATGGCCTGTCTTGACGCCTGAGACGCCGATGCCGAACCTGCAGGAATACCGTAACCTTGCCTCGGCCCTCCGGCTGTGGGCGCGGTACGAGATCGCGCAGGAGAACTATGAGAGCGCGATCCTGGCCCTCCAGACCGGGTTCGGCGTGGGCAAGCATCTGACCCAGGGCCCGACCCTGTTGCAGTTCCTGACAGGAGTCGCCATCGCGGCTGTGATGTGCACGGAAGTCGGGGAGTTCGTGCAGGCGGGGGAGGCGCCGAACCTGTATCCCGCGTTGACGGCGCTGCCCCATCCTTTCGCGGAGGTAGAGAAGTTGATCGAGAGCGACAGAAAGGTGACGTCATCCGAATGGTCGGGCAAACTGACCGCCGAGCAGCTCGCGAGCGAGTTGAAGAAGTCGCACGATCAGGTACGAATCGTCGCGAAGCGTCTGGATACCGAGTTGGCTGCCTTGCAGAGCGTCGAGGCAATCCGCTCCTACGCGGCATCGCACAGCGGGCAACTGCCGCAGACTCTGGCCGAGATCACGGAATTGTCTGTGCCGAACGATCCGATGAGCGGTGCGGCATTCCGGTATACGCGGACCGGAGCGACGGCGGTGCTCGAATCGGCCCTGCCGGCCGGCGGCGACGCCAAGGACGTAACGCGCTATGAGATTGCCCTGAAAAACTGAGGGTAGATTGCTCGGACCGACCCTCACCCATTGGCAGGAAACACAAGCCATCGCAACCGAATCGTGATTTCGGTGCAGGTTCGAGCGTCTATGAGTATGAGTCCGGCCTCGTGATCGGCGGGACTTGATCTTCTGACTCAGGTGGATCGAAGGGCGAAACTGAATCGGTGTCTTTGTGGAGGGAAGTATCATGGTGCATTTCCAGGAGAGTCGGGCCGTTGGGGTCGTGGTGTGGGCCGTTGTTCTGAGTTTGGTCGGCCAAACGGCGCTGGGGCGGGAGGTGAAGCTGGTGATTTGCCCCCAGAAGACGCCGGCTGAGCCTGGCAAATACTCGTTGCTGCCGCCGCCGGCGTCACTGATCGATGGGGATGCCGTACCGCTGTATGAGAAGGCGGTGAAGGTGTTGCCGGACAAGACCAAGGACGATCAGATCTACCAATGGTTGAAGATGCCCGCTGACCAGTTGCCCGCAGACCAGGTGGAGCAGGCGCTGAAGCCGTATGTCGAGAGCTTCAAATATGCGGCCCAAGCGGTGAAATGCCGGCAATGCACTTGGCCGGCGTGGAAGCCCGAGACCGCTCTCGCGAACGTCAATGACTATCGCAGACTGGCCTTCGCGATTCGGCTGTGGGCGAGGCTGGAAATCACGCAAGGCGAATGCGAGGGGGCGATGCTCCCCATACAGACAGGATTAGGGATGGCCAGGCACATGGGGCAGGCTCCCATACTGATCCAACTGCAAGTGGCAGTCGCGACGGCGAACAGCATCGGCGGAGAGATCGAACAACTCGTGCAGAGGGAAGACTCACCGAACCTGTATTCTTCGCTGGCGCATCTCCCGAGACCCTTTGTGGACGTGGAAAAGGCCATTGAGGCCGAGAGGCAGGCAACCTTCTCGCGGTTCTCAGGCACATTCGTGTCAAGGGAGCGACTGGAGAGCCAAATGAAACCGGCGCATGACCGGACGCGCGCGTTGGTAAGGAGGCTGGACAGCGATCTGGCTATGTTGCAGTGCGTTGAAGCAATCCGCTCGTTTGCGGCGTCCCACGCCGGGCAGTTGCCACAGAATCTGGCCGAGATTACGGAAGTCTCTGTACCCAAAGACCCGCTGTGTGGGGCGGCCTTCCGTTACCAGCGGACAGGAGCGACGGCGGTGCTTGAATCCACGGTTTCGCCCGGCGGCCAGAAATCGGACGAACTGCGTTACCAGATCACCGTGAAGAACTGAGGGTGGACCGCGCGAGCAGGATGCGGCATAATCTGCCGGTCGCGACGGCGAGCCGGCCGGAATGCGAACAAGCAGACTGCCGGCACGCTATCGCATCGTAGTGGATGCGCGTTCTTGGATTTCGGTTGGGTGTGGGAGATATGACGATCATCGATGGGGACAACCTGTTGTGGGCGTTGCGGCAGAAGCCGGAAGAGCGGGACATCACAACGGAACTGGAACTCTGCCGGGCGCTCAGCCGCTATTTCGCCCTGACGGGCGAGCCGGGGCAAGTGGTCTTCGATGGGGCCGGACCGGCGGATCGAAGCGACTTCGATCAGATCGCGAATCCGGAGATCATCTTCGCCGGCTTCAACCGCGATGCGGATAGCGTGATCGAGGAGAGACTCAAAGCGAACACCTCGCCCCGACGGGTGACGGTGGTCAGCAGCGACCGCCGGCTGCGCAAGGCGGCCGCTCTGCGCAAGGCGGCGGGGATGAAGTCCGAAGACTTCTGGGAGCTGGTTCGCCGGGAGTTGAAGCGCGGCAGGCCGCGAAAGCCGGAGCCCCAGGAGAAACGAGAAGGGCTCTCCGAAGGCGAGACGGACCAGTGGATGGAGGCCTTTGGTCTGGATCAGTGAGTGTGGTTGAGCGGCCCGTCGAAATCCCCCCCTTGGTGCGTGAATTTTGTATTGCCTGAGGCGGTCAAAGGCTGTATAAATGCCGTCTCTTCGCATGCCTGGGTTTGCGTACAGACACGGAGGACCAGTTCCTACGCGGACTCGCACACAGGACGGGTGGGAAGGCCATCGGCGAGGGGGCTCTTCTGAGCTAAGTTGTTTGTGATCCGGTATTTACAGAATTGGAGACCTTATGAAGCGTAAGATGGTGACGACGGACGGAAATGGAGCAGCAGCCCATGTCGCCCACGCGACGAATGAAGTCATTGCGATCTATCCGATCACGCCGAGCTCGCCCTTGGGCGAGATCGCGGATGCCAAGACCGCCAAGGGCGAGACGAACATCTGGGGCACCGTCCCCTCGGTCACCGAAATGCAGTCGGAAGGCGGCGCGGCGGGCGCTGTGCACGGGGCTTTGACGGCGGGGGCCCTGACGACCACCTTCACGGCCTCGCAAGGCCTGCTGTTGATGATCCCGAGCATGTACAAGATCGCGGGCGAGTTGTTGCCCACGGTATTTCACGTGACCGCGCGTTCATTGGCGGTTCATGCCCTGTCGATTTTCGGCGATCACTCGGACGTGATGACCTGCCGCGAGACGGGCTTTGCCATGCTCTGCTCGTGCAGCGTGCAGGAGGCCATGGACTTCGCGTTGATCGCCCAGCGGGCAACGCTGGCTTCGCGGGTACCGTTCCTGCACTTCTTCGACGGCTTCCGCACGAGCCACGAGGAGCAGAAAATCGAGGAGCTGACGTTCGACGACATGCGGGCGATGATTCCCGATGATCTTGTGGCCCAGCACCGGGCCCGGGCGCTCACGCCGGATCGGCCGATGATGGGAGGCACGGCCCAGAACCCGGACGTGTACTTCCAGGGCCGCGAGACGTGCAATCCGTTCTATCTGGCCACGCCGAAGATCGTCGAAGACGCGATGAACCAATTCGCCCAACTCGTCGGCCGGCAATACAAATTGTTCGACTACGTCGGCGCGCCCGATGCCGAGAAGGTGATCATCCTCATGGGCAGCGGCGCCGACACGGTGCACGAGACGGTCGATTACCTGACTTCGAAGGGTCAGAAGGTCGGCGTCCTGAAAGTCCGGCTGTACCGGCCGTTCAGCACCGAGCACTTCATGGCCGTGCTGCCCAAGACCGTCAGGAAGATCGCTGTGCTGGACCGGACGAAGGAGCCGGGCGCGCTGGGCGAGCCGCTCTACCTGGACATTCGCACCGCCATTGGCGAGGCGATGGCCGACGGCATCGCCCCGTTTGAGAAGTACCCCGTGATCGTGGGCGGCCGTTACGGCCTGGGCTCGAAGGAGTTCACGCCCGCGATGGTCAAGGCGGTCTTCGACAATCTCGACGCTGCCAAGCCCAAGAGAGGCTTCACGGTCGGCATCAACGACGACGTGACGCATACGAGCCTCGACGTCGATGAGTCGTTCCAGATTCCCGCCGAGGGCATGTACCGCGCGATGTTCTACGGGCTCGGTTCCGATGGCACCGTCGGCGCCAACCGCAACTCGATCAAGATCATCGGCGAGTTGACGGATAACTACGCGCAGGCGTACTTTGTGTACGATTCCCGCAAGGCCGGGACTATGACGGTCTCGCACCTGCGGTTCGGCAAAAAGCCCATCCAGCGGCCGTACCTGATCAATCAGGCGGACTTCGTCGCGTGCCACAATCCGAGCTTCCTCGAGAAGTACGACATGCTGGCCTCGGCCCGCCAGGGTGGGACGTTCCTGCTGACCAGCTTTCATGGGCCCGACACGGTTTGGGACACGCTGCCGCAGGAAGTGCAGAAGCAGATCGTCGACAAGAAGCTCCAGTTCTACGTGATCGATGCGATCTCGCTGGCCCAGGAGCTGGGGCTCGGCGCCCGCATCAACGTGATCATGCAGACGGCGTTCTTCAAGATCAGCAATATCGTGCCGCTCGACAAGGCGGTCGGCGCCATCAAGGACGCCATTCGCAAGACCTACGGCAAGCGGGGCGAGAAGGTGATCGAGATGAACAATGCCGCGGTGGACAAGGCCCTCGACTGTGTGTTCGAGGTCAAGATGCCGGGCAAGGTCACGAGCAAGATCAAGCTGCCCCCGGTGGTGCCGCCCGAGGCGCCGGAGTTCGTTCAGAGCGTCACCGCCGAGTTGATGGCGATGCGGGGCGACTCCGTGCCGGTCAGCAAGTTCCCCGTGGACGGCCGATACCCGGTGGGCACGACCCAGTTCGAGAAGCGCAATATCGCGGTCAACATCCCGATCTGGCAGCCGGAGCTGTGCCTCCAGTGCGGCATGTGCTCGTTCGTCTGCCCGCACGCGACGATCCGGATCAAGGACTACGATCCCAAGGAGCTGGCGGGCGCTCCCGCGGAGTTCAAGAGCATCAATGCCAAGGGCAAGGAGTTCGCCGGCCTGAAGTTCACGGTCCAGGTCGCGCCGGAGGATTGCAC
>CAYHAJ010000232.1:0-4253 GCA_964354535.1 uncultured Pirellulales bacterium
CGACCTGACCCTGGAGCTGATCTTCTTCGGCAAAGGCCACAGCAACTCCGACATCCTGATCTACGTTCCCCAGGAGCGGGTCCTGGTCACCGGCGCCATCGCCTACCAGCAGTACCGCGTCCCCGAAATCGGCGAAGACTCACATCTGGAAGACGTCCACCGTTTCATCGCTGTGCTGGACCGTCTCCTCGCCGATAATGTGAAGATCGAGCACGTGATCCCGGGACACAGCCTCCCGCTGACCCGCGCCGTCCTGCCCCCGATCCGCGATTTTTACCAGAGAATGCTCCAAGAAGTCCAAGCCGCCCGCCGGCAAGGTCTGACCCTGGACCAGACGACCAAGCTTCTGACCCTCAGCGCCAAGTTCCCCGCCTTCCGCGAGCCACCCCCGCGCACGTATGGCTGGGGCCACCAGGAGCGCAACGTGAAGAACCTCTGGCGCATCCTGGCCGAGGACCCGCCCGCGCCCCAACCCGAGCCCGCGCAGCCCTGACGCCCCGCCGCAAGCATGCGGACGGCAAGTCCCGGTTCATCGGTGTCTATCCCCGCGGGAACAAGTGGCAGGCGTTCGTCGGACACGAGTACGTGGGCCATTTCGACGACGAGGTGGAGGCCGCCAAGGCCCGGGACCGCAAGGCCCTGGAACTGTACGGCGAGAACGCCTGGCTGAACTTCCCGCCCGAAAGCCCGCCGAAAGAAGGGCAGTAGACGGGAGTCGGTTGTCGGTTGTCGGTTCTCAGTTGTCAGGGAAAACAGGGTCCCCCCCGGTGTCCCCCTTTGGTGGGGTTCCCAAGTGCGGACGTCTGCACTTGGGGACCCGGGTCCCAGTACCGCCTTCAGGCGGGTCAAAAGCCGCGTGTTTTTTCCTTTGACAGGAAACCTGTAGGGATGGCTCCATCGATGCTTTACTATGGGTGCGATGGATGACGCGGTCTTGGAGAATGTTGACTGGAGGTACAACCATGATTCGTCCGCACAACCCTGCTTCGACCACGACCGGTGTACCAACCACCACCCGACGTGAGTTCGCCGCCGCGCTGGGGCTGACCGCGCTGACCGGTGTCTTTGGTTCCCGGGCGGCCGATGCGGCGGACTCGGCGACGCTGCTCGCCGACACGCCGCGCGCGTTGCAGCCTACCGGCGCAGATTTGGGCAGCCTGCTGGCGGATGTCGAGCGGATCGCCGGCCGCAATCGGCCCGCCGACTCGTTTCTGGGCGGGACCTACCGGAGCTTCGACGAATTTCAGGAGCGGGCACGGCAGCGTATCTTTGACGTAGCCCTCTACCGCCCGGAACCGGTGGAGCCGCGGCCCGAGGTGTTGGAGCGCCGCGATTGCGGCGATCATGTGCGCGAAAAGATCGTCTTCTCCACGGCTCCCGGCGTGCGCGTGCCCGCCTTTGTGCTGATTCCGAAAGACCTGAAACAGCCCGCGCCCGCGATGGTGGATCTCCATTCGCACGGCGGCATGTTCCTGTTCGGCAAGGAAAAGGTGGTGGACCTGGGGGCGAATCACCCCGCCATGACCCAGTACCACCGCGAGAACTACGATGAACGGCCCACCGCCACGGCGCTGGTGCGGCGTGGCTATGTCGTCATCACCATCGATACGCTGATGTTCGGCGAACGGCGGGTGGTGCTGGACGCCGATATCCCATCGGGATGGGACCGCGCCAAGCATTCGCTCGAAGAAACGCAGCGGTTGAACGCCCAGTGCCGCGCCAAGGAGGCGACGCTGGTCAAGGCGCTCACCTTCGCCGGGGCCACCTGGCCGGGCATCGTCTTCTGGGACGACATTCGCACCGTGGATTACCTCGTCAGCCGGCCGGAGGTGGACCCCGCGCGGATCGGCTGCCAGGGCATTTCCCTGGGCGGCTATCGCGCGATGTTTCTGGCCGCCCTGGATTCCCGCATCAAGGCCGGCTGCATCGTGGGATTCATGTCCACGGTTCGCCCGATGATTCACCATCATCTGGACACCCATTCCTGGGTACATTATTTGCCGGCCCTGCACCGGTATCTCGACTGGCCGGACGTGGCGTCGTTGGCCGCGCCGCGCTCGCTCTTGGTGCTGCAATGCGCCCGCGACGGGCTGTTTCCACCCGAGGGCATGAAGGAGTCGGTGGAGAAGATCGCGGCCGTCTTCGAACGGGCCGGCGCGCAGGACAAGTTCACCGGTCGTTTCTACGACGAGCCGCATCGTTACACCCGCCGGATGCAGGATGACGCCTTCGCCTGGTTCGACCGCGAGTTGAGTGTGAAGTCGTGAGGAGCAGCAAAGGGCACGTCCAGCAAAGCAGCAACGGGGAACCGGGTGATGCGGCATAGATGGGTGGAATTCCCGCGAAAGAATCCCGCGACCGTCCCTTCGACAGGCTCAGGGCAGGCTTGACAACGGCTTGCTCATAGACGTCCCCGGAATTCCGGCAAGGCCGAAGGCCTTGGCGATGGTCCCACGCCGTTCCGGATCATTCGAGATCGGGCGCTCCGCGAGCGGCGTGCCAGATTCTGAGGACATGGATGGCGTCTCGCCGGTCGTCCACTTGGTAGACGATCCGATATGGCCGCAAGATGATCTCCCGTACGGACTCTTCTGCCTTCTCAGGGACAGCTCGATTGGAGAAGGGTAATTCGGCGGCTCGTTCGATGCGCCTGAGGATGCGATCCGCGAGGCTGGCAGCAGCAGCGGCGGCGTCCCGGGCGATGAACTCCACGATCTGCCTGAGGTCGTCAACGGCTGTCTGGGACCAGATTATCCGGCAAGCCATGTCTTGAGGCTTTCCTTGACTTCCTCGTGGGGAACGACCTTGCCGGCCTTGACATCCGCTAAGCCTTTGTCGATGCCGGCCAGGAAGCGGACACGCTCCTCAATCTCCTCCCAGGTCGCCGAGTCCGGGAGTTCCTGGATCGTCTTGATGGCCATGTCTTTGCTCGTCATACCGTCAGTATACCCCGGCCGAGCTGGCTATGCAAGGGGCTGCGGCCGACGATGACATCGAGCGGCACTCCTTCCCCGCCGAGGCACTCCAGCGCCGCCACGACGCCAGCTTCGCCGCCTGGGTCCTCAACCACGGCGTCAAACTCGCCGGTTGACCCTGCTTTCCGCGATCACACCGGGAGACAACACTGCCCACCGTTTGTCCCCTCGACAAAAGTACCGCGTACCTTTAGTTCACCCCCTTCTGAGAACATCCGCCCCTCTGCCGTCTCTCACAAACACCACCGCCCCTCCACCATCCTATGCCACGGTAGAGCCAAATTGGGACACTGCCCATCAGGAGAAATGCTTGCCATCAGACACAGAAGACAGCATCATTATCTCTTGTTCCGCCTCCGGGAACTCTGAGCAACGGATCGTGCCGTGAATAAGGAACGAACCATGTAGTCTGTGGAGCAATATGCAATGTTGAGAGACCTAATTTACCCGGTTTTGCTTGTGGGACCGCTGACTCTGCTGGGTTGTGCTGCAGACGGTGTTGTTCAAAAGAGAGTGGTCGGAACCGTCGAGCCCAACGATCGCCTTGGGGAGATGGTGATCATCCCTGGCGGCAGTTTCTTGATGGGTAATAACGGCCACGAGGGATTTGGAGGGCCGGAAGAATTCCCTCGGCATTCGGTGAACCTTCCCACCTACCAGATCGGCAAGTATGAAGTCACGCGAGGTCAATACCGTAAGTTCATTGAAGCCGGTGGATATCAGAATCCCAGCTACTGGTCCCCGCAAGGTTGGAAATGGAAAGAGAATGACATCATCGATTATGCAGGAATGAACGGCACCGTCACTCACACCGTGCGACCGAACAGCAAGGAAGAACGCTAGGAGCCGGAGCATTGGACCGCCGAGCAAGAATGGATCGGCCACGGATTTGACCACCCTCGCTTTGTCCAAACAGACGCCCACCCCGTGGTCGGCGTCACCTACTACGAAGCAGAAGCCTACTGCAAATGGGCCGGCGGAAGATTACCCACGGAGGCGGAATGGGAAAAAGCGGCAAGATGGGACGAAAAGAAGCAGCACGCGAATACCTGGCCCTGGGGCGACAAGTGGGATCCGGAAAAGTGCAACAACCCGGAGGATCACAACGCTGCCGCCGGTGGATACAAGAAGAATCAAAGTGCGCCGGTGGGCAGCTATCCGGCCGGAGCCAGCCCCTATGGGTGCATGGATATGGCCGGCAACGCCTATGAATGGGTTGCCGATTGGCACAAGTCCTACCCGGGCAGTTCCAAGCCGTTTGATCACACCAATGCCTAT
>CAYHAJ010000233.1:0-7183 GCA_964354535.1 uncultured Pirellulales bacterium
CGTGCCATGTCCTGAAACTCGTCGCGGGCCTCGTCGGCGGACAGGACGGACTTTTGGACGAGCTTCTCCAACGCCGCCCGAATCCGTCTCTTGACCGTCACGATCATGTTCGCCAGCTTCGCACCGTCCGGAATGCCGTAGCGATCACAAATATCCTGTACCGCCGGGGGCTCCGTCTCCTCCACGATGGGCTGCAAGACCCGCTCCTCGAAGACCTTCCAATAGAGGGTTTTGCCGTCTTCATGACAACTCGTCTCGACTTCCTGGAGGGCCCGCTCCAGCAACGAGGAGACCCAGACGTGGTTGAAGCAATCGTCCGGGGACAGGTCGTCGGCCACCTCCGGCAGGGCCTCCGGGCCGACCATGTCCAGCGGGACGAGCTTGCCTTTGGGAAGACGCTTCCGCGCGGTCTCCTTGTCGCGCACGTTGATCAGATAGTTGCGCAGCGCGGTAAGCAGGAACGACCGGAAGCGGCCCTTGCCCCGGTCGGCCTGCTGGATGAGTTCCTTGCCCAGAACGATTTCGTGGAAGAAGGCCTGGGTCAAGTCTTTGGCCTCTTCGTTGGCAAATCCACGACGGCGCAGATAGCAATAGACGGGCTTCCAGTAGTCCTTCAGCAATGATCCGATCAGCGTCTGATCCTGGTCCTCCGCGGCCCGGATACCCTCGATCAGTGACCAGTGTGTGGTTAGAAACGTCCCTCCTTTTCCCCCCAGGTCCGTTTGATCCTTCCCGCTCATAGCCTGGCTCCCATGACATTGCCGTCGTCCACACGAGGGACAACGCCACGCATTTTGCGCACTGACGCTCACTCTACGGTGTCTCGCCGGTTTACACCCTCTTATTCTACAGGCCAAGGCCCCGGCGTGCAAGAGCCTGTTGCCAGCTTAGGCGCTACCAGGGGCCAGGTCCGGGTGGCACCCCACATCAGGACTCTACAGTAATATTTCTGACCTCTGCGCGACACCAGATCGAGAAAAAGACCCTCCCACCGCGCAAAATCAGAATCCCTTCCTGTACTGGATGGTAGAGGTTTAGAGCCAAGCTCAGAACGGCCCGGACCTCCAATGCTGCAGCAGTCACAATGTGTTCCCACGGTTAGCAGGTTTGATTCAGGCAATGGTTCAGAAAGGAGCTGGTATCATGAAAACGAAAGTGAACTTCTCAAGAGCGGCAAGGAAATATGCGCTCGGTCTGTGTCTGCTGGCGGTCCCGCTGTTCATCGCGGCGAACGGTGGTTTCCCCTCCTGGCAAGAGTACAACGCGACCGCGGATTCGATTGCGGGCGTGTGGGTCAGCAGTGACCGAAACACGCCAGAGGACAACGCGTACCTTTGGACGGAGACCATCACGCCCCTGGATAATACCGGCCGACGATATGCCTACCAGGCGTGGAGTCCCAATCCGGAAGCGAATTGGAGCGGCCTTGGCCTGACGGGGGTTCGGGTTCATGGACATGCCTTGGGCCAATTGGTCAAGACCGGAGAGAACGAATACTACTTCACCGTCTTGTGCCATGCCGCCAAGGCCATTCCGGAAGGAGATCTCCACGCGGAGCTCCAGTGGCTTTGGTGGTGGGTGGGAACGGCACACCTCAGTGACAAGGGGACGCTGGTAAAGGACGGACAGTGGCAGTTGTACAATTCCGTCGATGTGCTTGACGGGAGCATTCGGGACAAAGATGCCGACGACGATGGCTTCCCGGATGAGGGCGTCGTGCCGCTCTTGTGCGGCCCCTGGCCCCAGGAGTCCAAGCGGATCGAATTGCAGCCGCAAGCCGTGAAGAAGCTGGCCAACTTCTCCTATTGACATCCGGATTCCGGTCCCAGGACGCGACGAGACCACCCAGCGGCGGGACAGCCTTCCACGGCTGTCTCGCCATTGGGTCATGGGCCATCGCCCCGCTGGTCCTCCTACGGCAGAAAAAAAACCGCGAAGAACCTGCGGCGGCGCAAAATTCGAATTCCTTGCTGTATTTGATGGTGAAGGCCTGGATCGACGAAAGGTCATGAGAGTACGGAGACCTCCAATGCTGCAGCACATTGAAGTGGATTTGCCGAGTCGAGGTTGAACTACGAAAACGGATCAGAAAGGAGAACGAGAAATGAGAAGTCAAGAGACAATGCGGTGCCTGTTTATTGTTGCGGCAACCATTATTCTTCTAGGCGGTCCCGTCTGGGGGCAACAGGTCCGACAATTGTTCATCGATGATTTCAGCGACGGAAATGCCCAGGATGGCTCGCCAATAGCCTGGCGGTGGGATCCGGCCAAAGGAGATGTGGCCGTGGTCGAGGGAGACCTCCGGATGCGACCGAAGGTCAGAAAACCCGATCTTATGGGTTTGGGACCGAAGGATGTCTATACGGGTGATATGCAGAAGTATGCCGGCGATTTGGTGGTAACGGTGCAGTTTACCACGACACAATCCGGCGGATCCTCTGGTGGAATCTTCGTACGTTGTTCGGGTCTAAGTCCACTCGACGTGAGAGGTTATGTTGGCGGGATTGGCACGAACAACCAGTTGTTCCTGGTCCGGTTTGATGGCTCCGTTTTCAGCATGAAGCAGTTGGGCTGGCGTCTGCTTCCCAATGTTGACATCGGCTCGCAAGATGTCATCTTCCAGTTCAGCATTTCCGATTTCCTCACGGCCCAGGGCACTCGGAGCAGTCGCCTTGAGCTTCGAGCCTGGCGGCCGGGCGAAGAGATGCCGACCCAACCTCAGATTAGTGCCACCGACAGCCAGTATTCCGAAGGGTACGCCGGTTTCTATGCGGATTCTGGTGATTCTGCACCCGGGATTGCCGATGCTACCATACGTTGGATCGAGTTTGTTGGAGAGTGCTCCGAGCCTGTCGTTGACTTCAACGGCGATGGGAGCGTGGATATCAATGACCTCCTTCGACTGATCGAATCCTGGGGGCAAGCCGACCCACGCTGTGATATCGCGCCAACAGCGTTTGGCGATGGCAAGGTCGATGCCAAGGATCTGGAGGTCCTGATGAGTCATTGGGGCGAACAGGTGGACGATCCGACCCTGGTGGGATACTGGCCCTTCGACGAAACCGAGGGTGTCGTGGCGAACGATCGAGCCAGTGGGAGCCGTGCCATGATTCTGGGGTCGGCGCAATGGCGGCCCCAGGGTGGGAGGATCGGCGGGGCGCTGGAGTTGAACGGAACGACCTTCATCTCGGCCAAATCTCCCCTGAATCCGGCAGACGGTCCTTTCAGCGTCCTGGCTTGGATCAAAGGCGGCGCCCCTGGGCAGACCATCCTTGCCCAAGGGGGCGGCGCCAACTGGCTGGCAACGGACACCCAGACAGGTGCCCTGATGACGGCGTTGTCCCAGGGCGGCCCGACGGCCGGCGATCTGTCGTCTGAGGCAGTCATCACGGACGGCAACTGGCACCGGATTGCCTTCACGTGGGACGGGCTAAGCCGCCGGCTCCACGTGGATGGCGTACTCGCGGCCGAAGACACTCAGGACAGTCTGGCGGGGTCTTCCGCCAATCTGGTCATCGGTGCCGGCAAAACCATGGCTCCGGGCACCTTCTGGACCGGCTTGATCGACGACGTCCGCATCTACAACCGGACCGTGCAGCCGTAGGTTCTGGTTCCCACGGCAGGGAAGGTACTCGCCCGCATGAAATCGGGCACGAAAGTCAGGCACGATCGTTGCTCGGCTTAACTGTTCTTGAACCCGAAGCCCCGTCGGGAAACCGACGGGGCTTTCTTTTTGCGCTGCTTTGGGGCATTATCGTGGGTGGCTTCTCTGCTACTTGGCTGTCGCTGTGTCCGCAGGCGTTCGGGAGGATTGGTACAGGGTTTCGATCCCTTCGGCGTCAAGGGCGTAGCTGTAGAGGCGGACGTCGTCGATGCAGCCGTCCCATTCGCGGTTGGTTTCCTCGGAGTTCTCGCCGATGAAGACGGGCCGATCGTTACTTCGGATACGCCCGGCGGCTGCGCACGTGGCATTCAGTTTTCCATCCACGTATAGGATCAGATGCGTACCGTCATAGACACCCACCAGGTGATGCCATTGGCCGTCGGCCATCTCTGTCTTCGTGGGCAAGTGTCCCCACAGGCCGCCTGGATTATAGGACGAGTTGAGTCCGCAACCGGCGACCTGCATGCCATTGCCGTAGGGCTCTCGATTGAGCATCCATCCCCGGTCGCCGTTGGAGACCAGGGCCTGATGCTTCTTGTTGAAGACCCTGGGCTTGATCCACGCGCAAATGCTGATGGTTTCTGTGAGATTGAATCGGACATCCCGGCCGCAGTCCACAAAATCACCCTTGCCATCCAGACTCAGGACCTCCCCTCTTTTCGGATCGGATACGATGCGGGCGTCCCCCACGAAGCGCCCGTGAAGGTCATTGCCGGAGTGATCGTGAACCTGCTGGGTGTCCTGGCCGTCGAATTCCCACCAGGCGATCAGCCGGTTGGGCCAGAGATACTGTTGCCGATACGGCTTTTGTTCGCGGTAGAGGTCCAGTTTTGCCTGGGCCTGGGCCTGGATGCCCGCCTCACCGTCTGGAGCCAATCGGTTGATGACCTCCTGTTGCCATTTAGCGGCCGCGTTGAAGTCCCCTGCATTCGCGTGAGCGGCGGCATAGACCTCCAGAGACTCGGGATCGCGCCATGCCGTCAGCTCACAGGCCCTGTGTGCATTTTGCAGCGCCTGGGGGGCGGCCCGAAACTCCGGCAGCGGGCAGGTGGCCTGCACCCGGGCGAGATGACGAAAGGCCACGCCCAGATCCGGACAGATCCGGGTCGCCGTCTCATAACGGGCCAGGGCGGTCTCGTACTGCCGGCCCGGCTCGGCCCAGAGACCCGCATAGAAATGGCTCCAAGCCAGGCCGTTTCTGCCGGGAGAGTCCTCCTGGATCGACTCACCCTGCACTTTGATCAGGTTGTCAGTCAAGAACTTGAGAAAGCGCCGTTGGAGCAAGATAAAGTCAAATCTGCGGTGGAGGTAGGGATCCGCCCTGAGCTGCGAATTCTGTTCCAGGCGGGCAAAGTGCTCTACATCCATGAGCGCCTTCTCGATGTCATCCAACTGAAGATAGCGCCGCCCACGCAGGAGATAGTTCAGGGGTTCGTTCGGATCCATTTCGATGCAGCGGTCGTAATAAGACCGGATGATTTCCCGGTGATGCTCTGCCACGGTATGACACGTCCCGGCTCGTTCGACCCGGCAGTCTGCGGGGGACATGTCGGCCATCCAGATCTCCCGCCCCCACAGGGTGGTCCGCATGGTGAAGTCAAACGCCAGACGTGGCTTTTCAGGATTCGGTGAAAACTCGGCGTAGCCAAAGGCATAGCCCTTAAAGACCCTGGATAGGGACTGCGACGTCACATCATAGAACCACAGCCCTCCTACGGTACTGTTGCAGCCGACGAGAAATGACCGGCGATCGGCAGACCAATGCAGAGATTCAAAGGCGAGTCCCGGGATCGATCCCACGACCGTTGGGGTGGGCGAATCGACTATGACAGCGGGCCTTTCCTCCTGAGCCGCCGTGGATTTCGAGAAGACCTTGTCGTCTGTGCCGGAGCGGTAGATCACGCGTTTCGAATCAGGGCTCCAGGACGGTCCATATCCCTTGGCGAGGAAGCGGGGACTCTCTGTGCCGTCTGCCTGGATCATCCAGACCTCATGGAGGGCCAAATTTTCAGGCTCAGCCACGCCCTTCATGGGGCTCTGCCGGAAGAGCACCGAGAAGGGCAGGGTCTGCCGGTTGCGCGTATACGCGATATAGCGGCCATCGGGCGACCACACCGGGTCCTTGCCGGGAATCACCAGCAATTGAGATTGCCGCGACTTGATATCATACACCGCAATCCCGGTGAACTGGGGAACACCCAAGGCGTAGGCCAGCTTGGTCCCATCCTGGGAGAAGGAGGGATGACTGCCCAAGCCGCTGAGCCGTGTGGCTTTCTCTGCCAGATGCCGGTAGGACTCATCCGCCAGGCACAGAGGCAGAAACGCTTGGCCGGTCGGCATGTCGCCGGAGGGATACCACGACAACCCAGCCTCCAGCGTATCAAAAACATGTCGGGCGGCCCAATCGTCAAACTCGAATTTGTCGAAGTCATAGGCGACACTCAGTTCTTCGTAGGCGGTTGTGGCCTGCTCATACTGTCCCAGGGCGACCAGGGCAAAAAAGACACGCATCCGATAGAGGTTCACGGAGGGCTCCAACCGCGAGCACTCCCTCGCATCCGCGAGCGCCCGCTGGTAGTCCCCCATGCGCATATAGGTTTGACGACGCTCATCGAATAAGACGGCATCGTCGGGCGACCGTTGAATCGCCCGGTCATGATCGGCAATCGCCTCCGCAAACCAGCCCAATCCACGCTGAGCGAGGGCACTGAGCGAGTAGCCCAAGGGATCGTCCGGTTTGATAGTCTTCATTTGGGCCGCATCGAGCGCCATCTGGCGATAGTCGCCGCTGATATGATGAATGTAGGCCCGCGTCTTGACGGATTCGAAATGTCTGGGGTCGAGTTCGAGGGCCTTATCGAGGAACGCCAGGGCCTGCGGCACCGTGGCGGCACTGATCGCACGCAACAGGTAGGAATCCGCGGTCTCCGGGAGCAACTCATCTGCCTTCTGCTTATGATACGCCCACTGGGCTCCATAGTTTCTGGCGCTGGTGGGCGCTTCGGAGTCACTCTCATAGTAGATGGTTGCCAGGAGAAAGTGAGCTTGCCCGGCGATCTCATCTGACTCTCCGAGCAATCCCTTGAGCTCCTCCATGACCTGAACCCATCGCGCATCATTCGCCATGACCATGTCGGAAGAAGATTGCAGGTCCAGCATGAGAAGCCTGGCGCGAAGCAGATGCGCCTGGCGCCCCAGGTGCGCGTTGTCCAGGATCGTCCCCACGGCAGACAAAGCCTCTTCATACTTGCCTTGCTCACCCAGTGCCGCGGCCTCGGACAGCGTGTTTTCATGCCTGATGATTTCAGCGTTTCGTGATTGGTCTAATCCCGTCCGCAATATGGCAAGGCTTATCATAAGCCCAGTGACTAAAACCATAAGACCGAATACCGCAGCAAGCTTTCGCCTGTGTCGGCGCAGGAGCTTTTGCACACGGTAAATCACCCCAGGTGACCCTGCTGTGACCGGCTCATCGTGGAGGTGCCGCTGAATATCTTCGGCCAGGGCATGGGCCGTGGC
>CAYHAJ010000234.1:0-6010 GCA_964354535.1 uncultured Pirellulales bacterium
CCCGGCTGGTTCTGCACGACCCCAGCACGAAGACCGAAGAGCTGGCGACGTTCATGCTGATCTGGGTGGCACTGCTCGGGGCCGCTGTCGCCCTGGGACGTGGGGCCCATCTGGGCATCGATTACTTCGTCGGCAAGCTGCCCGTTCGGGCCAAGACCTTCACGGAGGTGATCGTCTTTCTCAGTGTCGCGGCGTTCTCGTTCTCTGTGATGATCCTTGGGGGCATCGATCTGGTCGCCAGCATGCTGGACCTCGGGCAGGAATCACCGGCGCTGCGCGTGAAGATGGGCTACGTGTACCTGGCCGTGCCGATCAGCGGTTTCTTCCTGACGCTCTACGCTATCATCGGCCTGGTGGAGAGGCTCGCCCGCTTGCGGGCCGGCCCCGGTGAGCCTGGTCCGGAATCAGCCGCAGGGAGAGACATCGTATGAATCTGCCCGTCCTGGTTCTGGTGATCAGCTTCGTCATCCTGCTGCTGCTCAACGTGCCGGTGGCGTTCTGCATGGGTATTGCCGCGGTTCTGGCCTTCCTGGCGATGGGCGAGCCGGCTTTCAAGGCCGTCGCGCACAACATGGCCATTGGCATTGACAGCTTTGCCTTGCTCGCGATCCCGTTCTTCATTCTCTCCGGCCTGCTTATGGGCCACGGCGGCATCGCCCGCCGGCTGATCGACTTCGCCAACGTCCTGGCCGGTCGCTACCGCGGCGGCCTCGCCTACGTCAACGTCGTCACCTGCATGCTATTCGGGGCAATCTCGGGCTCCGCCACGGCGGCGGTCTCCTCCATCGGCGGCTTCATGATCCCCCTGATGAACAAGATGGGCTATCACCGGGACTTCAACGCCGCCGTGACGATCACGGCCGCCACCACGGGTCTGCTGATCCCGCCGAGCAACATCATGATCGTCTACTCCCTCGCCACCGGCGGGTCCGTCTCGATCGCCGCCATCTTCATGGCGGGCTACCTGCCCGGCATCCTCGTCGGCCTCGGGCTGCTGGCCGTCAGCGGAGTCATCTCGATCCGCCACAACTACGGCAAAGGCGAGACCTTCCCCCGGCGCGAGAGCGTGATTCGTTTCCTGCGGGCCATCCCGGCCATGTTCATGATCTTCATCGTCATCGGCGGTATCCTCCTGGGCTGGTTCACTCCCACGGAAGCCTCGGCGGTCGCCGTGCTCTACTCGTTCATCTTGGCGGTCATTGTGTACCGCGAAGTGAAGGTCCGCGACCTGCCCGCCATCCTCCTGCAGACCGGCGTCACGACCTCCGTGGTCTTCCTCCTGATCGCGACCAGCATGGCCATGTCCTGGGTCCTGGCTTCGGAGCGGGTCCCGCAGGGCATCAGTGCGGCCCTCGTCGGCTGGACGAGCAGCAAGGTGGTCCTGTTGCTCCTGATCAACGCCCTCTTGCTCGTGGTCGGCTGTTTCATGGACATGACGCCGGCGGTGCTGATCTTCACGCCGATCTTCCTGCCGGTCGTCCAGAATCTGGGCGTGCACCCGCTCCACTTCGGCATCATCATGATCATGAACCTGTGCATCGGCCTGTGCACGCCGCCGGTGGGCACGTGCCTGTTCCTCGGCTGCGGCATCGCCGAGACCACCGTGACGAAGGTCATCCGTCCCATCCTGCCCTTCTTCATTGCGATGATCGTGACGCTGCTGCTGTGCACCTTCATCCCCGAGATCTCGATGTGGCTCCCCGCCAAGCTCGGCTTCGTCCGCTGAGCCTCATATTGCATTTTGTGGCCGGCATCGCCGGGGGCATCCCAAATAAGGATAGACATTGACCTTTTCCCGTTTGGGTGTTATAATTGCCGTAGTTCTGGATGCCGCACAAAGTCGTGATACAGCGGGAGCCGATCGTTTCGTTTCCGCCGGCTGTGCCTATGGCATCTGCGGGCTCGACAAACGACCTCTTTTCGCAGGGGAGGGGGACATGGCAAACAAAGGCTTCGTAGTCTGGGCGACGGCAGGATTGGTCTGGCTGATCCCTTGTGTCGCCCGCGCCGACCTGAGTGGAGGTGCGGTGGGCTCTGCGCACCTGTCCCTCACGATTCCTGTCGTGGGTGGGCAATCCTATGGTCTTCTCCCTTCCCGTAGCTACCTGTGGCCCCCGGGGGATATCCCGCGCTCCAGCCAGCCGTCGGCGACGGGCAGCGGATCTGTGCTTGGCTCGAAGCACGAGGCCCTGTTGCGCGCGTTGGAGGCGGCGGCCCTGGGCCAGTCCGCCCAAGGGCGTTTTGAAGATGCGGAGTCCACGTACCTCAAGATGATCGAGGTCGGGGACGTTCTCTTCGAGGACCAACCCGTGATGACCCTGCGCTCCAAGGCCGGCTTGGGCCTCCTGCACCTGGAGCAAGGACGCTACGATCAAGCGGAGCCCCTGCTCACCGAGGTCCGGCAGAGCCGACGCCGCCTGCTGGGCCCGGGCCACGAAGCCACCCTCGGCTCCATGAATGACCTGGCGACTCTGTACCTCGCCCAGGGCCGACTCAAGGACGCAGAGCCGCTTCTGACCGGGGCCCTGGAGACCGGACGCGGGGCATTTGGTGAAGAGCGCCCGGTCGTACTGAGATCGATGAACCGCCTGGCGGTCTTGCGCAGGGACCAGGGTCAGTTTGACGAGGCGGAGAAGCTGTTCACCAAAGCGCTGGAAGTCCGACGCCGTCTGGCCGGGGAGAACCATCCGGATACGTTGCAGTCGACGAACGATTTGGGCGTGCTGTACGCGCGGCAAAATCGCCCCGTGGACGCCGAGGGCCTATTGAAAAAGGCGCTGGAGGGCCGACGCACCACGCTGGGCGAGGAGCATCCCGACACCTGGGAGTCGGCACAAGAACTGGGCGCGTTCTACGCGACCCAGAGCCGCTTCGCCGAGGCCGAGCCCCTGCTCCTGAAGGCTTTTGAGGGCAGGATGAAGAGATGGGGCGGGAATCATCCAGCCACGCGGGATTCTTTGGGTCGCTTGGTGAAGCTGTACGAGGCTTGGGGAAAGACCGACCAGGCCGCCCAATGGCGGGAGAAACTGATGCCCAAAGCGAGTCCCAAGCCGTAGAGATCGGCTATTTAACGCAACTGTAACCTCCTGTCAATGTTGGATTTACATCAACGGCGCTCCTTCCGAGAGAGCACGCGCATTGTGCCTTGCCCATCTTCGACAGTAGCCCCGGTTATCCACCGTGAAAATCCTTGATTTCTGGCCAGAAACGCGGAATCTCTGGAACTGGACAACGAATTGTAGTGCCATAGAATGACGGGACCAACGTCTTTAGTATTGCTTTCTATAGCTCATCCGGTTCTTCCGTACTTGGCCCACAGCAACAGCAGGACAGAACAGGCAAGAAGAAGAGAGAAGAGGCGGTTCAGGGTGCGGGAATGGTGGGACCTTTCCACGCCCAGGGAGCCGCTGAATCGGACACGTCGGTCCGTCTGGGAGTAAGATCACCCGTGCCCGGAACCAGAAGAGACCGGGCACCAGCGGAGGAGGCCGGAAGCCAGAAGGCGAAGCCCTCAATCGGATTCGTTCCGTAGGAAGGGGACCCCAAACGCGATGCATCGCGTTTGGGAAGGGCTCCCACCGGCGAAACAGAGCCGGTGGGGACCCGAACCCAATCCGCCGATGGGCCGTCTGCCAAAGGGTTCGGCCCATGAGCCGCCTCCGGAGAACGTCGCAGGTGGATGCGACGGGGTTGGGAGGCTGGACCGGCGGCGGGCACGTGGTAGCGTCCACGCCCCTGAACCGCCTCTTCTCTTGCTCTGACTCCTCCGGCTTCGGCGTACTTCGATGCCTCTTGGGGCGGAGCCCCCCAAGTACGCTAAAACCGGATGAGCCCTAAGTGCCCCTTGTTCTTGGGAAAATTTAGCTTGACACTTCCTGTCAACTGTGGGTAGGATAATTACCATGGTATGGAGGAGTGGTAGAGAACATCTTTCGCTGTTCCTGCCGAGTTTGCTCCTATGAAACATCTGCGCTCTTTGAGCGGCAAGATCAGCGCGTACAGCCAGATCGGTACCGTGCACGAGGTCTATCCTGACGGGCAGCCAAGAAAGGAGGTTGGGCCACGCTGCAGAAATCTAGCATCTCGCGACATCCGATCTGCTGAGGTGAATCTTTGAACTGGGGGACAATAAGGAGATAGAGAATGATGAGAAAGACGATTCTGTTCTTGATTCTGCTACTGGTGGTTGCCAGCGTTGCCCAAGCGGCGACGGAACAGGCGAAGCAGACAGCCATCAATAATGGGTTGGCGTGGCTGGCCAGCACGCAGCAAGCCGATGGCAGGTGGAATGACCCCGCCAACGGATCGGCGGGATACGTCGCGTCGACGGCCTCGGCCGCCCTGGCCTTCATCGAAGAAGGCTACAGACCGTACGATGCAAGCGCCTACGGCACGGTTGTGGGCAGGGCGGTCGATTACCTGTACGGCTACGCGCGCGACTACAGAGTGACCCGTGTTCCTAGCGCGCCTGCGGGCACCATCTACTGGGAAGCCGCTGATCTCAATCTTAGCCGCACGACGTACACGACGGGGTTGGTCGCGCCGGTGATCTACGCGCTCGGTAACGCCAACCCGGACGCGACGATCACGTCGACCAATGCGGTGCTTAACGGAAAGTCCTATAGACAGGTGATGCAGGGCACCATGGACTGGTTGACTTACGGTCAGGACGCCGATGGCGGCTGGCGCTACTACCCGAACCAACCCGCTGTGTCGGATAACTCCACGGCCCAGTGGGGCGCCCTGCCCTACCTTTATGGCGAGGCGTGGGGTCTCACGACACCTGTGTCCGTCCAGACCGGGGACGCAACGACCCTGGGCCTCGACGATTGGACAGCCAGGATCCAGCACCCGCAGGACGGTTCATGGATGGCCGGCGGTTCCGGCTACGACAGCGGAGGCTCGTACGTGAACATGTCCAAAACGGGCGGCTTGCTGCTCGAGTTCGCCGTGATGGATCTGCCCGTAACCGACAGCAGGGTCCAGAACGCCCTTAACTACATGGACTCGATGGTTGGCTTCGACCATTGGAATCAGCCTGCCGGTGCTTGGGCTAGCCAATGGTACGGCGGCCATATGAACAACCCGTACGCCATGTGGGCGGCGTACAAGGGGCTGCAGACGTACGGCGGCCTCGGTTGGAACGACAACGGGACGCCCGGCGACCCCACCGACGATTTCCGGGTTGGCACCCTCGGCATGATCTCCACGGCCCCGGGTGGCTACACGATCGGGCAGGAATGGAACCCGCAGGTCTCGGCGGCCGGCGACTGGTATTCGCAGTACTGCCAATACCTCGTTGGGGCCCAGAACGTCAACGGCAGTTGGAGCGGCTACGAGTACTGGACCGGCGCCATGGCGACCGGCTGGTACATCAACATCCTGAACGCCACAGGCGCGCCGGAACCCGTTGTTCCGCTCCCGGGTGCCGTTCTGCTGGGCGTTCTTGGTCTGAGTGCGGCCGGGTGGCGGCTACGCCGATGGGCATAGTTGTAGAAGGATGATGATGATGATGATGATGAAAAGGCCTTGACCTGGTTCGGGTTGATCAGGCCCAAGGCAACACAGGTGTGACATGTTATGGGTGGCAGGGTCAGGCGCCGCTGAGCGTTGACCCTGCCACCTGCTGTTTGGGGCTTGCCATCTTCGCTGAGAGGGCCTGCCGTGATAGCCGGATGCCTACGCCTTTGTAGTACAGAGAGGGGGGACAACAGGCCGGAAGCGGCAGGCCGTAGGCCGTAGCTGACTCCCTGACCCCGCCTCACCGGCTACCGCTGCGGCCTGCCGACCACGGCTGTTGGCTCGCCCTTTCCTGGCTTCTGATGCGGGCCTGGGAGTTCGGCGGCTCTTCGGGCCGCAGGGCACGTCAACTAACCCGACTTCGCGGATTCGCGGGATGAAACCCGTGTGGCGGGGTCAGAAAGGGCCTTTTGGGCCGAAAGTCTTCACTACATGGGTGTCTCCTTTCCGCCAGCGGCGGCGGTGATCCGGGGCGGCGGTTGGGCCGGCA
>CAYHAJ010000235.1:0-19289 GCA_964354535.1 uncultured Pirellulales bacterium
CAGCGGCGGGTACATCATCAGGATCAGCCCAAGGGCGATCGGAATGCTGGTCTGCGTCCCTTCCGGCCGCAACGAGCCGATCCAATTCCCGACCGCCGGAGTGAAATACCCCAGCGCCACCCCAAAGGCCATCGCCAGGAAGATCCACAACGTCAAAAACCGGTCCAGAAATGAGAGTCTCTTTGCGATTCCTTCGCTCATGAATGAACTCCAGTCTTGTCAGCGGCCCATTGCCGCAGTCTGTGTCCTCCCAGCCGGCTCGAAGCCGCCGCCGGAGAATCTGCTTCGCAACGTCGCCGTGCCCCGCTTCGACCAAAGCAGTAACGTCGAACTGAAGACGACCGTTATGCAGCCCGCTTCCTGGAAAATCACTGCGATAATCGGTGTCATCAATCCCAGGACACCCAAGGTAAGACCAATGGCGTTGTAGATCATGGAAAAGAAGATATTCAGTTTGATGCGACGCAGGACTTTCGCTGACATCCACATGAAATCGGCCACCCCTGAGATATCATCTTTCATCAGGGTGACGTCGGCTGTTTCTATGGCCACATCCGTGCCGCCGGCGCCCATAGCGATCCCCACATCGGCCAACGCGAGAGCCGGCGCATCGTTAATGCCGTCCCCAATCATTCCGACGATATGGCCTTCGGCCTGCAAGGTTCTGACGGACTCTTGCTTGTGCTCCGGAAGCAGCTCGGCCTGAAAACCATCCACCCCAATGGCCTTGGCGACCGCTTCCGCGACCCGAGGATGATCGCCGGTCAACATGGTGATCCTTTGAACTCCCATCGTCTTGAGCAAACGAATGGTCTCTGGAATCTCAGGGCGGATCTCATCGGCAATCGCGAGCAAGCCGATCACTTCATCGTTGTGCGCCACCAGGACGCCGGTGCGCCCCTGCTCCGATTGTTTTGCCATCTCGTGGTCCACCTGAGAGACGATGGGCACACCGGCCGCCTGAAGGAATGCCTGCTTGCCCACCCGGATGTTCGTGGTGTTCCAGCGGGCCTCCACCCCCATGCCCGTCGCGCTGACGAAATGGTCCGGGTCAGGAATGTCGAGGTGCCTTTCTCGGCCGGCCGCCAGAATGGAACGCGCCAGGGGGTGCTCGGAGTACTTCTCCGCGATGCATGCCGTCCGCAGGATCTCGTCCGGGCCTTTCCCATTGAAGGGGATGATGCCTTCCACCTTGGGCCTGCCGAAGGTGAAGGTTCCGGTCTTGTCCACAAGAAGGTGGTCTATCTTGTGGCCCAGTTCCAGGAAGATGCCGCCTTTGATAAGGACCCCCCGGCGCGCCATATTGGACACACCGGCGGTCACGGCGGTGGGGGTGGCGATGGCGAACGCGCAGGGGCACGCCACCAGCAGAACGGAGACCGCCACCTTGACATCGCCGGAAATGCCGAAGGCAATGAGAGCGAGAAGAACCACCGTGGGCAGGAACCACGTCGTGAACCGGTCCGCCATGTTCTGAACGGGCGCCCGCGTCCCCTGGGCCTCCTGGACCAAGTGCACGATTCTCGCCAAGGTCGTGTTCTCGCCTATCTTGGCCGTTCGAATCTCCAGGTGGCCGGACTCGTTGAGAGTGCCGCTGAAGACACTGCTGCCCGGAAACTTCTCCACCGGCATAGACTCGCCGGTGATCGGAGCCTGGTTGACACTGCTCGCTCCGCCGGTCACCACGCCATCGACGGGAATCCGTGCGCCGGGTTTGACCACAACGACGTCTCCCACCTGGAGCTCGGCTACCGGAACGACGACCTCATCTCCCTGTCGGCGAACCGTCGCCATTCTCGGGGCAAAATCCAGAAGGTCACGAATGCTCTTGCGGGTCTTGTCCAGCGTATAGGATTCCAGCGCCCCGGCGGCGGCCATGATGAAGACGATAACGGCGGCGGGTCGGAACTCGCCAATCGCCATCGTGGCCAAGAGCGCGACCACAACAAACACATTGACTGTGATCTTACGCTGAAAAGCGTCTTTGAATCCAGCAATGAAGCGTTGAAAGCCGCCGAAGATGACGGCCAAGAGGGCGAGTGCCGCAGGGACGAAGTACGGCCCGATTTCCCAGTGGGCGAGAACCCAGCTCGCCAAGGTCAGGACCGCTACAACAGTGGGAACGATGGACAAGACGGCAAGATCTCTGTAGTTTGAGCCGTCCGATCTACGACCCATTGTGCCCCCCGGTATTACGATCATCCTTCTTTTCTTTGGTTTTCTTGCTGCCGTTGTTCGGATCGGCGGGACCGCAGCAGTTTCCACCTGAGCCGCAGCAGCCGCCGGTCTTGGTCATCGACTCCCAGATCGCGCCCAGCAAGCCCTTCTTCTGTTTCTTGTCATTCGGCTTAGTTTCCATTGTTGTATCTCCTGTTGTTGGAATACCACTTGTCCCTATGCTCGTTTCAGCAACGCGGCAATCTCTTCCATGCTGCAGACTTGGCTCTTGCTCAGAATATCCGCGAAATCCTCGGTGTCCCGATCTGTAAAGGACCGGGCTTCCGCCGCGTTTTTGCCCGTTCGATCACCGAACGGGCGGGGCCAATTCACAGTGCAGACGGCGGAAAGCCCGGTCACACGAGAGGAACATTCGTGCGAGGCAGCGGCATGGACAAATATTCCTAAGGTGTCGCACCGTCTTGTCAGGCGGTTGCCTCTTCCTCGTCTTGGACGCCGGCCATCACGGCCAGTTCCTCCTGGCTCGGATAGGCCCCATAGCTGGCGATTATTCCATCTACCAGGATCAAGGGAAGACATTCTGTGCCCTGCGTGTTGATCGTATTGACGACCGTGACATTGCCGACGAACGCGTCGTATTGGTGACTCGGGTTGTAGCGCTCCACCTGAACGCCTTCCGCACGCAGCCATTCGAGCGCGGCGCTGAACTCTACGAGTCTCCTATCCAACACCTTCGGTCCGCACGCGCCGCTGGAACAGCACATGGGCGGATCGAATACTTGCACAAGTTTTGCCATCTTGATGTACCTTCCCTGCTAAAAGGACGCCAACAGATACAGACCCGCGCCGGCCAGCAGGACGCCGGCAACGGCTCGGATCGCTGCGTCCACCTTCTGCATCTTGAGGGACGCTTTGCCGAACGATACGCCGAAGAGAATGGCGGCCAGCGGCAGGCTGAAGCCTACGCCAAAGGCGGCCATGAGTACCATACCCCACAGGACCCGGCCCAGCAGCACGCTGGCGCCGATCACGATGAAAATCCCCGGATTGCAGGGCAGGGAGCACGCCGCCACGCCGCCGCCCAGAAACAGGCCCCCGAGCGCTGCGCCCATTCTTGCGCCGGAGGCGGAGGGACTGCCATCTTTCCCAGCGCGTTGTGGCAGACGGATGGGAAGCAGCTGGAGAGTCGCCAGCCCCAGAAGGACCGCGACGGCTCCCGCGAATACTTTCCAATACCGTCCGAGAAACGCCTGTGCCGTCTGGCCGACAAGCCCGGCCACGAACCCAAGAATGATCAGGGCCAACGTGGTGCCCACGAGGAACCAAATCGCCGACGTAAGTGCTGAACGCCGGTTCACATTTTCCCGCGTGCCCGAGTAGGCCACGAGCATGCCCATCGCCGGCAGCGTGCAGCAGGCACTGGCGACGGCGCTGACCAGTCCTAACAGGAAAGCCAAGGGCAACGCTGCAGGCCCCATGCTGGCGGCTTGGAGAGCGTCTGTAACTTCCTTGAGCATACTACTTGCCCCTCCTCGACCCGGCGGGCGTCTGCGTCATCATCTGCTGGCACATCTCCATCATGACCAAAGGCTTGTCGGGGATGTCACCCAGCTTGGTCCGCTGCTCGGGCGTCAGGAGGGCCAGAGCTTTTTGGCGGGCCTCCTTCTCGATCTCACCGAGCGTCCTGACCTGCTCTTCGGAGAGGCCCAGTTTGTCCTTCTGGACCTGCAAGGCGGCGGGGCTGTCCACGAACACGCCCGTGCGCATCAACGACTGCATCCGGTCCATCATTTCCGGCTTCATGCCCATCTGCTTCATCATGTCCATCATGTTCATCATATTCGAACCCATCTGCGCGAAAGCAGGTACGGCCGGTACTGTTGATGCCACGCGGTTCTTGACCATGCCCCGTGCCGCCAGCATGACGCCGATGAGTAGCACGATCAATCCCAGGATCCGGTATTGTCGTCCCGACAATTCCGGGCCATAGCGGGCGCACCCCGGCGCGCAATCCGAGGCCTGCTGTTTCAACAAGTCCATGTTGTCAGTCTGCTTTCGGTCTTCGTTGGGTGAGTTCATGGTCATTTCTTCCTCATGGTAATTCCCACGAACAACAACTCTTTCCATCCGGCACTGTCTTGCCGGCAAGGCGAGCTGACTCACCCGGCACGGGCGTCCCCTTTAGGGAGTGGCGTCTGTAACTGCCCTGAGCGTACTATTACCTTACCGGTCCACACCCCGCCGGACCGCAGCCGCTTGGCCCACAGCCGCCCGCGCTCGATGCGGCGACGAAGCCTTGGATGAGCTTCGTTTCCGTGACCTCCCCGGAGACGGCGCTCATCCCTTTCCCTTTGACCATTGCCAGGACCCCCGGCACCGGCATCTGGGCTGCGATCTGCTCGTAATCCCGAGTCCCCGCCTTCAGGGTGAACAGGGCGATCTTGTACCCCTGCGACCCGATCCGGCTCACCGCGCTCTTCATGGCCGTCGCCGACGGATTGCTGGCGGTCCCGTCCTTCCCCGGCACGTACACGAAAACAGCATCGCTCGCGGCCGCCAGGGTGTTGAGTTCCGCGAACGCGCCGATTTCTTTCGCAACAAACGTATCCGGCGTCTTGGCTGTTGCCACCGGCGGTGTGGCCGGAGCGCTCTCGGCGGGAGGCGTCTGTGCCGCGGTGGGCAAGGCAAAAGCCGCCGCGTCCGGCTGGCTGGGCGCTGTATTCGTCTTGATCACGGCCCGCGCCACCAGTGCGACGGCGACGAGCAGCACGAGCGTCCCCACGATCAAACGCTTTCGCCCCAAGGGCCCGGTACTGTGGCAGCCGCACCCCGGCGCACAATCCGAAGCCTGTTGTTTCAGCGACTCCATGTTGTCCATTGGTTTCTGGTCTTCGTTCGATGAACTCATTGGTCATTCCTCCTATCTTAAGGTTTCACGAACAACAACTCTTTCCACCCGCGGTCGTCTTGCCGGCAGGGCGAGCTACGTCACCTGGCACAGTCGGTGTCCGGCTGTTGGCCGCTGCCGGTGTTCCGCAACAGGTGCCCGCTGGCGGAGCACCTGCCTCCTCGGCTGAAGCGCTGCATCCGAGATATCGATTCGCCAACTCCAGCACGGCCCGGGCCGGCGCTTGTTTGACTTTCTGGGCCATTGTCACGGCACAGGCCATGTCCTCATTGGGGACCCCGTATTTGCGTGCCTGGGCGTAGTGGTATTTGAAGCAGGGCTCGCAGTTGGCCGCGATAGCCGCGCCAATCGCGACCAGTTCTCCCACCGCCGGCGTGTATACCTTTTGCGGTGTCCCGCCGGCTACGGGTGCCGGTCCTTCTGCCTTCTGCGCCGCCACTTCGAGACTCGTGACGTAGTCTCCTGCCTTCGCTCCTTTCGGGAGGTTCTCGACAACCTTGCGATACAGGGGGTCGTTCCAGTCCACCATGGCATCCACATATCCCGACTTCGGCTTCAGTTGAATCTCCGTGAGTCCCGCCGCTTCCGCCATCACACGGGTCTCATCTACCAGCACGGCGCCTGCTATGCAGCCGATGAGGGATTCGATCATGTCCTTGATTTCCTGCGGCAGCGGCTGGAGCAGGGCCAGATCGGAGATGGCGACCCGCCCGCCGGGTTTCAGTACCCGCCCGATCTCGCGCCAGACCTGGGGCTTGTCGGGCGAGAGGTTCAGCACGCAATTGGAGATCACGACGTCCACGGTGGCATCGGCCAGCGGGAGGTGCTCGATCTCACCCAGTCGGAACTCGACGTTGTCGAGGCCCGTCCGCTGTCGATAGGCCGCTGTGCCATGACGGGCCTTGCTTACCATGTCAGGTGTCATGTCCACACCGATCACGCGCCCCGTCGGGCCAACCTTCTGGGCCGCGATGAAAACGTCAAAACCGCCGCCACTGCCGAGGTCCAGGACTATCTCACCGGCCTTGAGGGAGGCTAAGGCCGTCGGGTTCCCACAGGAAAGGCCCATATTAGCCCCTTCGGGCAGTGTGGCGAGTTCCGCCTCGCTGTACCCCACGCTCTTGGCCACTTGCTCAGCGGCCCCGGAACCGCAGCATGATGTGGGACTGCATCCGCATCCTGACCCGCTCTTGGCGATCTTGCCGTAGCCGTCCCGCACGGCCTCTCGGATCTGCTCCTTCGTGTCCCGATCCTGATCTCCAGCCATTGTCATACTTCCTTTCTCAAATTCTTTCGCGAACGAATGGGCTCTGCATTGGCCTCAACCGGCATCACCGTCCCAGGTAGACTCTCGACGAACCTCCTGATTTCGTCGCGCACCCGCCGATAATGACCGAGTGCCTCTTGCTCATTCTTGCTGCTTTGGGCCAGTCTGGGGGGATCAGCGAATCCCACGTGGATTACCTGCGTCCTGCCCGGAAACAGCGGACACGATTCATGGGCCTGGTCGCAAACGGTCACCACATAATCGAACTGAAGATCTTTCAACTCATCAACGTGCTTGGAGCGATGGCCGGAGATGTCAACACCCGCTTCGGCCATGACCTTGACGGCCCTGGGATCAAGGCCGTGCGGCTTGATCCCGGCCGAATAGGGCTCAATCACATCGCCCTTGAGGCAGCGGGTCCAGCCCTCGGCCATCTGGCTCCGGCAGGAATTGCCCGTACACAGAAACAGCACCTTCAGCTTCTGCATTGTCCCTTGCACAACTTCTCCGGGTCGATGCTGAGGATTCTCTGTAGCTCTTTTCCGTCCCGCACGATCTGCGGCGATTCGGCGAGATGGCGTCGCACCCACGCCACGGCGTCTTTGACCGCTTTGGGGGCATCATGATCCGGCAGCCGGTAGTACATCCAGCGGCCCTCCTTGCGGCTCTCTACCAGCCGGGCCTGCCGCAGGGTGGACATGTGCTTGGATACCGTCGAAGGAGCCAGTTGGAGCAACTCCACGATCTGGCACACGCACAACTCGCCGCCCCCCAGCGCCATCAGGACGCGCAGACGGCTGCCGTCGGCCAGGGCCTTGGTCACATCGAGAACATCACGCATATACATCCCTTATACTTCGTCAATTAACGAATTGTACTATGGCGGGATTTGCGTGTCAACGGCGAAATTTACTCGCTGGCGAAATTTACTCGCTCTCAACCTCAACCGCCGGCCCGCGCTAGCTTGAGAGCGACTTCGGCGACGTGGCGGCCGAGGTTTCTGGCCGTGGAGAGGCCGAATTCGTCGCCGGCGATGCTGTCCTTGCCGTCGTTGACGAGTGTGGCTCCGAAATGTGCCGTGGGCTGACCATCGCCGATAATAATCATCTCCTGGCACAGCAGAGCCGCATGTACAGACTGGATCGCCAGTTCCTGACCGCCGTTGCGGGCGGCGCCGACGGCGACGATCCCGGCGACCTTGCCGCCCAAGGCGAATTTCTGCTGACGGAAAGCCATGCAGTGGTCGAGGAAGGCTTTGCACAGAGAGGTCATATTGCCGAAGTAGACCGGCGTTCCGACGATCATGCCGCCCACGTTCGGGTCCGACAGAACGCCAATGAGGTCGGCAAAGCCACCTTGGGTGGCCTTGGGATTGGCCGGGTCGAAGACCCCGATGTTGCGACCCGCCAGTTCGATCAACTCTGTGGTCACACCTGGATTGACAGCTTTCGCAGCCTCAAGACAGATGTTCAATGCGGCGGCCGTCGTCTTACCCTTGCGAGGGCTGCACGATACGCCCACAATCTTGATGGCCTTGCGGTCCCCAGCGACGGCCGTCGAGGCTACCGACCCCGTGGTGCCGGTCGCCAGTGTGGTGGTCAGGAATTCCCTTCGATTCATGCTCGATCCTCCTTTGCTGATGTTAGGTTGCTTTGCTTGCGGCACCAGGTCCTTAGTGTGCGATGTAGATCAGATACAAGCCGGCGAGCAGGATCAAGACGCCGCAGATTCTTTTGACAATGACAGCCCCCTTGGATTTCTCATTCCAGTTGAGATAGCGCTGGACCAGACCCGTGCTGGTGCCGGCCAGGACGATGACCGAGCAGTGGCCGACCCCGTAGGCGATAAGTAGGACGATTCCGTACAGCAGGGCGGTCGAGGCGACGCGGAAGGTGACGGCCAGCATGGGCGCCATGTAGGCGAACGTGCAGGGACCGATGGCAATGCCGAAGATCAGGCCCAGAAGAAAGGCGGCCAGGAGGCCCTTTCGTTTCATGCCGATCTGGCCGGGGCCGGACCAGGGCATCGGCAGAATATCCAGCAGATACAGACCCACGAGAAAGAAAATGGCCGCCACGAAGTAGTTGCCATAGCGTCCCACATCGCCCATCATCCGGCCGGCGGCGGCCGTGACAGCGCCCACGGCCGCAATCGTAATCAGAATCCCACCGGCAAAGAGCGCGGAAATGGCAAAGGTCCGCTTTGTGGACACCTGGCCCTGTTTGCCGATGAAGCCGACAATCAGGGGGATGCTGGACAGATGGCACGGACTCAGCACGACACTCAGGATGCCCCAGACAAACGATGCGGTGATGGCAATCGCAGGCGTCGCCTCTACGGCCCTGGTCAGACTGGTGAACAGCTTCTCCATGAGCTATTGGACCCCGATTTCGGCCAGCTTCTTCTCGATCTCTGCCTGCGGCCAGAAGCCGACGTGGCGGAACACCTCTTTGCCATCCTTGTCGTAGAAGAACTGCATGGGAATGCTCTGAATGCCATATCGCGCGGCAAGGATCTGCTCTTGACCGACGTGAATGAACAGCACGTTTACCTTGCCGGCGTACTTGTCCTTCAGGGTCTCCAGGATGGGTGCCAGCATGTCGCACGGCCGGCAGCCGGTCGAGCCGAAATCCACCAGCGAGGGCTTGCCACTCGACCGGGCCTTGTCCACGGGATTGTCCCTGGCCAGCACGGATTGTTCTTTCGTCCAGGCCGCTGAGACCGCAAGGGACATGCGCCGGCCCAGCGTGCGAATGTGCTCAGCGATCATGTCTTGTTGCTTCTGTTGAAGCACGAGCTGCTTCAACTGGTCCTTGACCTGCTCCAGGGTCGCATCGCCGCAGGCATCTTTGTTCTCCATGTAGAACCTGGCCACTTCCACGTCGCTGACCTGCACGTTGGCGACCAGCTCTCCAAGGTATCGCTGGACCAGCTCACGCTCATCCGGCGACGCGGCATCCTTCTGCTCGGGACTCTTGGACTTCGCTTGCAGAGACAAGAGCCGGCGTGTCGCCAGATTCTCCAGCAGGAAGAAACGGTTCTTCTCAAGCTGGGCACGTATCTCTTGAGGTGCCTGGGCGATCTCGTCGGCGACCTCCTTGGGGCTGATAGTAAGCCCCTGTGTCTTCAGGATCATACCGGCAGGCAGATCGGACAGTCTCGCGTAAGTCAGGCTGCTCGAAGCCAAACCAGGATAGACCTCGTGCAAGAGTCCAGGCTCCTTCTCGCCATCGGCTTTCGGTGCCACCGCTTCACCTGCCCGGATACAGAGGGCAGAGAGTCCCAACAGGACAACGATCACCGGAAGCCCGCTTTTTGCCATCATGGTAATGTCCCTTATCTACGAATCCACACGTGGTTATTTCGGTGCACATTCTCCGATTTTGCAGGCTTTCTGGATCTGATCGGCCGAGAGCTTCATCTTGTCGGCCAAGGCTTGGCTGATGCTGATCAGCCGACCTGTCTCATAGGGGTTCTGCTCGACCCACTTCTTGAGGTTGTCCGCATGGACGAAGAAGCCCTGGTGGAAGCATCCGGCGGAGGTCCAGGTACCGTCGGGCTTCTTCCGCTGGCCAAACCACGCGACCGCGGTTGCCGGTTCCAGCGCGGCGAGTTTCCCATCGAGCGTCTTGACGACAATCGCCTGTTTGGTCAGGCGGTCTTTCTCACGCACCTCGATGTTCTTGCCGGTCCGGGCCGCCACGCCCAACGCACAGTGGGAGCAGCAGCCCCAGGTATGTACGCCGCCTTCCACGATGACTTCAGCGGCGTCCTGGGGGTAACACGCCCGGTCGCAGAACCCGCAACGATGGGACAATTCCCTCTGTTGGAGTGCCGCAAGGGCCAGGAGATTCCCGCCGGTGGCGGCCCGTTCGGCGACGGCGGCGTCCCGGCCGGCGAAGGCTTTGATCCAGGGTCGGCCTGCCGTCTCATCCTCACCATACAGAAATACGGCCTCGGAAAGTGGCACGGGTTTGCCCGTAGCCCAGCCGGTGACACTGACTTTCTTCTCGAAACCGGTCTTGTCCTCGGTCAGGCACGAGTGCAGGATGAAGTAGCAGTGAGGACCGCACAGCCGGACCGGACCTTTGTCCGTCTGCACGGTCACGAGAGTCTTGGGACTAATGTCACCGTCACACAGATAGCAGATGCTCTCTTTGGGCCGTTCATCGGGCTTGGCGGGTGTCAGCCGCTCGAAGGCCGGTGCCGCCGAGGTGGGTCCCGACAGGTCCACGCCGAACTCCTTCCACTTGGCCAGGATGTCGTCCTTGGAGAAGAACCCCTCGTGTCGGAACCGCTCCTTACCGGTAGCGTCGTAGAAGATCTGCGTCGGGATTAGCTGAATGCCGTACTGCTTACCGGCGTTCGGGTTCTTCCACACGTCGATGAAGACCACGTCCAGCTTGCCCTTGTATTGCTCCTTCAGTTCTGCGAGGATCGGGGCCATCATCTTGCACGGGATGCATTTATCCGCCCCCAGGTCCACTAAACGGGGCAGACCCGCTGCCGCTGGTGTGGCAGCGACGGCCGGCGTGGACAAGCTCTGGACGGCGTCCCCTTCCTTGCCTTGCTGCTTGAGAAGCATGATCGCGGCCACGGCCACGATCAGACCTGCGACCACCACAATCTTCAATGTCTTACTCATAACGTCTCCTTTCGATCTCAATACCGAAGGAACCCACACGAAGAGGCACCACAGGCCTACGGCGGTAGCCAGCAGAAGCGTGAAGTTCGCCGGACTATTAGTGCAATACTGTGCCAGCATCGTTGCCTCATCTGCCCCGCGCCGGGCTCAAGCACGCATTGACCTGACCGACCAGGTACTTCGAGAAGGCGTCTGGGCGGTCCGAGAGTCCCGCCAGTTCATCCAGTTTCTTGGACTCCTTGCACACGCCATCTTCCATACGGGCCAGCACGAGGTCACTGGCCTGCACATGGAACTGTTGCCGGAGAACCTTGCCCTCCGGTTTATCGATGTTCACCGGCATCCAGACCACCAGCCCGGCCTGGATCGGCTGGGCGAAGTGCTCCTGGACCGCGCGGGCGGCCATCTCCTCCATCGACTGGCACGAAAAGCAGCGATACGTCTGATGAAAATAGTAGGCGTACACTACGGTGCTGACGGTAGAGGATTGAGCCTGAGCACGCGCGGCTGGCAGACCACCCGTTGACGATGCAGAATCTTTGGGATTCGTGGGGCTTGCGACCCGACAGCCTACACATGATACGCACGCTGCCAACATGAGAAAGCCTCGAATGGCCATCTGCGATCCCTCCTACGAGCAAATCATCTCTGCCGCCCGTGCCGCCACTTTGTTGACACTCTCTTCCGTCACCGGGCTTTTGCATTTCTCCAGGCCCAGATCTGCCACCTGCAGATGCTCAAAGGCGGTGAACCCCGCTTGCTCCAAGCTGGACTTCACGCAGTTCAGCGGGCAACCATCGATCGCAAGAACACCCTCGGCCGCCTCCGTGGTCTTGAGAATACCGCCGATCCGTCCGCCCAATCCGGCTGTACAAAACATACGGCCCGCCCCGTCGCGGGTCAACTTCCTGGCGGCCCTGTCGGCAATTTCCCCTACATCCGCCGCGCCGCTGCACGCAAAGATCAATCTCGGTCCACCACTGCATCCACAGGATTGCTGGTTGCTCATCTGTCATCCTTTCGGCTTCTTGTCCGACACTGCTCACGCCAACATCTTCTTGATCTCATCCGGCGAAGACACTTTGCCGACCACCTTTACCTCACCGTCCACGGCCAGGGCCGGAGTCATCATCACGCCAAACCCCATGATTGCATTAACGTCCGTAATCTTCTCGATGCTGTACTCGATGCCCAACGCCTTGGCGGCTGCTTGCGCGTTCTCCGCCAGCTTCTTGCACTTTGGGCATCCGACCCCAAGGATTTGCAGTTTCTTCATATCACATGGACTCCTAACTCTTGATTTCACTCTGCAATGGAATCAGCTCGCGATGGACTCGCTTGTCGATCCAATACAATCCGAGCGCCAGCACACCCAGCGCCAACGCCAGGTAGGCAAGGATCACCCCGACACGCGCCCCGTCCACCCACGCCCCGTAGATTAGGCCCGCCAACGTGCTGAAGACTGCGACCCATCCCACGTAGGTCCAGGTCTTGAGCCGCCCAATGATGGCGGAGACAATGAGGATGCTCTGCAAGCTCAGTTCGGGGTCCGCCATTAAGTAGGCAAGCAACGGGCCACGGTGCATGCCCAAGCTCAGGAACATGTTGGCCACAGGCACCTCGACCAGCGTGGGGAAGTACATGAACACCCCGAAGACTACGCCGGCCAGATTCCCAAGCAAAGAATTCCGTCCTGCGAGGGACTCGATCCACTGCGGTTGGATGATCTGCCGGATGACACCGACGGCGAATACACCCACGACCAGCAGCGGGAAGATCTGCTTGACGAAGCGCCAGGATTCCGCCAGCCACTCACGCAGTTCCTCTTCCTGGAGCCGATAGCGGGCCAGATAGAAGATAACGCCCAGGCTCAGGATCACCCCCACGGACTTGCCGGTGAGCTGAATGTCCAGTCCGCCCGCATGCGGATTCATTCCGACGGAGGCCGCAATCAGCGTCAGCAAGACCAGTCCTATGGCTGCCCATGTCCAGCCCACGAACCGTTCCGCGACGTTCTCCAGACCCTTCCATGCCGTGATGCCAATGAGGACCAGCAAGACGAGCAGGAGCGCACCCTGGACCGTCACGCCCTCCTCGCCTTTACTGGCGTCAAAGGGCACCAAACGCTGCAAGGCGGCCGCCAGGCGGTCCGTTCCGGACAGAGGCACAGTCATTTGGCCGTAGGTGTTGGTCAGCAGACCAATCTTGAGGGTGCCGGACAACAAGAGTGCCACAAGTACCAACAGCAGAAACATCGCCGCACGATGCATGTGACCCTCTCCGGCGAACATGGTACCCGTCGTCTCATCATGGGCAGCATCCTCCCGGCTGAAGATCAGGGCCATAATCATGCCGATGCCAATGCCGAAGGCCAGGGAGAGGAAGAGCCGGGCAAATGCCAGATCGGGTCCGATGATTCCACCCGTGTACACCAAGGCGAGGATATTCGCCGCCGGGGCAAAGAACAGGAAAGTGATCGCCGGTCCTATGCCGGCCCCTTTCTTGTAGATCCCGGCGAAGATGGGCACGATAGTGCACGAACAGACGGCCAACACAGAGCCGGCCAGTGCCGCCGCCGGGTAGGACTGGTACTTGGGGGTGGTGCGTCCCAGGAAACGGGTCACTATGTGCTTGGGGATCAGAGCCGTCATGGCGCCGGCGATGAAGAAGGCGGGCACCAAGCACAGCAGAACGTGCGCGGCCAGATAGGCTGCCAGATTGCCCAGCCCCCCTTGAAGCAGTCTCATCACAAGATCCGCCCACTCCATGGACCGTCACTCCTGTTCTGTTGTCCGGTTGTCTTTTGAGGGTACGCCAACTCTGCCACTATACTATGGAATACTCACATACCGGTCACAAAGACTGCCGTTGACCACCCACCATCCCGTTACAGCTTCTTCAAGAGCGCCGCCTCGCGCCGCATCCGTTCCCGCAGCGCCTGCTCGACGCAAGCCAGGAACTTGACGATGCACGGGGTACGGAGTTTGTAGATGACCTTCAAGCCATCCTTGCGGCTCTCCAGCACCCCGGCCTTGAGCATGACGGACAAGTGCCGGGAGACATTCGAGCGCTGCGCGTCCACGTGCTCGACAATGTCGCAGACACACTGCTCCCCACGGCTGAGGAATTCAATGATGGCGAGCCGGATTGGGTGTCCGGCCGCCGCGATGATCTCGGCTTTCAACTGGTAGAATCTCTTGGTATCTGCATCCATACGGATATCATTTCTCCGCCTTAAGGTTTCACTACTATAACATAGTATAGTCACACATTTCGGTAGCACAAGTCATGTTCGACCTTAAAGCCACATCACTATAACACATTATAATCACATATTAAGTTGCGGCAAGTTGTGTTCAGTTTCTTTTTCGTAAAACTCCTACTGCCACTGGCAGGGTGCGTCCAAGTGCTTTGCAGGCAAGAGTTTACGTCCGTTTGAAAACGTGGCACCCGGCTCTCTGATTTGCCGTGTCACGCCTATACCTTCTTGGCCAAGAGCCGAGGGCGGGTCTCATCCACTTTCTTTCATCCGTATCCGTTCTTCCGCTCCGGGCGGAGAAAAATGAAAAAATCACCTTTTTTAGTCCTTTATCTGCATTCCGGCGTTGACCTCTGCCCGGCTTTTGGCTATAATGGAATCTAAAGTACTGGAGTGCAACAGGTTTCGGGCCATTGGTGCTCTGGGCTCGACCTATCGGAGGAGGAGCAGGTGTTGAAGGTGTCGGCAGCATTTCTGATCAATTCCCCATCTCTGGTTGGTTCCCTGCCCGCGCCGGACTTGTCCTCGACCAACATCAAGAATTGCCGGTTATGGCAAAGGCGCTTTGCGCAACAGCCCTTTCAGGAGATGAAACGATGAGTATGAACTTGCGTATGGTTTTGGTGCTGCTGGTCATCTCCGCCGGCTGGGCGGTGTCGGCCTGCTTTGGCTGAGAACCTACCCAACTGGGCGACCTCCGTGGCGGAGGCGATGAATACAGCAGTTTCGAACCGACGACACTCCTGGCCGGCCGGCCTGGCCAGATGATCACCGTGCGCATGCGGATCGACAATGAGGGCATGGTGCACGACCCCGGTGACATGATGGTGAGCTTCTACGCGTCCACCGACACTTTGATCACCCCGTCGGATATCTATCTCGGCTCAGCGCTCGCCTCGCTGCTTCGCAACGTCTCGGCCACCACCACGCTATATGGCATGCTTCCCGCGGATGTACCCCAGGGCTCGTACTACATCGGCTGGATCATCGATCCCAGCAACTGGCTGGCGGAAGCTGACGAGGACAATAATACCGGCTACAAGAGTACGCCGCTGCTGAGGGTCATCAACCCGTCTCAATCCATTCTCTACGTGGACGTCAAGGCCCAGGGAGCCAACGACGGCTCCACCTGGGCGAATGCCTTCACGAGCTTACAGGATGCCTTGGCCGTGGCCCTGCCGGGCCGGGAAATCCGCGTGGCGGATGGAAGGTACACACCGGACCGGGGAGTGGGAATCACCCCGGGAAATCGGGAGGCCAGTTTCACGCTTCCCGGCGGAATCACGGTCCGCGGCGGCTATCCCGGTGTGGGAGCACCTGCCCCCGACGCCCGGAATATCAAGACGTACGTAACGATCCTCAGTGGTGACCTCGAATCCAACGATCTGCCGGTCGCGGACCCCTGCAATCTTGGGCAGGAGGCATCACGGACCGACAACAGCCGGCACGTCCTTATTGCCGTCGTCGGCAAAGGCGAGACGACATTGGATGGCGTGCAGGTGATCGGTGGTTATGCCTTCGGTCCTTCAGCGACCACCGCCGGGGCTGGCGACGCGCAGGGAGCGGGATTGCTCATGACGGGCGGTAGCCTCACTCTGAACGAGTGCACCTTCTCGGGCAACTGGGCCTCCGGTGACGGCGGGGCCGTCTACAGGGCCGACGGCCGCCTGGGAATGGCCGATTGCACGTTCCGCGCCAACGGCGCCGGGCTTGAGGATCCTGTCGGCGAGTCGCACGGAACCGGCGGGGCTATTCGCAGCGAAGGCAAGAACCAGATGACCCTGGCCCGCTGCAAGTTCTACGGGAACTTCGCCGGCCTGCAGGGTGGCGCTCTCGACAATGACAAGGGCACGGTCGTGCTCACCTGGTGCCTGTTCCTTCAAAACAAGGCCGGCAAGGCCGGCGGCGGCGCGATCTGGAATAGCGAAGGCCAGCTTAACCTGGCCAGTTGCACCCTGAACGGCAATCGCTCCAATGCCAACGGCGGTGCCCTCGTCAACGGCTGGAGCGGCACGCTGAATGCGGCGAATTGCTCTCTGCACGCCAACTACAGTGCGGCTCGAGCGGGCGCTATCCACAATTTCGCCGGCGGCAAGGCGGCCCTGTGGCATTGCACGCTGCTGGCCAACCGCCAGGATGGCAGCGGCGGGGCCATCGTCTGCGGGTCCGCGTCAGGTTCGGCCGCCGGTGAGCTGACCATCGCCAACTCCATCCTCTGGAATGGCGGCAGTGAGATCTCGAACGAGGACAAATCCCTCGTGACGGTCGGCCGCACAAACATCCAGGGCGGCTGGCTGGGCGTCGGCAATCTCAACGCCAATCCCCAGTTCCTCCTGTCGGCAGGTCCCGATGACCTTGTGGGCACAGAGGACGACAATCTGCGCCTGACTTCGGGATCTCCCTGCGTAGACCAAGGTGATAAGACTCTGCTGCCCCAGGACTTCGCCGATCTCGATGGCGATGGTGATCTCAGCGAGCCTCTGCCGCTCGATCTGGATGGCAAGGAGCGTGTCGCCGGCACGGCGGTCGATCTGGGCGCTTACGAGGTGCAGCCCGCGTCTCCTTCTGCTCCTGTAAAGTGCAAGTGTTCCGGTGGTTGATCCGCTATCGCTCGGGAACAGCAGAATAGTGATCGGGGTATTGCCCGCAGGTCCCGCGTCTTGCTGGGGGCACTACTTAGTTTCACTCAGGGTGATACTCCACCATTCCAACGCCGCATTTCTACATTGCCCCATAGGCCATTCCGGAAATCGTTGACATGACGACCACCAGCGACACATAGACCAGGGTCTTCTGCGTCCCCAGGATCGAGCGAAGCACCAGGATGCTGGGCAGTGACAGGGCGGGGTCGGACAGCAGCATCGCCAGCGCCGGACCTTTGCCCATGCTGGCGCCCATGAGCCCTTGCACGATCGGCACTTCGGTCAGGGTGGAGAAGTACATGAGGGCCCCGAAAATCGAGGCAAAGAGGTTCGCCCGGAGGGAATTGCCACCCACGGCCGCGTTGACCCACGCGGACGGGATGATGCCTTCGTGGCCCGGGCCGGGCCGGCCTAACAGGAAGCCGGACAGGAGTACCCCGATCAGCAGCAGGGGCAGAATCTGCTTGGCGAAGTCCCACGAGGCCTCGACCCACTCGCCCAGTTCCTCTCGTCGGAACCAGGCGCCGGCCATCCAGGTGAAGGCGGCCAGCAGGCCCAACACCAGGGCCCAGCGCAACCGATAGATCCACTCATAAACGCTGTTCTTCTGTACCTCTTCCACGCCTTGCAGGAGCGCGGCCGGAAGCTCCTGGGTCTTGCCCCGGGTGTCCACCAACGTCACGATCTCTTCGGTCTTGCTGACCAGCTTTCCCTCGATCTTGTACGTCGTCAGCCCGCCGGGACAACACAAGAAGACGGCGCGCGCGTCGCCGCTGCGGGCCCAATTGGCGAATACCAGGATACCGACCATCGAGCCGAAATAGAGGGCGTTCTTCCAGAGTGGCCGTTTCACCGCGGGCTGAGGCATGGCCATTTGCTGGACGGCTCTGGCGGTCTCCTCCTTGCGGTAGATCAAATGCATCAACAGCCCGATGACAATGCTGAATCCAATAGCCCCGACCGCCCGCGCCATGCCCATCTGGGCGCCGAGGATCCGTGCGGTCAGGATGATCGCCAAGACATTGATCGCCGGACCGGCGTAAAGAAACGTCGCGGCCGGGCCGAGGCCCGCGCCCATTTTGTAGATGCCCGCGAATAAGGGCAGGACCGTGCACGAGCACACCGCCAGAACACTTCCCGAGACCGAGGCGACGCCGTAGGCCAGGAACTTGTTGGCGCCGGCGCCCAGGTACTTCATCACGGATGCCTGACTGACAAACACTCCAATGGCCCCGGCGATGAAGAACGCCGGGACCAGGCACAGCAGGACATGCTCCCGTGCGTACCATCTCACCAACTGGAGCGATTCCATCACGGCGCTGTCGAAACGTGGTATTCCGACCGGCAGGTAGAAACAGGCGAGAAACAGCCCTGCAAGGAAGAGCAGCTTCTTCCATTCACTCTTGAAATCCATTCGCAGTTTCCCTTAATGGGACGTGCCGTAAGTCTCCAGACGTAAATGAGTTAGAAGATCCGGTAGAGTAGAGGACTGAGCGGCTCCGTGGTCGCTCAGTCCTCTACTCTACCGGACACCCTCCTCAATTCGAGCCCGAGATCAGTAAGGTGTCGGCGGAAGTCTCCGGCATGATCTCGTCGACCGGACTGTGTAGCCAAGATTCTCACCTTCGTGCGGAAGCCGTTGGTCCGCCGGGTAAACGGCCCAGGTACGCTCCGGCGGTGGTGGCTTCTGGAGGGTAAAGGTGAAATCAAGACCGCCCCTCTTTGTCCGCGGGTGGGCGATGGTGTGCCTCCGCCCTTGAATGGGAAAGAACGTAACCTGCAACCGTTCCGAGAAGCGCGGCCAGAGCTTCCGTTGTGAATTCGGGTCTAAGGATCGCAATAATCAAGAGAGTCGGGAGGAACAGCACCAAGCCCATCGCCTGAAGCGAGTTGGCGCCAAAGCCTTCTTCTTTGACCCGTGCCAGCAAGAGCCATAAGCCGCCCAGCATCGCAATCACTGACCCCAGGACCGCAATGAACGTGTTTAGGCCCTCTTGCATGAACTCTCTAAGAATGCTCTTTGGTTCTGCCCCCTTGGCTGCGCCGTTATCCCCGCTGCCGCTGTCCTCGTTGGCATCGCGGTTAGACGGCTGGGGCGTCACCCCGCCATTGGTTGGGTTCGCGTATCCCAAGCCTGGTGTCACGACGAGCCCTACTACAAACCAGATTACAGCAGTCCTGAGTGTCATCCCGGACATACCTCTGCCACAACCTGAATTGCCATTGTCTCTGTCGGACATCGTTTGTCTCCTAAGTGACTGCGCAATAATAACCTGAACAACTTTCACTTCCGTGGAGACAGGGTGTAGTTCCATTCGCCGTGGAATTCGTGACGTTTGAGGCGTAGTTGCCCCAGTTGCTCGTCGGTTACCTTGATCTTGGCAGGATAA
>CAYHAJ010000236.1:0-13683 GCA_964354535.1 uncultured Pirellulales bacterium
TGCAGGTCCCCGGTCAGGCCGGAACCGTCGATGGTCTTCTCCGGCCCCATGCCCGCCTGGAAGCTGGAGGCGGTGGCGGCCACGGGCTGGATCGGATAGCCATAGGGCTCGACCGTGAAGGACCAGACATCGCCCTTGAACACCGTGTTGTCGGGCGTCTTATTCACCTCGTCAATCCGCCAGTAGTAGGTCTGACCATAGGTGAACAGGCCGGCGGGGTCGTAGGTGGTTTCCGTCTGGCCTTGACTGGCCAGCACGCCTTTCGCACTTGTCCGGGAGGCACTGTTCACGTCGGCGAACGTCGCACCGAGATAGACATCATGGGTCTGGGCGAACTCGCCCGCGTCCCAGGATAGAATGCCATCCCGCAGGACATCCGCGGCGCCGGCGGCCGGAACCGGATTCGCCGCCAGGGTACGGTTCAGCCCGATCCCGCTCAAGACACTCTCCGACAGGGCCTGATTGAGAATCCAGATCTCGTCAATCATGCCCTCGAACCAATAGCCGGGGGCAGTGACGGTCCCGTCATGGAAATTTGTTTGTGCTTGGACGGTCCCTATGCCGTTGTCATCCGAGCGGCTCCGGAATTCCCCGCCGGGACCTTTGCCAATCGGCGTTCCGTCCAACCACATCTCGAACTTGTCATTCGTCTGGCCTGCGGTTCCGCCCCGGAGGACCGCCGCCACGACATGCCATTGGTTGGAGCCAATCGGCGCCGAGAGAAAGGTGCCCGGATTCCATTGCGGCGTATAATCCCCGCGGTTCCATCCGGCCGCGTAGACCTTGCCCTGATGGACATAGATGGTCAGTCCGCGGGTGCTGCCACCTTCCTCGTACACGCATTGTTTCGCGGTCTTGCTGACGTCCGCGCAGTTGAAGACGGCTATCACCGTCTTGTTCTGATGCGTGCTCGTGTTGAGCGTCGTGGCATCCGGGGGGTTGACGCCGTCACTCGTGCCATTGAACTTCAACGCCTTGCCGTTGAGCCCGGCAACGCTTTGCGGGCTACCGATAAGGATGCCGTTCGTGTTGTTGGCGGAGTCGTCCGGCACGTTGGCGCCGACGTTGTTCATCAGGTAGACGTTGCCATTGGTGATCGTCGCCGGGTCGATCGGCACCAGCGACTGGGCCCTGGCAGGACCGGCGCTGATCCCGGCAACCAGAAACAGACTAAGCAGGAATCTCTTCGACATGTTTGGTACTCATTCCTCACTGATGGCCATCATCTCCCTCCGATTACGTTCCGGAACATTCGCGTCCCTGGGCCGGGAAGGAATCGGCATCCGATGCTGATCGAGATCGAGGCCCCCGGCCCTTGACAGAGACGTACAGAACCCTTGCCCAACTCTCCTCCTTTCCGCGTACCAGAAACACCCACCGTCGGAGCCTCCGAATCCGACCCGGACCTCATCCGCGTGCCCAAGCCAGCGGGCTCATCGACCCACACACCCGACTTCCTGATTCTACCGAAATCACGTCCGGGCTGCAACAGCCTTGTCACGCCAGATACCGCAAATTCATCGGCCGAATCCGGTCCTCGGATCAGATAGCTCCTGCCCGTATTCCAGGCCCCGGTCGGTCCAACAGGGGATTATTCTGACCGACATTTCCCTCTTATCGGGCGTCCCGCACTGCACACGACAACGCAACGCTTTGTCATTCCCGCGGTTATGTCGTTCTCGGACTGTCAAGCGGGAGGAACACGTGCCGGAACCGGGTCCGGCGTCGCCTGCACCGTACCTACTTCTTCTTGGCTTCGCGGGCGGTGAAGCTGACGGACATCTTGCCGACCTGGACTTTGAATTCGCCCGGCTCGACCACCGGCTTATTGTCCCGGCCGATGAAGGCGAGGTCGTCCCAGTTCAGCTCGAAGCGCGCGAGCTTCATCTCTTTGGGCTTGAGCTCCAGTTTCTGGAACCGCTTGAGCACCTTCACCGGCGGCGTGATCGACGCGACTATGTCGGACAGGTAGAGTTGGACCGTCTCCTTGCCGGGGCGGGCGCCGGTGTTCGTAACTTCGACCGTGACGGTCAGCTTGTCGTTCGGCGTCATCTCGCTCGCATCGACGCGCAGGCCGCGATACTCGAAGGTCGTATAGGACAGGCCATAGCCGAACTCCCACTGCGGATCGAACTTGTTGCCGCTCTTCTCCTCGCTGGGCTTGTGATCGTACCAGGTAAAGACAGAGGGATACTTCGGATAGGTCAGCGGCAGCTTACCGCTGGGGTTGGCGTCGCCGAAGAGGACATCCGCAACCGCCTGCCCCCCTTCCAGGCCGGGCACGTAGGCCATCAGAATCGCCTTGGCGTTGTCCACGACCGTGCGAATCACGCGCGGCCGGCCTTCCACCAGGACCAGAACGACCGGCTTGCCCGTCCCGGCCAATTCCTTGACCAATTTCAACTGTGGCTCGGTGATCGTCAGATCGGTGATATTGCCGGGCGTCTCGCAATACGCCGGCTCGCCGATGCAGGCGATAATCACGTCAACGTCCGCCGCCGCTGCGATAGCCTTGGCAATGTCGATCTCTTTCTCGAACGTCACCGCATCGACGTAAGTGACGTTCTCTTTCCCGAGCTTCTCCTGGACCGCTTCGAGGATCGTGTTCTTGTCCTGCGGATAGAGCTGTTCCTGGTCCCCCTGCCACGTGGTGGACCAGCCGCTGTTGAGCACGGACAGCTTGTTGGCGGTCGGCCCGGTCACGAGGACCTTGCGACCCTTGGCCAGCGGCAGCAGATTGCCCTCATTCTTCAGCAGGGTCATGGCCTCCTGCGCCGCCTGGAGATTCACTTGGCGGGAGCTCGGGGCCCCGACGGTGCCGGCCAGGTCCTTCTTCGGATACGGATTCTGGAACAGGCCCAGCATGTACTTGACGCGGAGAATATTGCCGACGGCCTCATCGATCCGCTTCATCGGCACCTCGCCGTCCCGGACGAGCTGCAAGAGCGTGTCATAGAAGCTGTAGTCGTACGGCACCATGCTCATATCGACGCCGGCCATCACGGCCATCTTCACCGCCTCGCGCCGGTCCTTGGCCACCATCTCGCGGGTGTAGAGGTTCTCGATATCCGCCCAGTCGCTGACGACCAGACCCTGGAACCCGAGCTCGCCGCGCAGCAGATCCGTCAGGTAGAACTTGCTCGCGTGGACGGGGACACCGTTGATCTCGGAGGAGTTGACCATGCAGCTCACGGTCCCCGCCCTGACCGCCGCCTGGTAGGGCTTGAGGAACCACTCGCGCAACTGCCGCTCCGGGATGTACGCCGGCGTGCGGTCCTGGCCCGACCAGGGGAAGCAATAGCCAAGATAGTGCTTCATGCACGTAGCGACCTTGACCGGGCTGGACAGGTCGTTGCCCTGCTGGCCCCGAATATAGGCGGCCCCCATCATCGAGGCGATGTACGCGTCCTCGCCGAAGGTCTCGAAGACCCGCGGCCACAGCGGGTGACGGGCAATATCGAGGACCGGCCCAAAGTTCCAGGGAATACCCGCCGCCCGCGTCTCCAGGGCGGAGATCTCGCCGGTCCTTTCCATCAGCTCGACGTTGCCGGTCGCGCCCATGGCGATGTTATGCGGGAACAGCGTCGCCCCGAGCACGTAGTTCGCTCCGTGGATCGTATCGATGCCGTAGATGATAGGGATGTGGAGCCGCGTCTCTTTCGTCGCGACATCCTGCATCTTCGTGATGATTTCCTGCCAGTTCTGCACAGTGCGGGCCTGTCCGCCGCAGTTGAGGATCGAGCCGAGGTGGTGCTTGACGATCCCGTCCCACAGCTTCTGCTCGTCGAGAACGAAGTAGCCGTCCGGCCCGCTCTTGCCGAACTGCTCCAGGGTGATCTGCGTCATCTGGCCGACCTTCTCCTCGGGCGTCATCTGCCCGACCAGCCGCCGGACCTCCTTGTCAAACCGTGCCTGCTTCACGTTGCCCTCCTTGTCCCCATTCTTCTGGGCACTCGCACATCCCGGCAACACCATCGCCACGACAACCAGGAGACTCCACCACTTCTTCATAGCACCGTTTCCTTTCCCAGCCACGATGAGACCTGTTCGTAGTGACGCCGTCAGGCGTTCTCTTCGTAGGTCCCAAGATAGTAGCAGAGAGCGCGGGTGGCGAAAACACAAAACCGGTCTGTTCACGTCGCCCCAAAAGGCAGGTGTTGGCCTCGGTCGCCAAGACAATCGGTTCTCGTTTGTACCCGACACCGTCCCGTTCCCCTCGGAAGATTCGCACCGGTGGTGCGAGAAATTGCAGCCACCGGCGGCAATAATCAGCCGGCGTCAGAATCCGATCCTCTTTCTTGCTCTCCCTGGGTCGGCCCAGAGCTCGGGGAGGACAGGCACAGTATCTCGCAACTCCAATTCGCTTCAAGAATGTGAAATGTGTAGGTCTGACACTGGGTTTCGCCGATTCTCCTGGTGCAGGATTCCTGAGCAGCTATGTGTTGAGCCACCCTTTATCCTTGAGCACTCGCCACGCGACTTGCACATGGTCAGGCTTGAACATCCTTTTCCGTTGGCCCCACTGGTAGGTTCGATCCAAGACTTCTTCCTGCGTCTGCGCACCTTCCCGCGTTGCGACCCAGTGCACCGTGGACAGCAACTCCATTCCATAAGGCGTTTCAAAGCCTGCGATCAAGTTGCCCACACGGTCCAGTCTTTTACGGGTGTCCTCATGCTCGTTGAGAAAACCTTCCGCACGATCGCTCGCCTCCGGCTTAAGTTCTATCTTACGATGCGGGTTATCCTCCGCGTCGCCATAGCCGGTGACATAGTGTCCTTCGATGCGTATCAGAACGTGCCGGAGGTTCCGCGCGTATGGGCCGTAGCTGGCTTTCGTATAGTTTAGTCGCAGAGGTTCTCCTGTTTCCTGAAGGAAGTACATCAGCTTATGGATTTCCAGCAGGCTCACCGAGGTATCCATCAACCCGCCGAGGTAGCGCCGCATCAGACCCAACAGGGCGGCACGTCCGGGCGTCATATCGGGTGCCTTTGTGTGGTCCACCATGGCTTGTGCTTCAGGCGCCCCCTTCGGTTCGTGGACTTCTACATAAACCTCGGGCAGGGAGGCAAAAGCCTCTTCGATCATCGGCCGGACCACATCCCAGTTCAGACCGCCCAACCCGCAGCCGAGAGGAGGTATGGCTACCGAACGAATTCCGCGAACCCGAATCTCACGTACCAGTGCTTCGAGTCCGGCTTGGATATCCTCCAGCTTGCTCTTGCCTTTCCAATGACGCTTCGTTGGAAAGTTGATTACCAGCCGGGGGGGCTCCAAGCGCCCAAGATCATACACGAATACTTCGCCCGGATGCAGTTGCTTCCGATCACACACCTGCTTGTACGCCTTGAAGTTCTCCGGAAAGGCTTTGCGAAACTGCAGGGCAATGCCGCGTCCCATAATGCCCACGCAGTTGACCGTGTTCACCAAAGCCTCGGTCTGTGCCTTCAGGATGTCGCCTTGCGTCAGCTTGATCATGCCCGGATCTCCGGAATACCGCTAATAATACCAATCTCTCTGGCTGCTGACGAGTGGTTTGTGTTCCGCCCTCTGTAAGATACGATTGACGTCGGCCAAGGTTTGCTGATCGATAACACCCACCGTATCCACCAATTCCCACGGGAAGGAATCCAACATGAGAAACTCCGCTTGCTTGCCTTCCTTGATCATGGGATCCCGCCAGTCTGTCGCCGCCACGGCATCCCAGTTGATCTCGTCCAAATCGGCAAGGTCGGCGTAGAACGACGCGTAATAGGTACCTGCATTGCGGTCGCTGAAAGCCCAATGCCGTCTGTTCCCATCCGCCCATGCCACGCTGCGCTTTAGATCGGCCTGCAAATGGAGGATGGGTCGCTGGCCGCCGTGATAATCCAGATCAGGGTGGTTCCCACGATCTAGAATGTAGAGCATGATTGACCTGGGGCAGAAGTAGAAAGGGACGTACTGCCCAACCGTAGTTCCCGGATGGCAGCTTACTTCAATCTCCTGGAGCCGACGCCTCTTGATCTGCGACATTCCCACGACCGTGCCTTGCCAGTCCTCTGCCAGGCATTGTGCTTCCGACCACACGCAACCTCGCTCCAACATGCCGGCCAAGTTGTCTATGTGGGTGATATGGTAGATCTTCGGACTATCGGGAACAGAGGTCACACGCGCCATCTCCCATGCGGCTGTACCTTCCTAACCACAAAACTCGACGCGTGCGCACGCCGGCCGACGAACGTCCATCCGCTCGCACACGTCCTGCGAGCGACCATTGTGCGCGATTCTACCATCTGCTGCCAGTGGAAAAACCCGGGCCCACACCCCCCTTCTCACCCTTCGCACCCTGTTACTCTTCTCACTCTGCGGCTTCGCCGCCGCCCTGCGGCGGAGCCGCTACCCTGACGCCTGCCTTGCTGATCACACAGGGATGAACGCGAATTGCGTCCGGAAAAAGTACCTGACACCGTCGCGTTCCCCCTGACACCGTCGCGTTCCCCCGCTGACATCGGATGGAATGTGCATCGCTCTCACGTCCCATAGGTTGTTCCAATCCCAATTGTCTCAACGTGTCATATGTCCTCGATCGTGCTGAAGCGCGGCCAACCACGCCTGAACTCCGGGATCATGCCTCCAGCCCCGCGTCAATTCCTGAATCGCCGCTCGACGCGCAGGCTCATCTTTATCGTTCTGGGCGAGAACCTTGAGCCAAGGCAGGATCTCGGGATCATTCTTCCAGCTCCGCGCCAACTCGTGGACGATCACCCGACGCGCGGACCGATTCTTATCATTCTGGGCGCAGGCTTGAATGACAGGTAGAATCTCGGGATCTTCCCTCCATCCACGCACCAATTCCTGGACCGCCGCCTGACGAACAAACCTGTTCTCATCATTCTGAGCGCAAGCTTTGATGATAGGCAGTGTTTCGGGATCATCCTTCCATCCTCGCGCCAACTCCTCGACTGCTGCCTGACGTACAAACCGATTGTCATCGTTCTGGGCGCGAGTCTTAAGCCAAGGCAGCATGTCGGGGTCATTCTTCCAATGCCGCGTCAACTCCTCGATCGCCACGCGACGCATGGTGCCATTTTCATCGTTCTGGGCACAAGCCTTGATAATGGGCAGGACTTCGGGATCATCGTTCCATCCCCGCGCCAACTCTTGCATCGCTATCTGACGTACGAGCCGATCTTTATCCTCCTGGGCACAAGCCTTGATGATAGGCAGGGTCTCAGGTTCATTCCTCCAACCCCACGCCAGCGCACGGACTGCTGCCCGACGCACAAATCGATTCTCATCCTCCTGGGCACGAGACTTGAGCCAAGGCAGAGTTTTGGAATCATCCTTCCAACCCCGCGCCAGCTCTTGGACCGCTGTCTGACGCACAGACCCGTCTTCATCATGCTGGATGCGAGCCCTGATGATAGGTAGGGTCTCAGGATCATGCTTCCAACCCCGCGTCAACTCCTGGACCGCCACTTGGCGCACGAGCCGGTCCTTATCGTTCTGAGCATAACCCTTAATGATTGGCAAGGTCTCCGGATCGTCCTTCCATCCCCGTGCCAACTCCTGGATTGCCGCCTGACGCACAGACCCACCTTCATCATTGCTGGCACGGGCTTTGATAAGGGGTAAGGTCTCGGGCTCACACTTAAATCCCCGCGCCAGTTCGTGGACCGCCGCCTGACGCACATACTCATCTTCCTCATTCCGGACGCGAGCTTTGATGATAGGCAAGGTCCCCGGATCATCCTTCCAGCCCCGCGCCAACTCACGGACCGCCGCTTCGCGTACAAACCGATTTCCATCGCTCTGGGCGAGAGCCTTGAGCCAAGGCAGGGTTTTGGGATCGCTCTTCCAGCCCTGCGCTAATTCGTGCACCGCTGCCTGACGCACATACTCATCTTCATCATTCTGGGCGTAAGCCTTGATGATACACAGGATCTCAGGATTGTCCTTCCAGCCCTGCGCCAACTGCTGGAGCGCCGCCCGACGCACAAACCGATTCTCGTCGTTTCGGGCATAAGCCTTGATGACGAGCAGCGTCTCGGGGTCATTCTTCCAGCCTTGCGTCAACTGTTGGACCGCCGCTTCGCGTACAAACCGATTTCCATCATTCTGAGCGTGAGACTTGATCATGGGCAGGGTCTCAGGATCATTCTTCCATTTCCGCGCTAGTTCCTCGATTGCTGCCTGACGCACAAGCCGATCTTTATCCTTCTGGGCGCAGGCCTTGATGATGGGCAGAGTCTCAGGATTATCCTTCCATCCCCGCACCAACTCACGGACCGCCGCCCGACGTACAAATCGATCTTCATCGTTCTGGATGCGAGACTTGACAATGGGCAGCGTCTCGGGATCATCCCTCCAACTCCGCGCCAACTCTTGGACCGCCGTCTGACGCACAAGTCGCTCTCTGTCTCTCTGGGCACAGGCTTTGATTAGAGGCAGAGTCTCAGGGTCATTTCTCCATCCCCGCGCCAACTCCTGGGCCGCCGCCTGACGTACAAACCGATCTTCATCGTTCTGGGCGCGAGCCTTGAGCCAAGTCAGGGTCTCGGCCTCATTCCTCCATCCCCGCGCGAACTCATGAACCGCTGCCTGACGCACAGACTCGTCTTCGTCGTTCTTAGCGCGAGCTTTGAGCCAGCAACAAGCACCTGGGTCGCCACGCCAGACCCGCGCAAGTATCTCCACTGATCGGACACGAACCGTGCGAACTTGCTCAATGGCCTCGAAGTCCCAAGGCTCATAGTAGTAATTCAAGTCAAATCGCGCTAGTGCATTAATATGTTCTTTTACCCGATCAACCATACCGCCAAGTTCGGAGTGTCGTCTTACCTCACCGACACAACACGCTGCAAGAAAGACATGCTGGCAGTTCTGGGTGGCGTCTTCTTGCTGCAGCAAATGATGTATGATCTCTGATGAAAATCGAGGTGCTAACATGCCAGCTAGTAGGCACAAGACCTCATGCCAAGTTGTGTCGGACCAATGGCCACCAAACACGTCAGCCTTGAGTCGCTTCAGCGTAAGGGTCTGGTCCTGGCTGAAGCTGAGGTGAATATCTGAAGCGCAGAAGTACTCCAGAAAGGTCCTGTGCACAAACGCATAGAAGCCACCACCGACAAAACACAACATGAAGTTACGTGCACGCAACTGCTCAATTAGCGCGCGGGCGGCTCGCTCCGGACGCAGATTGGGGATGCCCCGCAAACCATCCGCCAACGTCCTCTCCAATGTGCTCTCATCGATCAGGTTCACCAATTCCCCCATGCCGCCATCCTGTCCTTGAATGGCACGAGCCACTCGTAATAGGAGGGTCCGCTTGTCCTTAAAGTCTAAAGAAGCTTTGGCTAACTCCGGATAATCGCTGAATGCCAATTCTACCTTCCACTGGTGGAGTAAGAGGCGAGCGCATTGCTCATAAAGTTCCCCTCTATCCCTGGGCAGGTCTTGGGTACGATTGAGAATAGCCATCATTGTCAACAACAGTGGGTTTCCGGCCAATTGTCGGATAGCGTCCGATGTGTCAATTGCTCTGCTAAGGCGGGCTTGTTTCTCTTCTCCATCGGTGCGACCCGAGTATGCCGATTTATGCCACCGTTCGAGAAACTCTTCTATTTGAGGTTGCTCCAACTCTTGAAGCATGAAGTGGCGAAAGCCTTCATCCTGCCATGCGTGGTATTGGTAACCAATTACACGTGATGTAACCACAATGCGTGCGTTGGGGTGTTCGGTGGCAAATCGGTGGATGCAGGTGGTGACCTCACGACATAAAGCGGCGTCGAAGATCTCGTCTAGTCCATCAAATAAGACCACACTCCGATGATCGTGGAGCCAGTCTTCGATCTGTTTTGCATCCAACTGTGATCCCAGATATTCCGCTTGGCTCAGGAACTGTGTGAACCCGCCAGCTTTGTCTTCGTTACGCAACCGAGCGTATTCTCTCAACTCAATTAACACGGGCGGCATGTCCCCATTCTTGCTCGCTTCTGCATCCTCGGCCCAACGCAAGACCAGATACTCCAAGAACATAGATTTCCCCGAGCCTGGGTCACCCAATATGACAACACGATTCAGGGCGGGATCGTCGACTACCTCCAGGATTGGCTGTAGCGACTGGCCCCCATAGGCGTGACGTATCTCTGTAAGCCTGTCTTCATCCAATTCGATTCCTTCTAGGCCGCCCTGCTCGCGCAGACGATGTTGGACCTCCTTGGGAAGCTCAAATGCCTGTGGGAGAAACTGCATACATTCGCGGACCATCTGAGGAACGAACATTCGTGTGAGCATCAATGGCCGAATGTCGTGGGATGTAGGGTCCAACTCCTCAAGCTTGAGTCTGCCATACCGTTTGCGCATGGCTTCACGGTACCGACCGAGAAAGAAGTCAATTGGTGTGGCGGATTGTCCGCATAATTGGTCCGTAAGTCGCTGGAGGTTGATAGAGTCGAGTGTCTCACGTATCTCGGGCAACTCTCGGATGATCACCCGCACCTTACTGATATAACGCCGGCACAACTTACGCCAGTAAAAGTCTTCCGGAAGCTGGCGTAGGCCGAGTTGGGCCCAGGTTTCCTTCAAAGACACGGGGTCAAGCTCCGCAGAGGGATCGTGAACAGTGCTGCCAATTGCCAGCCGCACTCGCGGATCCCGGATGAACTGCGTGAGCGCATCGGTATAGTCTCTGCACGTCGCCACATCTTGCTCGGAGCCCACAAGCTCCTGTTCGAACTGATCTAGGAACTCAGCTACAGCCCTACCTATGGCTTGTGTCCACTCGTCTTTCTTGAGACGGAACACGCTTCTGAGTGAGTCCTTACAGAAGTCCTTGAACAAGTCCCTCGTGGCGTCTTTGGCGAGTTCTTGCAGGACAGGCTTGAATAGGAAAGCTGCCGCCTTACCTGTGAGCCAAATCGCAACCCAATCGATCATATGGCCTCCACCGTCGAGAATTCTCCCGTGCACAGACTTTATCTAAGCTTACCGCAACGACAGGACAAATCAAGCCCCTGTCAAGCCACGCAGCCTACCCTATACCCCCAACGAACCTGGGGAATCCCCACCCCCATAGCCCCACCGTCCAGGAATCAAGGGAGAATGGGACGGTGTCAGGTACATTTTTGCAGGGGAAATCCGTGTTCATCCCGCACGAGCCTGTATCGCAGAAGCAGTCTGCAGTTGTCAATTCCCGCCCCGGATCGGAGTCTGGGGTGACAAGGTTTTCGGTCCCCCGTCTGCAGATCCGCGTTCATCGGCGTTCATCGGCGTTCATCAGCGGTTGAAAAGCGGTAGTCGGTAGGCTGTAGTCGGTAGTCGGCGGCGGCTCCGCCGCAGAGTGCGAAGAGTGCCCCGTGTGAAGGGTGCGAAGGGGCAGTCATTCCGACAGCCGAGGGAATCTGGGTTCCCGCCTGCGCGGGAATGACAACGCTGTCCTACCTGGTTTGTTCGCGTGGTTCGCGTATTTGGCGGTTCCAAGGCAGTTCCCGGTTTGCAGATCGGCATTGCCAACTCCCAACAACTGAAAAGCATTTCCAGATCATTGTGGTGGCCTGATGCAAGTCCGGACCAGACAAGGACATAGCAACCAGTAGAGTAGAGGACTGAGCGACGGTAGCCGCTCAGTCCTCCCTCGTCGAACCGGACAGGCGGTTTTCCCGCATCCGGCTCTCACGGATCGTTCGCCGTTCGGCTGTCACGGCTTCACCACCCGTTTCTGGAGCGGGTGCCATCCCAGTCGTTGCAGGTGGTCCCACCAAGTCACGTCCTTCGGTTTCTGGTATCCCCGCTGACTCCGCCGATGCAGATGGTTTCGCAGCCGCCGCAGCGTGAAGCTGTCCACGTCCCGGTACACCTGGGAGGCATAACCCTGGGAGAAGTACCCTTGCCAGCCCCGCAGCATCCGATTGATCCGTTCGATCAGCTCTCGGACCGGCGTGAAACACTGGCGCGCGTGGGTCATCTCCTGGAGCTTGTCCCGCACCCGTTGCAGCGATTTCTCGCTGGGAATCAGGTTCAGGTAGTGCCCGTCCCGGCCGTACCAGTCGCGGTCATAACGGAAGGTGTAACCCAGGAAGTGCAGACCCACGCCCGGCTGCTGTAAGCTCACCGTGCGGGTCTTGTCCGGGTTGACCTTCAGTTCCATCCAGTCCTGCAACGTCTGCGTCACAAACCCCTCGATGCGTCCGCCCACATACTTCGCCAGAATGACGAAGTCGTCGGCGTACCGCACCAGCCGGGCGTTGGCCCAATGATAGGGGCCGTCCGCCCGGTGGAACTGGTAGTCGAACCCGTGCAGGTACAGATTCGCCAGCAAGGGCGAGATCACCCCGCCCTGCGGCGTCCCCTGCTTGGGGCGACTATATTTCGGCGGATCGTCCGGCCCTTCGCCCGCTTCCACCACCACCGCCGACAGCCACCTCCGGATCAGGTGCAGGACGCTGCGGTCCGCCACCCGCTTGCGAACGCAGGCCATCAGCTTGTCGTGCGGAATCGTGTCGAAGTAGCTGCTCAGGTCCGCGTCGTACACCTGCCGCCGTCCCTGCTCGATGTTCCGCCCGATTTCGGCCAACGCCTGATGGGCGTTGCGGCCCGGACGAAACCCCTACGAGCAGTCCAGGAAGTCCGTCTCAAAGATCGGCTCCAGGATCAGCAAGGCCGCCCTCTGCACCACCCGGTCTCGGACCGTCGGGATGCCCAGCGGCCGCAGTTTGCCGTTGGCTTTGGGGAGGTACACACGCTTCCCCGGCTGGGGGCGATAGGTCTTGTCTTGCAGCGACCGTTGGATCGCCGCCAGGAAGCCCGCCACCCCGCCTTCGGACTGTTCCACCGCCTCCAGGCTCAGGCCGTCCACACCGGGAGAGCCTTGATGGGCTCGTACCCGACGCCAAGCGGCTTGGAGCACGTCGGTTCGGTACACGCGGTCATACAATGCCTAGAACCGAAAGTTCGGCTGCCGTTTCGCCTTGCGGTAGAGCTTCTGCCGCAAAGAAAAGACGTTCCCCGGCAGACCTTCGCCGTTGACGCGAAACGTCTCGGGCAGGTCGTCCGGCTCTCCCGTAGTGGCAGGTTTCTCCTGCCAGCGGGTCTCCTCTTCTCTTGCGTTCGCTGCGATTCCGTCAGGGCTCCTTCGCTCCCCGGGCATTACCCCGCTTCGACGCTACTATGAGCCCCTCCGACTCCCTTCCCGGCACGGTCCCAGGTTATGGATTCCCCCGGACCGCTTCCCGCTTGCCTGGGACCGAAAAGGGTCTCTCAGTTCCCCTCGTTCTCTTTCGACACGCGCCGTCTCTACTTACCCCGGAGAGCCCGCCCCCTGCACTTACCCGCTGCTTCAGGGACGATAATAGGCTTCATCATATTCGGAAGCTTGGCCGCTCTCGACTTCGTATCACGAGGCCCAATCGAGTTCGCTGACGCTACGGCTCATGTCTTCGCCCCACCGGTGCTTCACACCGCACGGTTGCCCGCCGGCATGCCGGGAGGGCTACATGGCAAACGGGTCATTCCATGGTGACCTCCTTTCAGATCACAAGACAACGATAGTTTCACTGACGCACCGAATGGCACGAATCACCCAGCGCGGCCTTCGGCCGCAACCAAATACCACTCGCGCAGAGACGCGGAGGCGCAGAGATCAGAGGTACAACAGCCGTCTTTCCCACCCAGCGTCACTGCGTCTCTGCGCGAGACATAATCCT
>CAYHAJ010000237.1:0-29753 GCA_964354535.1 uncultured Pirellulales bacterium
ATCTCGCGGAACCGCCGCGACAACGGATAGCCCAGGATCTCCTTGAGCGGCCGGTTGGCCCGGCCTGTCTGATCGTTCTTGCCTCGGCCGGTCGTACGCCCCAACCAAATCCAGTTCGCCGCCCGGTAGCACGTGCCCGCAAACCGGGTCGGATCCACGAACGTCTCCAGGAAGACCACCGGATGCCCATAGACCCTCTCCCAGTCGTGGGGCAAACGATGCGCCATCCGGCCCAGCAGATGCGACGCCAAGTGGGGCACGTGCACCCAGGGCAGAATCAGGAAGCGTAGATTGTAGGCGAGCAACCGCAGGTTCCGCTGGCGGGCTTCGGCCGACCAGCCGATGAAGCGATCCCGCGGGCCCAGATGACGGGGTGCCGACGACCAGGCCAGGCAGGCCAGGAGCCGGTCGCCCGAAGAGACCAGATACTTGAGGTGCTCGCCCACCGGCTGCGTGTATCCCAGGTAATGGTGGGCCTCGATCAAGCCGTTGAACGTCGCCTCTTCCTTCGTCCGCCGCACCTGACGGAAGGTGATTGGCGCCAGGGCCGGTAACGTCGAACGAATCGGACTCTCGTCGAGGACGATCGGCGCCGGCCGGCTCCGCTGCGCGAGGGGATTGCAGGGGCACCATCGTCGCGGCGGTAGCTCGATCTGGCCGTCCCGGTGCAACGCGAGCATCAGCCCCCGGCAGACCATGTCGCGCAGAGTCCCGTTGGGCTGGACCCAATTCCAGGCCCGGCACAGGAGCTCGGACAACCGCCGACGGCTGGCCGTCGGGTGGGCGACGATGAGGGTCCGGATGAAAGCCACCTCGTCTTTCGTAACCGCACGCCCACGATACGTCAGCACGACCGCCATGAACCGCAGCCTACGCCGGCACGGCTTGGAACGCAAGACCTTTTTGCGGATTTTCTTTCACCCATGCGAGTCCACCGGACGCCAAGTCGGCGCCCCTTTCGCCACGGCCGGATTGCCCCCGGACAGCAGGACCGGAAGTTGGTAGGCCTCCAGAACCGCGGTCGCCCCGGAGGCGTTCTGCGGCCACCACCGGAACCGTCCCTTCGACAACCGCTTCTGGCACAGCCAGAACCCTTGCCCGTCATAGACGAGGATCTTGATCGCCTGACGGCGGCGATTGCAGAAGACGAATACGTACCCGCTGAAAGGATCGCTGTGAAGCACCACCCGACACAGGCAGGCCAGACCGTCAATGCCCTTGCGAAAATCCGCCGGCTCCACGGCCACCAGAATCCGCATCTGAGGCGTCACTTGGATCATGCGGGGTCGCTCCGAAGCAGACGGGCGAAGGCTACGAGGTCGGGCACCCCGATCCCCTTCACGTGCATCCGCATCTTCGCCCCGGCGCTGTTCTCCCATTCGATCAGGCACTCGGGCGAGGGGGACCTCAGCCCACTCGGCAGAAGCTCCAGGAAATCCGGGGGCGGGGCGGGGCCCAGATCCCCTCCGCCGGCGGGGGTCGCGAGATGCTTCTTGAGAGACTCGTACTTCAAACCCAGCGTGCGGGCCGTCCGGTGGAGGCCGTGCTCTTGGGCGAGAGCCACGGCCATCTCCCAAAGCTCCTTCGGGAGTCGCTTGCGACCGTGTTGCCGCCGACGCCATTGCGTCAACTGCCGACGTGCGGTGGACAGCGCCCGGGGGACAGCGGTAGGTTGCCTGGTACTCATCAGCGGTTCTCCAGGAAATCGGTTTCGCCGACGCGCCCGGGTGACCCCTTCCGCGGGCCGCCTTTCCATCAGGCTCGCCGGCTACCGCTGACGATACCCCCTCCACAGAATCTTCTCATACCCGCTTGCCGAAATGTCACGATTCTCTCAACCCACGGTAGGCTGCTGGCCTGTTGCCGCAGCGAATAGAGGAGGCAAAGGCGGCACTGCGTGAGATGGGTCTTGACGATGATGTGGGATCGTTGGATTGAGGATCCCAGGACATCATCTTCGAACGATTCGCTCCTTCAAAAGTGGCACGGTACAAGCTTCCTGTTGGACTGCCGTCATTCCAGGGAAGAACATGGGAGGGCACCGGAGGCAGAATCCGTTGTCCCCAGTTCAGAGCTCTCGCTACCCGCGGAAGAAGAACCGCAGCCAGAAGAAGCGGCTGCGGTGAAAGAAAGGAAGAAACATCACCCTACTGACAACTCCGAAGCCAATAGGTTCAACTGAACGTCAGCCTCCACCGGAAGCTGCCTCAGATACTTCGTGAATTGAGCGACCATCATGCCTGCCGCGATGTTGGCGCAGTAGATGGTCGTCTTGGCCGTACAGGTGCCGACAAAGGCCTCCTCTGTGCGGAAAAGCGTTGTTGGGTAGTGCTGCCGTGACGCCGAATCACAGGCCGTCAGGACCCGTAGCACTTCTGCACTCATGCGGCCGTCCACATAGAAGGATGCAGTGTTCTTGACTGCCTCCCAAATGAGCCGGCGGACATCGATCTTGTCCACACAGTCAAACACCGTGTTTCCGATCTCCATGCTGCGGCGAAACCGCTCCGCGACAGAGACGATCTCGATGCCCGAGTTGATCCGTCGGCACTGTGCTGCCGTGGCCTCGACCTTGAGCTTGCCGAGATCCTCTTCCAGATAGCCCTGGCTCGCGAGGTTGCTCGTCTCCACCATGTCGAAATCCACAAGTTGGAGCCGTGGGATGCCCATAGCTGTAAGCTGAAGTGCGACTTGGCGGCCGATGGCGCCGACGCCAATGACCGCCGCGTTGCATCCGGCGATTCTGTCGGGCGGCACGATGTCCTTCTGGCGACTGTAGCGTTCTTCTGTTCTACTCATAGGACACATATCTCCTTCCCGCTCCAGAGCTCAGGCCGATCCGCCAGTTCATCCAGAATGAGCTGACGCTGGACGGGGTCCATGCGCTCGAACTCATTGAGGAAATCGCCCAGCGGCCCATCTACCGGTGGGCATGGCACCTCGCCCGCCTGGCCGTTTGCCGCCGGTTTCTCTTGGGTCAAGGCCGGTCGATTCAGCCACTCCATCGGCCTGATGTCGGCCTGGTACTGTGCATCCCAGGCGCTGTGGTCACTCGGACCAAAATCCCGCGCGAAGTCCACTTCGGTCGGAATCAGGATCTGGCCGCCCGGGCCGATGTTGAAGCTCAGTCGAGCATAGGTGCTGTTGTCCTGGGCAACGACGGCCATCACGGCCCACTGACACGCGCCGAAGACCCTTTTGAACGTGTCCTCGTCCGTCATGCTGGGTTCAGACGAGTCGCCAGGATGCGTGTGCAGCCAAATTCTCGCGAACTGCTCCGGCTTTCGGCCGAGGTCCACCTGCTCATCGAAGAGTTTGCTGACCGCTTCATCATCGAACTTGACGCTGACGCAGCTCACTTCCTGCTTGACGGTGATGAACTCCGTCACAAAGAGCAGGTCGTCCGGCGGAGTGATGCCAAAGCCTCCCACTTCGTTCTGGGATTTATCCCGGAAGTATAGGAGCTTGGCCCACGCCGTCGGGCTGAACCGCAGGGCTCTGTCCGTTGACGCAGATTCCTGATCCAGCCAATCGTCCTCCCACAATGGTGGTCTCTGGTCCATCCGTGGTGGGAGTCTCATTTGTTGTCTCACTCGGTTGTTCTTCATCTTCGTTCTCCATTTCTTTCTTGCAGTCCGGGCAAAGCCCGTCCGTAATACAGGATTCGCAGCAGATCGATTCACATTCGCTGCACTTGGTTTTGGCACACGGCGGGCACAACGATCTGTCGCAGATCTCGCAGTGGCTGGCGCACTCGCCGCATACGATTTCGCCGCAATTGGTACAGACTCTGGAGCAACTGTCACACACGGCGTTGCCACAGTGGCTGCAGGAATACGAGCTCTCGTCGTCCATCACGTAGCCGCAGTCATAGCAGGCGACGCCATCCCAGTCGGCCAGGCTCACATAGGGGCTGTCCGGGTTATAGGTCGTGAGGATGCCGCGCACCAGCACGAAGAAATCGCACAGCCGTCCTTCTTCCAAGGCCGCCCGTATGGCTCCCGCACCATCGCCTTCACAGAGGACCTCATTGCTCACATGCGGGTGTGTGATCGCCTCGTCTTTGGCCGACGGATGCGGCTCGATGGCAATCACATAGTACGGCATCCGGTGGACCATCTCGTGCAGCTTGTCCAGATACAAGGCGATCCGGAAGGATCCCAGATAGGTATCCTCCAGGGTGATCGGCTCGGTGATGGCACACAAGGCATTCTCTTCGCGGTTGAACGCCACGTCGTCGAATTCCTCCCGCAATGCCTTGAGTTCGTCCAGGATGGTGCCCAGCGTCGGCACCTCCTTATGCCGCCTGTCCATGAGCGATTCCAGCTTGGAAGTACAGTACGGGATCTGGCTCAGGTGCCTCGTAATGCTCTTGCAGCACTCTTCAGACGCCGCAAGCCAATCCCGTGAGAGGGCTAACGCCAGCTTCCTGGAGCCGTGGGCAATCTCGTGGAGACTGCCCGTAAACAGGCTCAACTGCCGCACGCATTCCAGATAGCGGCCCTTGCGCAACTTCCCAAGGGCCTCCTGGATCATGGATGCGACACGCATCAACTCCTTTTCGTTCATAGCATTCCCCTTCAAGAGACAAAGGGCACCTGCCTGCCCGAAGCAGACAGATGCCCTTGCTGATGTAGCAGAGCCCGAGCTACTGTTGGGCCCCTTCGATCTTGGTTGGAGTCAGTGTCACGCGGTCGTTTTCCTGCAAGACGTAGTCTCGGGGGACCGGCTGGCGGTTCACCCGAATCAGGTAGTCCTCGGAATTGCGGCCGGGCAGTTGGTCCTTGAAGAACTGTTCGACGGTCATGCCTTCCTTGACGTTGACGTAATCAGCAAAGCCGCCGCCATCATTGTTGATAAAGAGGATTCTCATAGTCGTTGCCTTTCGCATTGTGAAGTGATTGTGTCTCATATCTTCTGGTGAACTACCTCTGGGTGCAGCCCTTGGGGTGGGCCGCGCGCACATTCTGCGATGCTATGCATAGTCCTTCCTTTCAGTGAGAGTTGCTGGGTGGGTTAGTTCGATGTGGGTGACTGCGGGGTGCTCAGGCGTGTGGAGCCTCAAGGGGCTCGGGGTGGATCTCGCCCGAGGCGGCCGCGGCAGAAATCCGGCAGGCTTTCATGGGGGGATCAAGCAGGCAGCGGTTCAGACCAGTGCGTGATGAGCTTGTGCATTACAGAGGTGGGAACGTCGATGGTCGGGGCGAGCAGTCTGCGTGCGGATGTGACGACACCGGAAGGCAGGCTCGTCCGGACGCCGGTCTCTTCCTTGGCCATCATAAAGGCGAACCGATCCGCCAGGGAAAACGTGGGATCGCCGCCTTTGGCCAACTGGCCTCTATGCCATCGCCGAAGGGCGGCAAAGAGTCGGGGGCTTCCGTAGCAGAGGATCTTGAGGCCGATGTGGTAGATCTCCTCGAGGAGCACCTGTCGGGTCTGGAAGCCGGGCCTGTAGATGGTGATCCGGATTCGCCGGGTGTCGGGATCTACATAGGCACAGCCGCAGATGACTGGGTGCTTGCCCTGGTTCCTGGCCTGCTCATACCACACGGTTCCTCGTGACTGGATCGCAATGTCAGGCCAAGCCACAGGGGCGTCATCATCGAAGACCACAACGACGTGGCCGACGAGCCAGCGTACCTTCTGCATCTTCTGAATCAGGGGAGCGAGGGATTCGACGTCATCTGGCCGACAGATTACCGGCATGCGGGGACGCTCAGTCATTCGCTCCAATCGGGCTGTTTCCTCTTGCCAGGAAGGCCAGACCCTGTCGAGCTTCGGCAGGCACTGGACGTTGCAGCCGGGCGGGTAGCCATAGGTCGCTTCAAACTCTCGGGCGTAGGCGGCGCGTGCCTCGGCCTTGCTGGTGTAACTACCAATATGTCGCTGTGTGGCGCCAGCGCCAATGTGGGCATACCAGTGGTCTTGGGCCACGGGACGCCGGCTTTCGCGGATCTTGGCCGCCAGCTCAGGCTCGTTCCTTTGAATCTGCCGCCAGAGGCGAGCGGCGATCTTCTGGGCCAAGACTCGATCCTTGGTGGCCAGGCCCTGGGCTTGCCTGCGGCTGAGGATGTAGCCAGCCAGGGAAGGATTCTCTTTCCGCAGTTGCTGCCATTTCTGATGAGCGATCTTCTCGGCCATCGCTCGATCCGTGGTGGAGAACTTCTCCCCTGGGGGGACCAGACGCTGGTGTCCCAGCACTCCGGAGATGACCCAGTAGTACCGGCCGCCCTCCTGGAAGATCGTGCCAGGGACTTTTTTTTTACTCTTGGGATCGATGAGCGGGCGAGGCTTCATCTTGCGGGCCACCACCCACCAGTACCTTCCGTTGTTGAGATAGATCGTGCCGGGCACGGCCTTCTTCTTCGGTTCGGGAGCTGTGGCTTTCGTGGGTCGGTAGACCACACCGCTGGCCGGTGCTCGTTTGCCTTCGACCAGCCACAACTGGTTCTGGGTCTCCCACAAGCCGAGGGAATAGTCATAGAGCCATCGTCTGGCGAGATCCCAGCATCTTTGGAGCGTGGCGGTGGGCAAAGCTCGGTAGGCTGCGTGGAACGGGTCGATGCCTTGTTGATTGGCCTTCTCAACGATCTGGCTGTATCGGGCTTTCTCAGCCTGACCCAAGGGTGAGCTGTCTTTCTGGATCAAGACATCCACGGCATCTTCGATGATCTGGTACGGTGTGTCTCCGGAGAGACGCTGGACGCCCGTGTAGTCCCGGAGAGCCGGGTTGCGCCGCCAGAGCGATTGCAGCTTGCCGACGACTTCTTCCGACAGATGGGACTGTTCTTCGGATGGATCGACAGGCGTTTCTTCACCTTCGGCGTCCACGACCGTGGGCCAACTGCGCGTGTTCTCCACACCGTGCCAGCATCTTTGCGTCCGGTCTGACAGATGCAGATTGACAGAGGGGCCGGGCCGGTGGATTCCGTGGGCCTTCTCGGCCGCCACGAAGTGCAGCAGCTCCAGGATGGCTCCGCCCCGCGGCGCGAACAGGAGCACCTCGCTGAGCGAGACGCCGCACGCGCTTGCATACTCCTGCGCAAACGACACACGCTTGAGCCCGCTGGGCACCGCCAAGGACTGGAGCACCCGCAGATAGCCGCCGTGAACGAGGTCATCGATGTACTCCTGGGCCATCTTGGCTTGGGCAAACCGATTCGCATGGGCGTGCAGGATGGACATGGCAGTCAAGACCTTGCGGTAGAAGGCCCGATACCAGCGCGTCTGCCGGAATTCCGGCTCCGTGAGGAATTGCTCGAGTTCTGGGACGGCCCTGGCAGCAACGGAATCGCTGCCGTGGAGCTCGGCGATTCTCTCCTTGAGATTCCCGGTCTGGCTGACGCCAATGGAATAATAGACGTCTCTTCTTGCTTGTGGGTGCGATGGTGTTGGTGGGATCATGGTGATACCTCTTGGAATGGGTCTGATGGCACCTCCTGCGCGCGGGAGGAACCATCAGGGTGGCGCCCCTTATGTGCGCGCAAAAAGAAGAGCCCAGGGAACAACCCGGGGCTCAGAGGGTGTGGATGCTCAGGCACCGCGCCCGAGCTTCAAGGAGGTGGAATGGGTGTGGGGAAGGTCAGTACAGGACCAATCTATTTCTCAATGTGTGTGTTTCTTCCCGCGTCGCATCCGGCAACGATGGCGGCGGACTGCGCGCACGGGATTTCCATTGGAACATGGTGCATTCCTTTCACTGGAGTCTTTGGGCTGGTGGTTTAGAGGGTTGTGGAAATGGTGTGCGGCCTGGGGGAGTCTCGCATCAACTGTGTTCGCGGACACCATAGTCCGCGATGAATTGGAGCAGCCGGGCAAGGCTGCACGTCTCGAAGGACACCTCCACCTTGGCGTCCTCGAAGGTGCCATCAAACCACTTTGCCACGGGAAGCGCCGGCAAGGTCACGGTCATATCTTCCGCCTGGATGGCCAACCGCTCCAGCTTGCGGGCCATCTGGCACCGTTTGAGCGTTTCGCCGAGGGCATCTTCCGATGGCTCGGGATAGCCGAGCACCTCCTTGAGCATCTTGATCTCCTCGGCGAAGGCCCGGGACTGCTCGCCGCCGGCGTCGAGGCCCTCCAGAATGACCTCGATGGTGTCATACACTTCATTTAGCATGGCAAACCTCCTTCGATTGACTGGATTCGTTCCTCTTCCTGTTCCTTTACTCGTCCGACAGGTCCACCCGTGTCTGCCGGCCACTGGAATCGATGATCTCCAGCACCGGCCGCATAGACTGTGGGTCTTTCATGATCTCATGGGCCCGCTCCGCCGCCTGACATGGGTTTCTCGCGTTGATATCGATCACGTACACGACGCGGTAGAGCTGTTCCGGCCCGGTCTCCTTCGGGGGAGGCTCAATGACGAGCCTCGGCAACGGTAACAATGTCCCGCCGCGTGCTTGGTCCACGGCGGTCGGGCGGTGTGGGCTTCTGCACCGTTCTTTCATATAGATCACCTCCTGATCTCTCGATGGGTACATTGGGCTCAACTCAAGTCCACGGATGCGGGAAAAATGTCCGCACCCAGGTGTTCATTCCGCTCGGCCATCCAATCGCAGATGCTGTGTAGCTCCCGCGAGCCGCAGTAGCCTTCCTGGGTCTGCACGTACGCCGCGAGATTTCTCACGGCGCTGCGCTTGGTCCTGAATACCCCGGCATGGACGGTTGTACCTGCGTCATTCACCTGCAGCACCCAGACCTTCTTCGGCATGGACGTGATGCGACCCTGCTGGACGCCCCACGTGTAGACCTCTTCGCAGACGGCACAGAGCGCTCGCATCTGGTCGGACGGTCTGTCCACAGACACCGGTACCACTTTGATGGCCTCGTTCTCACAGAGCGGATTTTGGCAGTATCTTTCCATGTCTCAATCCTCCTTTGCCTTCTCTTGGGATCTGAACAACTCCGGCGCGATCTCCTCCAGCGTCTTCGGCTGCCAATGCAGGTCTCGCTCCATCGGCAGGCCCAGTGGGCCGCGGACACTTTCAAGCTCCGAGAGGGCAACGTAGCCGAGTTCCTTTTCGTGTCCATCCACCAGGCCAAAGAAGTGAAAATCCACCTCCTTGCCGCTCTCATCCTTGATCGGCGAGCCTTCGGTGATGAACCACGTCCATCCCGCGTCAGGCGTGAACAGGCGGAGATACACCACAGCTTCACCGCCTTTGTTCTCCTGTGCATACAGCGGCGGCAAGTTCTTTCGAATCTCCTGCGTCAGCAGCTTCATGCCCCGGATCTTGTTGTTGGCCGCCTTTCTATCAGCCACAATGACATTGCTGCCACTGATGCAAACAGCCCGTTCCTCGGGCAGGTTCACCTCTGCCGCAACAGCGCCCAGGAATTCGGCCATGTTTCGCTTCTGCTGCTCCCGTGAGATCGGATCGGATTCACAGGCCGGGATCGGCGTACCGATCACCTCCACCTGCACGGGCTCCAGCTCAATCACCACTCGGCCGTTTTCGTCGGAGTACCACTCGAGGTACGGGTAATTGACGTAGTCAAGCGGTGGCAGCCCTGCGGTGATATCGCCGACGTTGCCGGTCTGGTGCACGGCAAGGCCCTCCACCTCGCTTTGGGCATCTGCCGGCGGGTCCGTCTCAGCCGCATCCCCTGTGAAATGGATCTTCGCGCCGCGGATATCCCGGTGGAAGTCTCCCGTGAGATCGAAGGTCATCTTCTCTTTCATGCCGGCGAACTGCATCCAGCCGTTGACCTTGCCGAGATGGGTGTTGTCGAGCTCGCCTTCGATCAAATACGCTGATACTCTCCATGCCATGTTTTCACCTCCAAAAGTGCGATGGCACGCCTCAGGCTGCGGGCGTGCCATCTGAGCTTGTGATCGGTCTGACGTTTGGCCCTGAGCTACGTGCCGGCCGAGAGTTGTGGCGGCTGCAGCATCTTGGCGGTGCCATCCTTGTACGTGATCCACACTTTGCCATTGGCTTCGATGCTGACGCTCTGCCAGGCGAGGTTGAATTCCGCGAGGCACTCGAACAGCCGCAAGCGCAGGTACTCGCCCGGGCCCATCAGGTCTGCCCAGAACAGGTTCAGACCTCTCTCGAAGTCCTCCAGTTGGGTGTCATACGTATCACCATCCTCCGACCAGCCGCCCAGGTGGAACCAGATGTCCGTAGGCTGGAGCTCTTCACGGGCCGCCAGTGTGACCAACACCTCGATCGTCGTCCAACGATGCCGGCCCTCCTCCTGGGGCAATTCCCGCACGGCCATCGGCACGACCGAACGGAAGACTCTGCCATCGCTCGTGTCCGCCGTGATCTCCAGGCCCTCGACCGCCACCAGGGGCTCGCAGCACCAATAGTCACGAGCCAATTCCTTGCCGACCACCACGGCTACCCGATCCACGACTGGCAGCTTGGCCCAACTGTACCCCTCATAATCCGATGAGATCTCCACAACGACGAATGGACTCTCGAACGTACCAAGAGCCGACAGAAGGTGGGCATTAGCCTCGTTCTGATCGCCGCCGTCCTGGCAGGCAGGATTCAGGCGATAGCACTTCGCCAATGGAAAATCAGCGGGTTTCACAACGGCGACCGGCTCGACCGGTTCACCAGTCAGCAGGCCAGCCGTGAACGCAGGCTCCGCCTCGGGAAGCTCGATTCCGAGTTCCTGGGCCCGGCAGTATTCCTTGAACTTGAGCTGATGGGAGCCGCGCTTCTGGATGTACTGGAAGGCTTCTCTCTCGAGGGCGGCCTGGAGCAGCCCGAATGCCTCGTTCTCCACCGGCCGTGTTCGTGCCGGCAGCATCATCCTGATCCCGGTGGGTTCTCCGGTCAGATCCACCAGATACTGCAGATACTCGCCCACCGGGGCGTACGTGAACGACACCACCTGGCCGTGGAAATTGACCAGGACCAGATCGGCATGCCAGTTCTGCTTCCACTGGCTATGCCATTGGCTTAGTTTGGTTCGCTCCCGCACCTCGATCCGGCAGCCCAGTTCCGGATGCGGTACCGCACGCTCGGAGACAAATGACTCACTGGCACACTCTCGGCCATCGACAATCACCTTCATGCCGGTAAAGACGGCGTGTTTCTCCACGGTCTCGAATATCCAGGCATTGTCCCGGAACACCAAGGCTGTGCCCGCGATGGACTCTGCTGTTCTTTGCACCGGGACGGGCTCACCGCGCCAGGTCTTCTCGGTGAACGTGACTATCTTGTGGCCCGAGCGGATACACACCTCTCGGGGGGCCAGGCAGAAGATGCCCACGCCCGCCGGGTCTTCCGCGCATTCCGTGCTCTCGTCCCACTGGGACCGGCCCAGGTCGAGCAACGCCGAGAAATCCGTGATCCCTCGCCCGTTGTCTTGTACAGTAACCTGGCCGTCTTTGTTGGTGATGTTCACCGCTGTTGCGCCGGCCCGCCGGGCGTTCTGCAGGATCTCAATCATCCTGCCGTCCAGAGTGCCGGTAAACAACCTTTGTGCTTTCGATAGCAATCTGGGATTCACTTGGGCCTGTATCATTTCCATACAATTCACCTCCCTAAATGGCGATGGCACGCCTCGTTGCGCGGGCGTGCCATCTTGCATGATTGAAGAAAGAGCCTTTGGAACACTCCAAGGGCTCACACTGTATATATATAGAACCTCCCAAGCCAATCACGGGACATCGCTGTCCGAGGCTCGTGATCGGACCGGGAGAATTGGGGTAACGTTGCCTGCGGGTCCCCTCATCCGAACTACGCGTCGCGCGCGGTACATGGAATCACAAATGGGTCTGCGTTCCACTGCATAGAGAATCTTTTGTCGAATCACGCTGTGGCATCGCAGAAACGTCTCAGGGCCTGAAAGACCTGCTTCGTCGAGAATTCACGGTGGCCCTACAGCCCTAGAACGATCTACCAGAAACTGCGGCTGGCTTGCGCCAATCCGTTTGTCTCGTCGGGGAATCGCTTCATAATGACACGGGTCTTGACCCGGTGCTTTTATGTGCAGACATTCCCACTGCAAGCAGCGTTGTTTTTGAATTCAACGGCTTACATTGTGTAACATGAAGATCGAGAATGCGGCGGTCTTTATAAAACTTGCCATTTCTATCACGATGCCCGCTGCTGTAAGACCGTCATCCGACCGAAAGAGTTATAAATCGGATGCCTCTACACCGGAGGTCGCATGAAGTCTGAAGAGGATCCATCTATCGGCCTGGGGTCTGAGCCCAAGAGATCGTCCGCGCCACGCGACCCCATGGAGAATCGAGGCCCTTTGACCAACGCGAAACGCACCAATCCTTTCATCTGGATCAGCTGGCTCTCCAAGCTGATGGCGGGCGAAAAGCAGTGTCAGTGGGCCTGCTGGTTCCGCTCCCACTACCGGTGGGACAAACTGCCGAGCGGTTGTGATCTGGCCCGGTGGACTGCCGAGCACGCGGAACTGCTGCGGGCCCGCCGCGCCGCCCTCGAAGAGCAGGGATTTACCGTATACACCGAGGAACAGAACGCCTTCACGCTGATCGGCCAGGCCGGAATCGAAGTATCGGGCAAGCCGGACATCGTGGCCCTCCGGGGCCCAGAGGCGTACGTCGAGGACTGCAAGACCGGCACTCCCCGGCATTCTGACCACTTCCAGGTCCTGGTGTACCTGCTGTCGCTGCCCCACGTGGAAGGTCCCTGCCGAGGGCGAAAGATGGAGGGGCGGATCGTATACGCCCATGCGGTCGTGGAGGTTCCCTCCGCGAAGATCGATGGGGATCTGAAGGACCTGTTTCGAAAGACGGTTCTGGCCCTGGGGGGACCAGAGCCGGCCCGGAAGGTCCCCAGTTGGGGCGAATGCCGGTACTGCGATATCTCGAAGGCCGATTGTCCCGAGAGGATCGAGATCGAGCGACGGCGAACCGATAACCATGATTTGTTCTGAAGTCAGCGGGGTCGCCTATTGCGGCTTCTTTCTGTCGCTGACATTTCGAAAATCGGGTGGTGCCGCCTTTTGTCTCAGGGCATACCTCTCTTTGCTGATCCGGATGGCATAGTCCCGCAGCTGGGTGCCGAACGCAGCTTCGATGAACACGATGGTCTCGAAGGCCCGCACGTAGGCCTGGCCGAACAGGTGCTGGAATCGCCAGCGGACCCCTTGCCGGGTCGTGCCGAAGGTCGCGTGAATCTTCTGACCGTAGGTCCCTCGGAGAATCATGGAGCTGGGATTACCCGGCCTTAGCTCGACGCGGAGGTCCTGCGCATCCATCAGCGTCCTGAGCTTCTCCAGAAACATCTTGTCTTTCTCGGTCATCAACTTGCATCACCCAGATGGTCAGGCCCTCTTGGCGCGTGTGCACGCGACCTGCCTGCTCTAAGAATATGACGGCGACAAAGCGCCAGATCAGGTCCAACCTGTGGTTCTCGATCAGCGGCGGCATGTGTCGTAATTGTGCGGGTCCCGCCTCCAAGCAAGACGTCACATGCTCCTGGTAGCGATCCAAATCGAAGCCGTCTCGCGACTGGCCCTGCACCATCTGCTCCAGGTCCGTCGTCAGACCGTCAAGGGCTGCCACCAGACCCGGCACGGACGCCAGATCTGTGACGCCGAGTGGCAGCGGACCCGAGCGACAGTCCGCCAGCATCTCCTGGACGCGTCGCTTCAGTTCGGCCTTACGCCGGCGGGACTGGGCCATCTTGCGGCAAAAGTACGCGGCATCGTACACGATCCCGTCGAACAGAAAGGGCGAGCGGATCGCGCCGCCGCACTGGCGGCATTGATACCGCCGGACCTTCAGGACGGGCACACCCCCACAGCTGGAGCACCTCGCAAAGACCACCGTCGGGTCGAACTCGTAGCCGCAGGCATCACACCGGCAGCCGCCCTCGGCCACCATGCTCAAAGGCCCGTTGCACTTCGGGCAGCGGCAGCCGAAGAGCATGACGATGTAGTAGAACCGCCGGGCCTTCTCCAGGAACTGCCGGACGGCCGCCGCCATCTCAAACGACAGGTGCACCAGGTTCATGGGGCTCTGGGTCCGTTCCATGGCCTTGATTCTTGGGCGTGAACTTCCGTCTACAGCCTCGGCAATACCGAAGGGCCCGGACTCCCAGGTTCTTGGTCCGCCGGACGCCCTTTTTGGTGGTGTCCGTGGAGCTGCAATAAGGGCACGTATAGGGTCTTCCTCTTGGCATAGCGATCACCTCCGCGATACCCGGGTGAGACCTCTACTATATAAATCTGCCGATTCGGGACCGCTGTATTCGTATTCACGTCGCGCCCCGCGCTCGCGGTCCCTGCCGCAGTCCTCATCCCTTCGGGTCCATGACAATCACCCGCCCCTCCTCAACAAAGCACCGCTGCAGCTGCCGATTGAGCCAGTACCGCCCGGCGTCGATCAAGTCGTACCGCTGGAAGAACTCGAACCGTTCCCGCTCTGCCTCAAGCATTGTCATGGCCTCATCGATGCTCTTGCCCGCGGGCACCGCATCCTCGATGCTCTCCAGGCCCTCGGACAGGCCCGGATAGCGGAACGTGCGATCGACGAAGAAATGCCTCTTCGTCTTCCTCTCGTTCCGGTCCCACTTCTCCTGGACCGAGCCTTTGAGCACCACGTCGAACTCCTTGACCTGGTAGGTCTCGGGCTCCAGGAATGGCACCCCGCGCACCACGTGGCAGGTCTGCTCGAACTGGCGAATCTGGAAGAACTCCGGGCTGTGGTCAAATTCCTCGCCATCGACACACTTGATGTCGTTCTGCCTGATGAATTCGGCCAGGTTCATTCCTCATCACCTCCGCTCCTTCAACCTGGCAAACACGCACCCGCTGGCCGTGTCCCAATAGAACTCGTAGAACTCGCCCTCATAGTAGAAGAGGTCGTATACCTCAGCCACCGAATAGACCAGCTCCCCTTCTCGGGGAACGCTTTCCGACAGTCTTTCCCACGGAGGGTCGTCGAACTGTATCTCTTCCGCCATTCGCATCTGGCCATCGACTTCGATGAAATCGTCGTCTTCAATGGCCTCGGGTGACTCAGGCACCTTGATCTTGAATGCCCGCCCGTCTTTCTTCGACCGGAACGGTACCACCTGCGTCATTGTGGATCACCAGCATCGTAATCCTCGTAATCCGGGTACTGCTTCGGATATGTGCACCTCACGCAATTCCTGTTCGTGATATCGCCGTCATAGCGTTTGACGATCTCCTCGCCCGCAAACACGACCGTGTCATTCGCATCCGCGAACGAGACTCTGCTGCCGCACTTCAGACACCTGCCTTCATCATCAAATCCAGGCCCTGCGGCGATACCATTCGGAGTCGCCTCCTCCCATAGCGTGTGCAAGGCCCGGTAGACCCTTGCCGGCGTCTTCGGATCCCTGTCCAGCCAGTCCTCCAGGATCTTCATCGCCTCTTCCATACTCAACTCCATCATGTGGTCCAGCCACTTGTCGAGGGCAAGGGCCTCTTTGTGACGACCGCCCAGGTTTATGGCATCGTTCACATGGATCTCGTTGGCGTCGCGAACGAGCACCAGGTCTTCCTGACTCAGGACCTCGCCTCGGCCCAGCTTCGCCAGAATCTCCTCGTGTCTCTGGATCAGGTCTCGATTCATCTGCTTGTTCTCTTCATCGAGATCCCCATCGAGCGCGGCGGTCATCAATTCGTTGTCATCGGCGAGGGCGAAGATAATCTGGTCCCTAATGGTCTTGTTCATGGTCATCACCCCCCTCATCGCGGGCCATAGCATCTCTCGTGCATTCGTAGAGGATGTCCCAGTCGATGTGCCCGTTCAGTAAGCCCTTCTCCGCGAACCGTGCCCACTCATCGAATTCCTCTTGGTCCCGGGGCTTTCTGCTCATGGACCTCTCGAAATCGCCTTCGCAGAGTTCGATCACAATCCGGTGGTCCTTGATTCCGGTCATTTTCACCTCACCCCCCTCACGCCCGTGACCTCGGTCCGGATGTCCTGCATATGCCTGCCGTTGTCATCGCAGCCATACGGGCAGCCGAAGTCCAGGTCGAGCGAACCTCTGTCCGTTCCGTTTATGTAGAACGACCGGCCACACCTCGTGCACTGGTACTCTTGTAGCTCCAACGTTGCGTGATTCATTTCCTACCTCCGGACTCAACCGCTCTGAGGGCGGTTCGCCCGCCAAGACGAACCGCCCTCCGGACGTCTCCGTCGGGTGCGAGCGTACGGCCGGCATCGACCTTCTTGAACACGACACAGTACTCATGTCGAATCGGCACATCCTCCATCTTCCCGTAGCGCTTGCGGTCGCTCGTGCAGTGGTGCTGCACTTTGATGATGATGCTGCGGACTTCACCGTGCGGGAAACTCAGTACGTCTTTCACGAGGGGGGTGTACCTGCCGCTTCTCCGCACATCCCCAATCAGAACCGCGAGTCGGCCGCCGATCTCCAGCGCGTCATAGCAACGCCGCAGGCAGACCATCAGCATCTCTCGAAACCGCTCGTAGCTCTCACAGTTGCTCAAATCGGTCGAACCGCTACGGTACTCCACGATGTTCCAGTACGGCGGGTGGATCCAGACGAAGTCATACTGGCCCGGCAGCTCCTGCTGAGTCAGGTCAAAGCCGCTGCGGAGGTCGCCACCCCAGTAGCTGATCCCCAGGCGTTTGTACTTGTTGAGGCCCGTGACAACGTCCCGGCTCGTACCCGACCCCTCCATCGGGTCCCCGACTTTTCGCGCCCCATAGCGCAAGATGAGGTCCTTGATGAGCCGCCCGTCACAGTTGCCCCGGTACCGGGAATCGCCCCAGAGCGGGCACCGATTCGGATAGGAGACAACCGACGTCATCCCCTCGTCTTCGGCGTAGACATCATAGAAGCCAGCGCCCAGCCTATCCAGCAAGCCATCCGAGACCGCCTCGGACAATCGGGCACGAATGGTGTGCTCTGGTGTCTCCGGCTTGTGCCGAAGGATTTCTACGTGCATCTCCCGAAGGTGGCAGGCCCCGTTGGCATCCACGAACTCCAGGAGCAGTGTCCGAATGGAAACGTCTTTCATTGTGTACCTCCTCTGACCCGAGCGGCCAGACCTCAGGGGGTGGGGCTGGCCGCGAAGAAGATCCCTGTGAGAAAGTGCTTGGGGACGCTCACGGGCACAGTCTCCCTCGGGCCAACCGGGGTTACACCCGGCGGGGCTTGCCCAAAACCGTAAGATATAAATAGGAGTGCCTCCCTAACGTCCCGCATGAGACTCGACCCGCTGTGGGGGAACCTGGACCTGTACGATCTTTGTGAGACCCTGCTGCCAGACTTCGTCTTGGCCTTCACCTTCTTCACATCCTTATGCTACGCCGTCCTCGGCAAGCACTTCGGCCGGCAGAGGCCCGCCATCGGCATGTCGGCGGCGATTGGATTCGCCTTATCCATCGGCCTCGTTTGGTGGGAGCGGGCGAACGATCTGTCGGTCAGGGACCTGGGTCCCATGGCGGTCGGATTTGCGGTGATCCTGCTGGCCCTGGTCATGTACCAGTCCCTTCACCAGGTGGGTGGCTCCTGGGCCGGGGCGGCCCTCGCCTTCGGCGCCAGTATCCTCGTCGCCCAGCTGCTCGGACTGCGCGTGCCTATAGCCCCGCAGGTGATCCAGATCGTTACGATGACAGCCCTGATCGTGGGGATCATTGCTCTGGTCTCGTACACCCGAAGCCACGCGCCAGCTCGTCAGTCTATGCCCATGCCGATCCATCTGCCCGAGGTCCGCCATGATATGACCGATCTCTACCGTGGCCGGCAACTGTCCCATCGATTGGCCAAGGGGCTCAAAAGACTCCGCCGACGAGCGGCAACCCTGCCCGATCAGCCCGCAGAGGCGCCGGAGGTTCTACTCCAGTTGCGACGGATGCTTCCCGCCGAGGGCTACCTGACGGAGAAGATGGCGGAACTGCGGGCCAAGGCCCACCGCATCCGCCATGGCCACCTCGCCCGCCTGGACGAGACCCGTAACGTCTTTGCGAAGTTGCCTGCCTCGGTCAAGAAGAAGGCCGCGGCTTCCTTGGCCGCCGGGTACCAGCAGATCATCGGCGTCGATACCCGCCTGGAGAGGCTCGACCGGGCCGCAGCGGAGAATGAACGCCGGATCATCGAGCTGACCCAAAGGGCCGAACAATACGCTGCGCGGTATGACTACCGGCAGATGGCCGACTGCTCCAGAGCCGCCGAGAAGCTCCAGCACCATAACAGCAGGCTCCTGAAGCTCATCCAACGCACCGAAGCCAAGCTATCGGCCGTGGCCGAGAAAGTGGCGAAAGAGACGAAGGAGGCGGACAAGGAGTGACTCCGCAACCCTCGACCCCGGACCTGGCCTATTACGTGGACCGATTGCAGCCTCCCTACAATTCTGCGGGTCAGGCCGAGATCGGCCGAATGCTCGATCGGTACGGGATCCCCTTCTTCTATCAGCAGCCGGCCCTGATCTGTGCGAACGGCCGGCGGACGGTCTGGCGGCCGGACTTCACCCTGCCGACCTATAATAGCCTGGTGGTCGAATACGATGCCGCCCGTCACGGAGCTTTCGATGCGAGCGGCCGCCGTACTCGCAGCGAGATCTATCGGCTCAACGGGATCGCGGCCCTCTTCCTCGAACCCTCCGATCTGGCCAAGCCGAACTGGCAGCAGGGGCTCTACGACCGATTGGAGGAGAGCTATCGCCAGCCTTTGGCCTATCTGCGGGATGGCTCCCGCTGACACCGACGCGGGCGTGGAAACGGCCAGCCCCTCTCAACTGAGGTCCAGCCAGCTGAGCTGCTCGATCCGGGATTTATCCTGCGGGTGGGAGTCGATGGCCTTCTGACAGGTGGTCACCGCCGCCGGCGACGTGGCGATGAAAACAATCCGGTCGAAACCTGCCTTCCTGATCTTCTCCAGATTCCCTTTGATATCGGACTTGCCCGTCTCGATCTCGACGGCGACCTGCTCGCCGGGCCTGCTTGCCAGCAGGTCGATGGCGCCATTGCCTTTGATCGGGTGCTCGCACACCACGTCATAGCCCTTCTGCTCGAAGAAGGCGGCGGCCTTCCGGACCCAGAAAGCATGCTCCAAGCTCACGCGGGGCGTGGGCCCGGGATCGACACCGGCCGCAGAGCACACGGTACGCCCGAACCCGGTCAATTGGTACAGGACCACCTGACCGGAGCGGGTGGCGATCGTAACGGCCTCGATAATGCCGGCAGCGGCTAAGTGCTGGCGGACGGCGTTGCCCCGCCGGCGGGAGAGATTCAGACGCTGGTAGCGCGATACGGTCGTCGACAGCGGCCGCTCGGCCACATCCGCCAGGAAGCGAATCTCCTCGCGGTTCATCTTGCTATAGGGTGGTTGGGGGTTGGAATCAGGAAATGCTCTTGATTCATCAGAGATAGGGAGTGATTCTTGGGGGGATGGTGGGTGGGTGTCATTATTCTTGTTGGTAGTTTCCGTGGTCTTTTTGCTATTGTCCGCAGATGGAAGGCGTGGAACTGCTGTCTGGAAGGCTCGTGAAGTCCCGCTGGTGCTGGAATCGGTGGGATAACCTCTCATCCGCTCCCGGACCGCCTGATCCGAAGTGGAGCCCTCTCTGACGGCGGAGAGGGGGACTTTTATGAGAAATGGCTCCGGAAACTCATCGGCCAGACGGACGACCGCGGTGCCGATCGCCAAAGTGTTCAACGCCTCCTTCTGCTCATCGGTCAGGTTCATGGCCGACGAGATCGCCTGGACATCGGAACGGAGCTTTTGACTCAGGGCGATCGTCGCGTAGGAGTTGGCGAAGGCCACCTTACTGAGAAGCGACGCCGACTGGTCCACGAAGACGTAGCCGAGTCCGTACTGCCGGACCATCCTGATAGAGGTCTCTAAGATGGACTCCTTCGGGTCCGAGGTCTTGTTCAGTAAGAGGTTATGCGCCTCTTCCAGCACGATGACGTTGGTCAATCTGGCCTGTGGGCCTGCGGCCAGGCGGCAGCGGTACAGATACAGGGTCAACGCCTCGGAGAACATCACCTTGTCCGAGGAGCCGGAGAGACCGTCCATCTCCAGAACGACGTTATGATCCAGAAGCTCGGCCACGTGGCTATTGTCCTGGGTATTGACGACGGCCCCGAACTCCCCGTAGGTCATCGCCAACAAGATCCTCTCCGCTGACGCCTGCCACATGGCGGCCCGGCCCCTGAGCTTGGCGGTCCTGAGCCAGGCGAGCAGGTCCTCGATCGTGGGCCAGCGCGCGTGCTGCTCGTCAAAGACACCGGCCTGCGAATAAAGATGGTCCAGTCCTCCGACCAGCAGACTGATCACGCCTTCGCCCCCGAAATAGGCGCCGGCGATGACATCAACAATCAGTTTGATCCAGATATGCGGTTCGCAGCCGGCGGGCGGGATCAGAGGATTGAATCGAAAGGGTGAGATGTTCCTGCCGATCGTATAGACACGCAGTGTGGGGTGCAGGGCCATCAGGTCCCGGTAGCCGCGTTTCCAGTCCAAGGCCAGGACCTTGATCCCCTGGGCCATCATGCCCTGCATGAGTACGAACGTCAGATTCGTCTTGCCGGAGCCGCTGCGGCCGGCGATCAGGACGTGCTCTTTGAGCCGGGGACTCTTCAAATAGAATGGGTACAGGGGACGCTCCGCATAGGAGACGGTCCCCACCTGGATATGGCCGGCGGCGGCGAACTCCCGCGTCGGCGGTGGGAACGGCGACCGGTCGGCATTGTAATCGGCGCCGAGGCGTTTGAGGGCCAAGAGTTCCAGGGTCTGCTCGATATCGGCCTTGCCGTCCGCATCGGAGTCGGCTAAGTAGGCCGACCACAGCCGGTCCACCTTCTTGCCCATCACCGGCTTGAGCTTGCGGCAGAGCTCCTGGACCCGGGTTATCATACCCCATCACCTTGGGTATCTTCCAGGATTGACAGCTTTCGATAGGCGGTCAAGTACTGCTGGGCGTTCTCAGGCAGCTCCAGTCTGAGCTTGGACACATCCCGCCAGAGATTGGTGCGCTCATCCCTCTGGTCCTTGTAGAGCTTGTCCAGCCTCTTGCTCAGGGCATACTCGACCTTGCTGTCGCTGGGGCCGTGCCAGGCCTCGTGGGTGTAGAGGCTCGTGATCGCGGCACATTTGGCCACCTCGATTTCATACATGTTCTGCTCGTAGAGATCATACCGGCTGCGGACCTGGCTGATGATATCATCCAGGCCCAGCCAGGAGGTGTCCCTCTTGTCGGACAGCATGGCCTCGACGGGATCGCTGCGGGGGACGGCCAGATAGCCGCGGGCGATAATCTGCTCGACACTCGGTGCGTAATGGTGCTTGGCCTGGCCCACCAGATCCGATGAGAAATCATAAGTACCTGTAGTTCGGCCGCTGGGCTCCCTCAGGGCCCGATTCGTGCCGGCCAGGTAACGCTGAACGATCCCGGAGTCATAGAAGTAGGCCACATAGTTCGGGTTCTCCTTTCGCAGTTTCATTTGATTGCCGGTATCCATTTGACCACGTAAAAACGTTCCTCCTGTGAAGTGGTAAGACGTCCAAGTATAAAAGCTTTTCGGTTTCTGTTGCCACTCGCCGATGGGAAGGAGGAAAAGGGGTGGGGGCGCCGGGGAGGGGGAAGGGGCAGCCGCCGGGCCGGCAAACAACGCGGCATCGCAATGGTAATCTTTATATAGTAGCTGGAATCCCCTGTTTGTGGGGTGATCCAAACATGGGTGAAACGAAAGATCGAATCGTCCGTCTGATCGAGCAGGAGGCCGCCAAGAAGGTCGCGGCTCTCTCACGCGAGTACGTCAACGCAGAGCCCAGCCACAAGGAGGCCGTGCTGGCCGCCCTAGAGATCGAACGGTGGCTGGCAGAGGGCTGCCGGGAGTGCTTTGAATAGGTCCCCGCAGACCCTCGGGCAGGATCGCCTTTCCTATGATGTTGCGACCTGTCAGCCGGGTTCTCCCTCGACCTACTCACAGTGTCTCCAGGGCCTCCTTCTGCTCCTGTAAATCCTCCTTGACCTCCTGCAGGAATCCGTTGTCCCAGTTCTCGATGCAGAACCGGATCAGTCGCTTCATGAGCTCGAAGTTCTCTCTCACCTGTTCTCGCTTCTCGGCACTGTCACTGCGGAAGGCGTAGATATCGAGTTCCTCCGTCCCCTCCTCGGTCTGTTCCCGGACCTCCCAGTTGTCCCGATTCATTAACGCCAGGGTCTGGCCATCGCTCTCGGTATAATTCACATAGAACGTCCTCCCCTTATGCCGGACCGTCCAGTCCCGCGCTATCTGGTTTTGCTCCAGGTGCATTGGTAATCAGCCCGCCTTCTTCCCCTCAACCGTCACCAATTCCTCCGTCAGTTGGGCCATCGGGGTCTTCAAGATCCTCTGGGCCTTGTTCTGCAGCCAGGCGTCGATCTGGGGCTTCAGCCGGCTGCCGGAGCTGCTGACGTAGTTCGTGACCGCGTTGTAGAGACTCCAGCGGGTCACCCGGCCGTTCTCATCGGACTTGACACGGGCCAGGATCTCTTTCACATGGCAGTTCTCCTTGAACAAGCCCTTGGCCAACAGTCTCAGGGCCTGCCACTCCACGCTGTCCGTCATGCAGATGCTGACCAGGTTCGCCAGTTTCTCATCGCTGGTGATCAGGTCCTTGATGATCTTGTCGATGAGGCCCTCGACCGTCACCTTCAGCTGCTCCGTATACTTGATCCGCTGGGGTTTGACGATGTCGTTGACGATCATGCCGTTGGAGCAGGCCAGTCTCGTCATCCGGGCCGCGATCACCAGCCCGGCCACCTGGCTGTAGTCCGAGAGCACCCGGATCCCGGCCGTAAAGCTCTCCCCCACCTCGGTCAGCTCCAGCTTCGACTCCGGGAAATCGAAATCGATCTGGACTCCGTGCCGCGACTGCTTGAGCTGGGCCTCGGCCCTGATCCCCAGGCTCGACAGGGCCTCGATCAGGCACTCCACCGCATACCGGTGCTGGATCACCATGTAGCTCTTGGGGGCCAGGCAGGCCAATTCGTTCTTGTCCACGTTCCACACCCCCATATGCCGCTTGCTGAGATAGTCCTCATCGTCCTTGACGACATGGACATCCCGCATCTCGGCCCGGTCAAAGCCCAGCGCCACATTCCTCAGCTGGGCCAAACCCATCTTGTCTTCCACCATTTTCCATTACCTCCGGACCTACCGCCTGTGGCGATAGGCCCTCTTCCTACCCAGGAGAAGAGGGCTTTCGGGGCAATCGTTGCAGCTTATCGAGGTCGATGATCACGCCCCGCTTGATGTAGACGATGTGCCTCCGATGCAACCGGGTAAAATCCTCCGGAAAGAACATCGCATCCTTGACCGCCACGGCGGCGGATTGGCTCTTCTTGGTCATCTTCAGAGCACCTCCGACTCTTGTGTATCGTCCCGGTCTCCCACATCCCTCAGGACCTGGCCCAGGCTCTCGGCGGCGTAGCCGGCGTTGGTCCGGCTGCCGAACCCCCCCTGGTATCCAGGACCTCATAGAACTTCCTCAGAACAGCCATCCCATCGGGCTCATTCTTCAGAAACTCATAGAGCTCCCGGAACAACCGGTAGCTCGACCTCGCCCTGATCCGCTGAAGTCCTTTGTCTTGGACGCCAACGCCTGGAACCCCGCTCATCCGACGATCTCCTCCCCGTTGTTGTCGCTGCCCGGTTCCTCGTTCTGGATCTCGATGATCCTCGCAAACGCCTTCTCCAGGCAGTGGATGGCCAGCGGGATCTCGTTGCGGCTGAACGAGGCACTCGATTGCCACTGGCCATTGCGGTCCTTGTACCGGCGCTGGACCGTCGCCTTCAATATCTTCACCGCCCCCCGCGGCATCTGCACCTCGTTGGCCCAGATCGCCGCCGAGACCTGGCCGGCCTTGAACTTCGCGACCGGCAGTTGTTGTCCTGTCATTTTGTTTTACCTCCGGGCCGACCATCCAACGGGATGAGGCCCTTCTTTCGACGAAAGAAAGAGGGCCGCCGCACGATATAAACCTTGCTAACGGCCGCGTCCCATTTGACCGTGGACCAGCATCCGCCCCCTCACCAGCGGCCCCAGAGGGCATTGGCCTCCCGCTGCCGCCTCCGCTCGCTGGCCTCCCGCAGCTCCGCTATCTCCTGCCGCATCCGCTGGATCCGCAGATACAATCGGGCGAGGGCCGCCATGTCCTGGTTGACGATGTGGCAAACCTCGATGACGCCCATCCGCAGATACTTCAAGACCAGGTACTTGCCGTTGTTGCCCATCCTGTCGCTGACCACGCTGAACAGGATGAGAACGCCCCGAAGCTGCTCCCGGACCTTGTCGGCCTGGTAGCGGGCCTTGTCGAAGCCGCCGCTGTGCCGGTCGAAATCCACGCTCCCGAAGGCGCCCCAGTCCAGCCGGCCCTCCTCATCCACGCTCGGCCTCCGGAAGCCTCTGCTTGCCCTGACCGGCAAGGCCAACACGGGACCAAACTCCTGCACGAAGACCTGCCGCTCCAATTCATCGGGGTCGGCCAGTTCGCTGTCGTCCAGACCCGCCACACTGCCGTACCGGCTGCCCCGGTCCCGCCGGAGCACCGCCGACTCAGGCACCTCAACGTCCTCCCACACCTGCCAACTGCTCTGACTGCTCATGTTGATCTCCTCCGTCTTTCGACGCACAGGCGAAAGACGGGGAGGACAACTGAGCAGTCAGCGGATGCAGGGCTGGAGGCTCTGGTGTCGTGAGTCAGGTAGGAACAACAGGAATCACCCCAGCAGACCAATCCCCCTGATTTTGGGTCTCTTCCTGGCTGGAGGCGGACGTATGCCGAACCGCTTAAGGGATTTGCGATTTTCCGCCCAGGAATCCAACGGCTCGCAGGCTTGCGAGCAGTCTCGTTGAAAATCGGAAATTCCAATTTGCGGCTCGGCGGAACGTTCGACCCCCGGAAGAGACCCGAAAGCAGTGTCTTTGCCGGAGTGTTGAACCGAAGGGGTTCAACCTCGCACTGGCACACGCACTCAGAAAGCTCGTAACACTGATATCTCTTCCGTAGTGAAGAAACGCCGAACGGAGTGGCCCTTAGCAGGCCAGACGCAGTGAGGCGGTTATTCACTACGGCGGCTGGCGCGAATAGACTGTTGCTTTGTATTCTTGATACTTGTTTGACGCTGCAATGTGTTCACGGTCACGCGTAAACATCCCATATAGGGATCTGTGGAGATCACCGGCTCACATTGTGGTGCCTGTTCAGAGGTCTGAGAGAACTATGCCCTACGAGGGTCGCATATCAGTTCGACCGGTGACAGGCATGAAGCGTCACCAAGGGAAACGGGGCTTCTTTGGGAGGTTCATGTCATGGATGTGAAAGCAAAGAGCAGCACCTGGGAATCGCATAGCCATTTTATGGGTTTCGACTGGGCCACGAAACACCACGAGGTGGTCGTGCTCAATCGGACGGGGCAGATCGTATTGGACCTTCAGATCAGCCATACGGCCGAAGGCTGGCGTCACCTGCGTGACCAACTGGTCAACCTGGTGGGCTCCGACCTACGGGTGGTGGCGGTGACCATTGAGACCAATTGTGGACCTGCCGTTGAACAGCTATTGGAGTTAGGATGTACTGTATACCCACTTAATCCTAAATCAGGCGAACGCTACCGGGACCGTAAAGCCCCTAGCGGCGTCAAGACCGATCACTTGGATGCCCTGAGCTTTGCCGACGCCCTGCGCACCGACGGCCATGCCTGGCGTCACTTGAACCCGGAAGACCCCAAGGTGCAGGAGTTGCGGCTTCTGTGCCGAGATGAGATCCAGCTCATCGAGCAGCGCACTGCCTTGGTCAACCAGTTGCGCAAGGCTTTGGGGGAGTACTACCCGGCGGTGCTCGAAGCTTTTAATGACTGGATCACGCCAGCTCCCTGGGACTTCGTGGAACGGTTCCCCACCCCACAGGAACTCAAGAAGGCGGGGAAACGTCAATGGGAGAAGTTTCTTCATACCCACCGTCTCTATCGCACTGATACATACCCAAAACGTCTGGAAATCTTCGCGCGCGCCACCGAGTTTTGCGGTAGCCAGGCGGTTACGAATGCCAAGAGCATCCTGGCGGTGTCCTTGGCCAAGCAGTTGCGGGTGCTGGAGCAACAGCTCCGAGTCTACCGGGATCGGATTGAGCTATTGTTCCGAGAACATCCAGACCATGACCTCTTCGGCTCCCTCCCCGGTGTCGGTGAGAAGTTGGGGCCACGGCTCCTGAGCGAGTGCGGTGACGACCGCGGACGATTTGAAGGCCATGAGGCTCTGCAATCTTATGCCGGTACGGCACCCATCAGCTTCCAGTCGGGCCAGGTCCATCGCGTTCTGTTCCGGCGTGCCTGCAACAAACATCTGCGTGCCGCCGTGCACCTGTGGGCTGATCTCAGCCGGGCGCGGTGCACCTGGGCCCAAGTCTATTACGAGCAAAAACGTCGGGAAGGAAAGAGCCACGCCTGCGCTCTGCGGTGCCTGGGGCAGCGGTGGTTGAAGATCCTCTGGAAGATGTGGCAGACAAAACAACCCTACGATGAACAACTCCATACGCGTAATCAGGTCAAGCACGGCTCCTGGGTGCTCGCCCTCACGCCGTCAAAATAGCCTGTGGAAGACCTGTTAATAAAATTCTCAAAAATGCTCTTGCAATCACAGAGAACATCTCCACGCCGATGTCGAACGTCGCAGGAGCCGCTGCCGCACAAGTCCTGAAGGATGTATCCTCCACTACGACATGCCCGGCCGAGCTTGATAGGATTGCCTCAGACGTTCCACCGCCCGCTCCGCCTCAATCATGCCCACCAGTTCCTCCTCGATGTATGACAGCTCCTCCAGCGTAAGGCAGTCCCTCAGTCCGAACCACACGACCATATCGTGTGCCGACAACAACTGATTATGCTGATCCGTCGGCAGCCGGCCCTGTCGTCGAATGAAGTCCAGGACGGACCTGATTTTGTACAGATTCACACCCATCTTCATCACGACCGGCCTTGCTGGACATCCCAGATGGCCCTCTCAATCTCCTCTTGCCAGAACCACTGGAGCCACGCCATGCACCATGCCTCCTTGCCCTCGGCCTTCATGTTCAACGCCTCCTGGGCGACAGCTACCATCAGACCTCGTTCTAAATACATCTTTGCTGCCTCCGGCTGGACCCCTCTATGTGGCGGTTCACCCAACTTCTGGGGAACCGCCACCGCCCAAGCGACGGCCCGGGGAGTAGAACCCACCATCAACCATCAGGCCCACCCCCAAGGGGCAAGAAGCTGCGGCAAAGGCCTGCGTGGCCCGGAGCGTGCATGTCGGATGCCGCGCCGCCCTGTACGGCGGCGTCATAGGGTCCTGGCGTGTCTACTCGATGAACTCATATCCCTCCACACTGTCGCTGTTCGCCCGCCAGATATTCTCGCTTTCCTCCCGCCAGCCACCCATCAGATTCGAGCCTACGAGCAGGAATGTGCGGCAGCGGTCACAGGCAATGAAATGGCCCCGGCCGATATGGAACAGCCGGGTCTCGTGGCCGTGCCGGCACCGGACCTCACAGAAGGACTCGCCCAAGAGGAAGTTCCCGGCAGCGTTCTCAGGAGGGCTCCCTGGCGATGCCTTTGGCCGCACACGCCGGTCCCGGACACAGGTGGGACTCCATCGCGTTCTATTCTCGCTCATGGCCGCTCCCTCCAGACATCCGTCCCCTCAGCAGCGGCCCCAGAGGGCCTCGGCCCGCCGCCGATGCCGCCGCTCACTGGCCTCCCGCAACTCGCCCATCTCCTGCCGCAGCCGCTGGATTCGCAGATACAACCGGGCGAGGGCCGCCATGTCCTGGTTGAGGATATGCTCCAGCCCGATGACGCCCATCCGCAGATACTTCAAGACCAGGTACTTGCCGCTGTTGCCCATCCTGTCGCTGACCACGCTGAACAGGATGAGAACGCCCCGAAGCTGCTCCCGGACCTTGTCGGCCTTGTACCGGGCCTTGTCGAACCCGCCTGCATACCGGTCGAAATCCACCGTGCCGAATGCACCCCAGTCCAGCCGACCTTCCTCGTTCACGCTCGGCTTAAGGAAGCCTCTGCCGGCCCTGACCGGCAACCTCAGCACCGGGCCAAACTCCTGCACGAAGACCTGCCGCTCCAATTCGTCGGGGTCGGCCAGCTCGCTGTCGTCCAGGCCGGGTACACTGCCGTACGGACTGCCCCTGTCCCGCCTAAGCAGTACCGATTCCGGCATCTCGACCTCTTCCCCCATCGCCAAATCTGTTTCGTTATCCATGTGAACAACCTCCGTCTTTTCGACGGCCCGCTCGAAAAGACGGAGTGGGAAAGGCCCTGCAGTCCTGAACGCAGCGGAGGCCCCGCAGAGCAGACCCTTCGATAAACCTTTAGGCCCGCAGGCCGACCCGCCCGCAGGCGGGGAAAGGTTTACGATAAAGGGTCTGCGTGGGCCGGAGCGTCAGGAGCGCTGCCACTGTGCCAGGGCAGGTCCCGAACAGACAGACCCGTCGACGAGTCTGGGGGCCGCGAGGCCAATCCAAAACAGGAAGGGTTTGGGGGAAACGGTAGGGCATGGTCTGTAGCACTCCAATACACTGGCCAGGTCAGACGCCGCAACGGAAACCCGAACACACGCCCGCTACGTCCGTCAACCTGACCGGCACAGAGAACCGCACCGCTTCCAATCGCAGCTCAGCCTCGACCATCGCAACCGATCGGCCCTGCACGCACAACAGCTCCCCTGGTGTCAACCACTCATTCGGCCGGAACCACGCCATAAAGTCACCTGCAGACAGAACCTCACCCGACGCACCCGCAGGCAGCTTCTCGCCACGGCCATGAATCCGCCCCAGGACCGTCCGCCGGACCAAGAACCTCAGACAGATAGCCCACATCCAGCGTCATTCCGATTGGTCCACCAACCCACCAACTCCAACATCCGTTCACCACCAAGTCCAACCTGTTCACAGACATCCCGCTTCCATGGACCCCCATCCCATCACCCAGCATGGATACCGCCAGGGATGACCACCTACGGCCAGAGTCCTCGAACCCACCGCCAGACAGACACAGAACCAGACAGACCCAAGATTCCCCAGCTTACCAACACGTACACTCTGGCTGCGGACAACAGACCATCACCCCAGAAGCCACTCCCAGTCTTCGTTTCACCTCATCAAACCGACGGTAGACCATCCCCGGCCCGTCTCGTTCTGGTACCTGCATGCGCGAACGGGAATCTTGATCCAACAGTACGAATGGGGGAGCGCTTAGGGATGCTGTCTCATGAACGAATCCACCCATCAACAATCACCCTCAGACCTGCTTCCATACCCCAACTACAGTTCCTCCATCCACCCCAACGGACGACTCCACACCCCTTCCCGCCTTACTCCCTACCCTTTTGACCGTTGCACAGAGCATTTCTATAGATAGTCGGATTACGATACTCTCCGTAACCTCTTTTGGGATAAGGCGTTAAGCTCATTTGGCCAAAACAATTATGATACGATTCAGCACGCCCGAAACCCGATTTATGATACGATTCAGACCGTTTTTGCCGAATTACGATACGATTCAGACCCGATTTACGATAGGATTCAGCGACTTACGATACGATTCACCCGACTTACGATACACTTCGGATGACATGGCGTACACCTGACGGTGGACTTGTTCCTTCCAGAATCGCGCACCCCGGATCCGCCGCAAGTTGTCCCCACTGCGACTTATCCACAGGTTATCCACGCCACGGAACCCAGGCACCGGACGGCGCTCCGCTGTGGCAGAGGGAGAGTAATCTTCCAGTGGAGATTCCTCCCCTCCTCCTCCTCCTCCTCCT
>CAYHAJ010000238.1:0-2412 GCA_964354535.1 uncultured Pirellulales bacterium
CGTGGTGTGTGTCTGCGGATTGGGGCAGTACGAACTGGCCGTCAATGGGAACAAGGTGGGCGACCATGTGGTCGATCCCGGTTGGACCAACTACCGCAAACGCTGCCTCTACGCTGTGTATGATGTGACCGCCTCCCTGCGGCGCGGCGAGAATGTTCTGGCCGTAATGCTGGGCAACGGAATGTACAACGTCACGGGCGGACGGTACACAAAGTTCCTGGGCAGCTTCGGACCGCCCAAGCTTATGCTGCAATTGCAGATGGACTTTGCCGACGGCACTTCAGCAACCATGGTCAGCGACGAAACCTGGAAAGGTGCGGCGGGACCGATTCGTTTCTCCTGCATCTATGGCGGTGAAGACTTTGACGGCCGGGTAGAACAAACCGGCTGGGATTCGCCCGGATTTGACGATAAGGATTGGACGGCGGTGAGTGTCACCGATGGTCCCGGCGGTCGGCTGGAGGCACAAGCCCAACCGCCGGTCAAGGTGATGCGGGAACTGCAATCCATTCGCGTTGCCGAGCCGCAACCGGGTGTCTTCGTTTACGACTTAGGGCGGAACTTCTCGGGCTGGCCGACGCTAAGAGCCAAGGGACCGGCCGGGTCGCGGGTGAGACTGGTCCCAGGCGAGTTGCTGGACGCAAAGGGTCTGGTCACCCAACGTTCCTCCGGCGGCCCCACCTTCTTCACCTATACGCTCAAAGGCACAGGCGAGGAGATCTGGCATCCGCGCTTCTCCTACTACGGTTTCCGCTACGTACAGGCCGAGCGTCTGCCTGCCGCCGGACAATCCCAAGTACCGGAAGTTCTGAGCGTGGGCGGCCAGTTCCTCCACTCGTCGGCCCCGACCGTTGGCGTCTTCGAGTGCTCCAATCCCTTGGTCAATCGCATCCATAGCCTGATCGACGCGGCGATCCTGAGCAATTTGCAGAGCGTTCTGACCGACTGCCCGCACCGGGAGAAGCTCGGCTGGCTGGAGGTCTCGCACCTGCTCGGCGCCGCGACGATGTACAACTACGATGTCCCCAACCTGTACGCCAAGATCTGCCAGGATATGGCGGACTCGCAAACGCCGGAGGGGCTGGTGCCCGACATCGCGCCGGAATACGTGGTGTTTCAGGGCGGGTTCCGCGACTCACCGGAGTGGGGCAGCGCCGCCGTGATCAACCCCTGGTTGGTTTACCAGATGTACGGCGACAGTTCCCTCTTAGAGAAGCATTTTGACATGATGGCTCGGTACATAGCTTATCTCGGGTCGAAGGCGAAGGACCACATCGTTTCGCACGGGCTGGGCGACTGGTACGACATCGGACCCAAACCGCCGGGCGTCTCGCAGCTTACTTCGCTCGGAGTCACTGCCACGGCGGTCTACTACCAGGACGTGACGATCCTGGAGCAGGCGGCCCAGATTCTGGGCCGGCAGGAGGACGCGAAGGAATACGCCGACTTGGCCGCTGCCATCCGCGCGGCGTTCAACCGGACGTTCTTCCACGCGGAGACACCGAGCTACGATCGCAACAGCCAGACGGCCAATGCCATGCCGCTGGTGCTGGGCCTGGCACCGCAGGAGAAACACGCGGCGGTCGCCGAGATGCTGGCTCGGGGAATCCGGGAGAACGGCAACCGCGTGACGGCCGGCGACGTGGGATTTCACTATGTCGTTGCGGCGTTGACGGGAAACCGGTGCGATAGCCTTCTGTACGAGATGGTCACGCAGGACACCGGACCCGGCTATGCCTATCAGATCCGCAGAGGCGCCACGACGCTGACCGAGGCCTGGGACACCAACCCCGCCAGCTCTCAGAATCACTGTATGCTGGGCCATGCCGAGGAATGGTTCTATCGCGGGCTGGGCGGAATCAGCCCGGCCGCACCGGGGTTCCGGAAGATCACGATCAAGCCCGCCGTCGTCAAGGATCTGGCTTCGGCCCACGCGACCTATGAATCAGTACGAGGCAAGATCCGCTGTGCCTGGCACCGCGCGGAGGGGCGCGTGAAGCTGGATGTGGATGTTCCCGTCGGAGCCGAGGCAACCATCTATGTTCCGGCCCAGAACGCTGATGCCGTCACCGAGAGCGGGAAGCCGGTCGCGCAGGTCGAAGTGGTGAAACTCCTCAAGATGGAAGACGGTGCTGCCGTCTTCCTCACAGGATCAGGAAACTACGGCTTCGAAGCACCTGACTAAGAAACTATCTCAAAACCGTTTGAGGCGGTAAAGCCGACGAAACCACAACAGAATGCAAGCGAGCTTGAGGAGTCCCAAGTAGACGGATGGCAACTTGGCGTAGCGAACTAAGATGGCGCGACACGTGCTCAGCCACGCGAGGGTCCTTTCCACCACCCAGCGACGAGCCGGATGGCGTTTGCGCTTCTTGGGGTCCAGCTTCTCTTCGCCGATACGTCGAATATGTG
>CAYHAJ010000239.1:0-3247 GCA_964354535.1 uncultured Pirellulales bacterium
CCCCCCGAAGGACCCAGGGGAGGGAAGGAGACACCATCAGGGTAGAACCGTCGAAGGGAAACACGCCAGGTACTCTGCAACCTGAGCCCGTGTCCACGAAACAGAGACGGAGAGCAGAACTGGCCCGGCAACATCCGCAACGCGTCTTCCTTGCGCTGAACCACTACCTGGAGTACGACGGGGTGTACCAGGCGTACCGACGGACCCGCAAAGACGGGGCCCCCGGCATCGACGGGGTGACGGCGAAGGCCTACGAGGAGCATCTCCGGGAGAACCTGCAAGGGCGGCGGGAGCGGCTCAAATCGGGCCGCTCCCTGGCCCCGGCGGTCCGGCGCGTGTACATCGAGAAAGACAAGGGCACGCGCCGGCCGTTAGGGATTCCGACGGGGGAGGACACGATCGCCCAACGGGCGATCGTGATGCTCCTGGAACCGCTCTACGAGCAGGACTTTCTGGACTGCTCGTACGGGTTCCGTCCCGGGCGTTCGCCCCACCAGGCCCTGGAAGCCTTGCGTCACGACATCCGGCAGCGGAACGGCCGATGGATTCTGGATCTGGATCTCTCGAACTACTTCGGGACGATCGATCATCGGCAGTTGCGGGCGGCACTGGACCAGCGGGTCAAGGACGGCCTCGTCCGAAGACGGATCGACAAGTGGCTCAAGGCCGGCGTGCTGGAAGAAGGAATCCGGACGATCCCGACAGAAGGCACGCCTCAGGGTGGGGTTCTTTCCCCCCTACGGGCGAATGTCTTTCTGCACTATGTCCTGGACACCTGGTTCCAGCGCGACGTGGTCCCGCGTCTGCGGGGCCGCCGCATGGTCCGGTTTGCCGACGATGTGGTCGGTGGGTTCGAGCACCGCGAGGACGCCCAGCAGGTTCGCGTGGTTCTGGAAAAGCGGCTGGCCAAGTACGGCCTGACGCTGCATCCGACCAAGACGCACCTGGTGGACTTCCGCGAGGAGCGGGACCGGGACGACGCGTCCGACGGACCGACAGAAAGCACGTTCGACTTCCTGGGCTTCACGCATCTGTGGAAACGTTCCCGGCGGGGGGCCTGGATCGTGCTGCGGAGAACCGCCCCGCGTCGCTTGGCCCGCGCCTTGCGGCACGTGCAGCAGTACTGCCGGCGGCATCGCCATGCCTTGCTTCGTCAGCAACATCAATACCTGTGCCAGCTTCTGCGGGGCCACTAGCGCATGTTTGACAACTGCGGCATGGTTTGGGCGGTTGAATCTGGGTTTTTGATGCCGAGAACGCGGTTTCTATGCTTTTCCGCCGCCCAACATAGTGACAATAAATATAGAATGTGGATAACTTTTTCCTTGCATTTCATGGATGTATGTGGGAGATAGATCCTGTGTTGATAATGACAACTTGTTGCCGGTTGAGAGGCAGACAGGATGTTCGCTCGCGTCACTACCGTCCAGCAGGGAAGTTCCCGCTATCAGTATCTGCAGATCCTCGAATCCTACCATGACGACGGCCACTGTCGGCACCGGCTCGTGGCCAATCTCGGTCGCGTCGACCTGTTGGGGGACAAGCTGGACCGGCTCGTGGAGTCTCTGGGCAAGTACTGCCGGAACCAGCCGATCCTGCCGGAGGCCCTTCGCTGTCAGAGCGCCCTGACGTGGGGGCCGGTCCTGCTGAGCCGATCTCTGTGGGATCAGATGCACCTGGATGAAGCCATCGACTCGTCCGGTCGCAGCGGTCGCAAGCACGTGGCGGTCAGCGCCGCCGCCTTTGTGCTGGTGGCGCATCGCTTATGCGAGCCGGGCAGTGAACATGGCCTGGCGCAGTGGCTGGAGCACACGTTCGTCTGCGACCGGGAAGGTCGCCGTTGGGAGCCGGATTGGCTGGCGGCCGAGGCGATCACCAAGCAGCAGCGGGTCAAGGTCCACCACCGCCAGTTGGCGTTGTGGTATCGGACGCTGGATGCCCTGTTCGCCGCCCAGGACGAGATCGAGCAGCATTTGTACTATCGGGTTCGCGACCTGTTCCATGTGAAGGTGGACATGGTCTGTTACGACCTGACCAGCACGTATTTCTGTCGCAAGAGTCCCAAGGGCGTTCTGCGTCGCCACGGGATCGGCAAGGACGGCAAGCCCCGGCAGGTGCAGGTGCTGATCGGCGTGGTGATGGCCCATGGGTTCCCGATCGCGCATCATGTCTTTGCCGGCAATGCCTCGGAGAAAAAGACGTTGCCGGAGGTTCTGGAGGACCTTCAGAACCGGTTTGAGATCGGCCAGGTGATGGTGGTCTCCGATCGGGGTTTGGTCAGCCCCGAGAATCTGGAGTTTCTCTCCGAGCATGGATTCTGTTACCTTCTGGGGATTGCGGGGCGTCGGTGTAAGGAATCGGCGTCGGTCCTGGAGGCCTTATCCGAAGATCGTTGGGAGCAGGTGGATGAGGGCAACCGTGTTCAAGAGGTCCGTCTGCCCGGGGTGTCCCACCGGTACTTCGTCATCGACAGTGCGGAGCGTAAGGCGTATGAAGAGGCGCTGCGTCTGCGGGATATGGGCCGGGCCCAGGAGGAATTGGAGGCGGTCTCCAAAGCGGTCCGAGAGGGCCGATTGAAGGACTCCGTGAAGATTGGGGCCCGTGCGGCTCGGGCACTGGGACGCCACCACGGCCACCGTTACTACAGTTGGGAATCGGCTGGTCCGGGCCAGTTCCGTTACTTCGAAGACGCCGCCAAGCTGGCGGCGGAGACCCGGCGGGAAGGCAAGTACCTCCTCAAGACGGATCGTGCGACGATCACCGCCGCCGAGGCGTTGGACTGCTACAAGCAGTTGAATACGGTCGAGCAGGGGTTCCGGGATCTCAAGGATGTCCTCGAGATGCGTCCGATCTATCACCACAAGGATGACCGGGTGCAGGCCCATATCTTCGTGGCGTCCCTGGCGTTGTTTTTGAAGCAGGTCCTGGCCCACCAGTTGTCGCAGAGTCTGCCGGATCTGAGCGTCAATGAGGCGTTTGCGGCGATGCGTTCGGTGGGGCTGTCCGAGTTGAGCGTGGACGGCCAAACGCTGCGTCTGGTGAGCGGCGGCAGCCGGGATGCCCGCCGTGTGATGACGGCTCTCGGGATCACCCAGATCGACCCGCCGAAGGCCTCGCTCCTCTCGCAAGGGCAGGAGGTGAAAAAAGATGGCAAAGAAGTAGGATGCAGTCCGAAATAGTGACAAATTGAAAAGGGAGCCCTTATTTTACAAGGACTTACGACACAACCTGTCAAACATGCGCTAGG
>CAYHAJ010000240.1:0-9540 GCA_964354535.1 uncultured Pirellulales bacterium
GACTTGCTGGCCTGGTCGGTGCCGCCTTCGGCACCCAGATTGATGCGCCCGCCGTTCGGCTGCGGCTCCTGACCGGCACTTGAGGCGGGGTCGCCTACGTCAATGCAGGGGCTGGTCACCAGGTCTACGACCCATGCCCTGGTCACGGGGTCCCAGCGGCCCGCCTGGGATTTCAGGCGGTAATCGTCGGCCTCCGGGTTGGCGAAACAGGGGTCTTTGTCGAGGTTGCCCTCGCCCTCCCAGCCGCCCTGAATATCGTTGAAGCGAATCTGGTATTCCTCCGGCGTCACGGCGTCCGACTGGGCAATCTCGTTTTTCCAGATGATGTTGTTGGTGATCCGCGAAGTCCACGCGTGCCCGTATTCATCCATGCCGGGATCGAGTTGCAGCGCGCTGGGCCGGTTGGCGACAATCGTATTGTTCGTGATCGTGGGGCTGCTGAGGACGTTCTTGATGCCGCCACCTTCGATCTGGGCGGCGTTGCGTGCGATCACGTTGTTGGCAATCGTGCCCTCGGAGTAGTAGACCGCAATGCCGGCCCCGTAGTAATCCGCCGTGTTGTTGAGAATGGTGTTCTTCACGATCACCGCCTCGGACCCTTCGAGACAGGCGATGGCACCGCCGGTGTAGGCGTGATTGTGCGTCAGGCGACAGGACTCGATCCGGGGACTGGAGGCCACGGGGAAGCCGGGCTCCTCGTCCCACGACGCGAAGCAGAGAACGGCCCCGCCGTACAGGTCGAGGACGCCGCCCCCGCCGGCATAGGGCTTCTGCGCGTACTCGAGGGTGCAGTATTGCAGCGTATCGTCCGCCGCCGTATTGATCAAGCGAATGCCGTACCAGCCTTCCTTCTTATCGGAGGCGGTGAAGAGGATGGGGGCCTGTTCCGTGCCGATGGCGCGCAGGGTCCCCCGGTAGCCGACGGTGAACCGGAAATGGCCCGCGAACTTGACCGTAACGCCGGGCTCGATGGTCAGCGTCTTGCCACGGGGGATGCGGATATCGCCGGTCACCACGTACGGACTGGCCGCCTTGCTCCAGGCGCCGCTGACCGTCCCGGCGGGAACGAGAGTCCCCGAGACCCCCATGCCCTTGAGCGCAATCTGCACGTGGCCGGCATTGCTGGCCGTCGAGCGAAGGTCGAGCTTGCCTCTGTAAACCACTTCGCGCATCGGCTTGAAGGCGATTTCTACCGGGAGGGACGCGCCCGGCGCCAGGGTGTGGTCCGCGACTGGTGTCACGAGGGAGAACGTCGGGTCGCCCTCGGTAATGCTCAGGCTGTGGACCTTGAGATTCTGCGTGCCGGTATTGGTGAGGTCGAGGTGGATCGTCGAACTGGACTGGAGCTGGACGAAACCCGCGTCGGGCGTGACCGAGGGAGCGATCGTCAGCAGGGGCAGCTCCGACTGGTTCTCCCAAGCACCCAGGTCGATCACCCCGCTGCTGGTCCGCAGCATTCCCGCCAGGTCTGTGACCGGAAGGTTCTGCACCTGGGTCCCGGCGTTGAGGCAGGGCGAGGTGCTCTGCAGCGTCCAGTTGGCGGCCGAACCATCGTATTCGATGCCCGCGCCCGCGCTGGGGCTGAGGAAGTTGGGGTCCACGTCGCGGTTGCCCGTGCCGCGGAATCCGCCCTGCACATCGCAGAACGTCACCGTCGGGGCGGACTGATCCGTCTGGATCTGGTACATCTCGTTGCCCCAGAGGATGGTATTCGTCGCGCTCAGGCCGTCCCAGGAGCCCGCGAAGAGCCCGCCGGGGGAATTGTGGACAATCGTGCAGTTGCGCAGCTCGGCCGCCCCGGCGGCATAGACGCACACGCCGCCGCAGCGGGGGACTCCCCCCAGCGAGGTGTTGTTCGCGATCAGCGTATTGGTAATGGTTGGATAGCTGCCCTCGCAGTAGATCGCCCCGGCAATGTCGCCCAGGTTGTTCGTGATCCGGCAGTTCTCAATCGTCGGGTGCGAAGACAAGCAGTAGATCGCGCCGCCATAGCTGTCCGCCGTGGTCGGTCCGGCGTCATCGCTCCGCTCGGTCGGAAACAGGCCCACGGTCTTCTTCGCCCAGGTGAGGGAGCAGAAGCTCAGCACATCATCGCTGCCGGAGCCGACGAACCGCAGGCCACCCCAGCCGGCGTCCCGGTTCCAGGCGGTGAACTCGACGGGATGGGTGGCGCCGCCCTTGGCGGTCAGCTTCGCCTGCTTGCCGACCGTCAGGCCGAAGGGCCCGGTGAAGAAGACCTTGACGCCGGGGTCGATCGCCAACTCGGCGTTCTCCGCCACCTGGATGGGACCATTCACGAAATAGGGCGACTTGTCCTGCGACCAGGTCCCGGAGACGGTGCCGGTCGCGACCTGAGTCCCACCGGCGAAGGACCAGCCCCGGACAATCACATACCGCACGTTCCCGTTGTTGTAGTGGATCGCCAATGTTCCATAATAGCCGCCCGCCCGGGTCGGACGGAACTTCACCTGCAACGCGACGGTCTGCCCGGCACTCGCCATCGTGAAAGCGGGAACCTGATTCGCGAAGACGTCCGACGTGGCGATGACGAAGCCGTCGGGACTGGCGATGGAGTTCACCTGCACATCCGCCGCGCTGTTCCGGATCCGCAGGATCTGCGGGTCGGACTCCTGCCCCGGCGCGCCGGAGAAGCTCAAGGAGGCGGGCTCGGTCCGGAGCGCCGGCTCCTGCGGCTGGATATTCAGCACGCTCTCCGTAAGGACGAAATCGTTGGGGTAGAAATCGGTGGGCGGGCGGTACCAGACTTCGGTGATCTGCCCGGGATACCGGGAACCCCAGCCGAAATTAAAATGATATTCCCCGTCCGTATTGTAGCCATCGCAGACGACGGCGTGGCCGCCGAAGCCGTCGGGCGGGCGCATGCCGATCATCGCGGGCCGGCGATTGACCACGTTCTCCTGCAACACCAGGCACGCCTCGGCCGTCAGGCCACCGAACAGATCGGCCGCGTAGAAACCGAACTTCTTGAGCACGGCGTCCCCGGCGGCAAAGGGCGAAGCGCCGGAGCCTTCGCTGGAGTAGTCCATCTGCATCGCCACCCCGCAGGCGAAGGACAAGGCGGCGCTCTGTACCTCGTTCAGCTTGGTGCCCGCCGCATGCGCAGCCTGAATAGCCTGGACGTGGGTGTTCAACGCCGTGAAGGAGGGATAATCATAGAGGGTGTGGTCCGCATCCATGCGCATGCCGCTGGACATCGTATACGCGTCATTCGCGTCGAAAACCACGTTGCACCGCCGATGGTAATTCAGGATCTGGGCGATGGCCGTCGCGGCACAACCCGTGTAGGACCGGCCGCCATCCACCGTATCCGCCGGGCAGAACTGATTGTACGGCGCCCCCTGGTCCCAGGCCGTCTCCAACCAGCCGCCCGTGGAGGTGGTGCCTTCCGGCGGCCACTGCTGGAAGGCCGCCACCGCAATGCCCGGCTTGCCGTCAGCGTAGAGAGCCCACAGTTCGCCGGCCCGGCGCGGCTGGAGTTCCGGATGCTCTGCCAACGCCTTGGCCCTCAGCCGCAGATCCTCCCGGAGCATGCGGTACAGAGGATTCCTCTTCTCCACGCCGCTGGGAAACGAAGTACGGAAGGAATAGGCGATCACGGGTCCCAGGTCCGTGTCGGCGGCCAGTGCGACAAAGCCGCGCGGCTCCAGATCGGCGAGGTAGGCCAGGAGTGTACCGTCATCGTCCCGCAATTGCCGAAAACCCGCGGGCGTGCGCCCCGCACTCTGGACCGTGATGCCCCCCGCGCCCGGCCCCTGGGCCGCCCGGGCGGTCTTCGCCGCCAGAAAACCATTCGTCACTTTCTGTACTTGCGACAGATCGACCGGCCCGGCCCGGAGATCCGAAAGGGGAAACAAAGCTGCAATCACCAGGATGCCGACCCGCCATTTTCTCCCGCCGCTCATGACACAACCTCCGACTCTGCCTCGTTTCTTTGCGGATTCCGCGAACGCATCATCCCACGCCGAGAAGTGATATCGACAGGTCCCGTATGCTACTGGAGGTCCCGTGTCCAGCCTCCTCGAAGCCCAAGCGATGTGCCGCCGCACGTAGTGCAATAGTCAACACAATGTCCCATAATACCAGAAATAGAACTTCTGCGTCAACGCCGGAGAATTCAAGAAGTCAACACGTACAGCGGCCGGTGTCCGGACGAGACGATCGCGGGGCCTGCTGATGGTGTGTCCGCAAAGGCAGAAAGAAGTTGACGTAGCTACATTGTGTATATACACCGTAAACATGACCTTCGTATGGGATGAGAAGAAGAATCGGGAGAACATCCGAAGGCATGGGATCGACTTTCGGGACGTATGAAAGGGACCAATACTACCAGAGAATCCCGCACTGATTGGCGAAAGCTTGCCACTCTGCCGGACGACAGGATCGATACGTCGGACATCCCCGAGTTGGATAAGGACTTCTTCCGCGAAGCAAGAGTGCGCCTACTCACGCGCAAGCAGTTGGTCTCGCTGCGAATCGACAGTGACATCCTGGACTGGTTCAAACGCCAGGGAAAGGGCTACCAGACCAAGATCAACGCTGTCCTACGTGCCTATGTCCGTGCCCATAGACGTTAGCACGCGAGGCGAAGGTATTCCTTTCACACGCGGCAACCAATTCCACAAGACCTTATTTCCGCCGCCGATAGTGACCCGTCATGACTTCATGCCATTTGCCGTCGTCACCCAGCATGTGCGAGCGCAGCACGCGATGGTCGTCGCTCTGGAACTCGATGACATCCTTGAACCTCGCCATTTTCCCCTGGGCGGCCATGTCCGGCCCCTCGGTGTTCAACGACAGCACCTTCTCAGCGGCGTCCAACCCGCCGTCGTACAGCCACAGATGGGTCATCATCGACCCGATGAAGGCGCCGACAAACCGTTCCTTCTGCGGGTCATAGCCGAGCGTCATGAGCATGGTAGCCGGGCTGCCGTCGGGCATCTGGCTCTGTCCTTCGGCCAGAATCCAAAGATCGCCCAGCGCGCGCACGCTCTCAGTCCCGGTGAACATCGACAGCGACGGCTTCCGGCAGGTCGAGCTCCAGGCCGGCCTGGTCTTTGCCTTCTGACGGATCCCTGTCAGTAGTCCATGTGGCCGAGAGAATAGAGGCCGGCGGCTCCGCCACGCCGCACCGCGGCGCTGGAACCAGGCCGGCCCTTGTCCTTGTGTCCTTGTGCGTAGGGGCAGGCCGGGTTCGGGACCCCACCGGCATTATTTCGCCGGTGGGAGCCCTTCCCAAACGCGATGTATCGCGTTTGGGGTCCCTCCCCGTGCCTGCCCAGTCTTGCGGTAGCCACAGGGGGCTACCCCTACAGGTCTTACGGCTTGGCGGCAGGTCGGTCTGGGATATAGAAGAACCGCACTTCGCTCAGGCCGGTCTGCGGCGTGGTGCCCCAGCCCTTCTCAATCGTCAGCTTGATGCACTTGGCCGAGACCCCGTCGAAGCTGACGATGGTGCTTGCCGTATAGCCGGGTTGGCCGGGTGCACGGGCAAACTCCGGCACGTTGGCCAAAGGCGTCCACGTTGTGCCGTCGGTGGAGTACTCGATCTTGACGGTCTTGGCCCCGAAGCCGATGAAAGGTTCCACCATCTGGTTCGAGTTCCACACCCACAGCTCGTGCAGGGCATAGACCTGATCGAACTCATATTGAATCCAGTCCGGCGGTACGCCCAGACTCAGCCACATGTCCTTCTCATCCGTCGAATGTCCGCCGCTCTTGTCGAGTCCCGAGCCGTCCACCGTCTTCTCCGGACCCATATTGGTTTGCGAAGTGGATGCCTTGGCCGTGACGTTCTTGATCGGGTACACAAAGGCTTCGGTCGTAAACTGTAGGACCGGCCCTTTGTAGATGGTGGGGGTGGGCCCGGGGATCACGAAATCGACGCGCCAATAGTAGGTCCGGCTGTAGTCCAGGAGACCTGCGGGATCGCAGGTGGTCGCCGTTTGTCCCAAGCTGACCAGCACGCCCTGGGGATTGGCTCGGTTGGCGTTGTTGACCGCCTCAAGGTATGTCCCCAAGTAGACATCACAGGCCGGAGCGAACGAGGGAGAGATCCAGCTCAGGATCGCATCGCGAGGCGCGTCCGAGGCGCCTGGACCGGGGGTCATCAGGTATTTCATGAGGACCTTCAGGTCTTTCTCATCCACGACGCCATCGCCCCAGGGGAAGGGGCCGATATCGCACGGGAAATCCCTCTTCCCCCAGTCGGCCACCAAGATCGCCAAGTCGGCCGCATCGACCTTGCCATCCCCGTTGAAATCGACGATGGGCAGGATGGCGGCCTGCCAGAGGTCCCCCCAGCCCATCCCTCCCGGCCGCCCGGGTATACCGCGGACGTTCCACCCACACGAGAAATAGAGGGTGGAGCCATCGGCGGAAACGTTCGAACAAATACTGTTGACATTGATCCAGTCGGGTAGCCGCGTCAGGGGGCCAAAACCGCCGTTAGGAGTCTTGCGCGTCGTGACCCAGAAGCCGCCGGATCCCCCGGGGGAAGAATCCAACAGGGTGTAGAACAGGGCGCGTCCGTCGGACGAGATACTCGGCCATGTGGCGTAGGTGCTCGGGAAAATCTGGAGGTACACCGGGTTCCCAAAGGGCTCGACCGTCGAGGAGCGCGTCGCCACCATGATGTTGCACTTGCCGGTCGGAGAGCCCGGCGCGAAAGAGCCGAAATAGAGCGACAGACCGTCGGCGGAGATCGAGGGATCGAACGAACCATAGCCGTTGATGGCAGGTCCGAGGTTCACCGGCTCGCTCCAGGCGGCGTTGACGTTGGGGCGGGTGGCCATCCAAATGTTGCCGGAGGCACCCAGACGATTCGGCCGCAACCTACCGTAGCCCGAATTCCAGGGGTCAGAGAAGAACAGGGTCAGGCCATCGGAAGAGATGCTCGGCGACCATTCATCATACGCCGAGTTCACCGGCAGGCCGAGGTTCACGGGCGCGCCCCAGGGCGCTTCGGTGCTGGGCCGCGTGCTCACCCACAGATCGAACCCGCCCGATCCGCCCGGGCGATTGGAGGAGAAATGAAGTGCCAGGCCGTCCGCGGAGACGCTGGGGCACATATCGTCCTGGGGACTGTTGACCACCGGCCCCAGGTTTTGCGGCGATCCGAAGGTAAAATTCGCGCGGGCAGGCGACGCATCAAAACCGGAGAGAAAACACAGACCTACCAAGGACGCTACGACCATCGGAATCTCGAACGATCTCATCTCACACCTTCCCTTCTGCCCAAAGGCAACACGCAATGTAGGAATCCCATTTTCCTGTCTTTCCAGGAAGACCACGAGTTGATAGCCGAATGGACCGTTGACCGCACGCAGGAGCGTCCACGGCCCGCTGAACCGGAAACCCGACGACACGCCACGGTTCAGGAGGGCGGACCAGCGGCGCAAGTCGGCCTCGGCCTTGGCCCGCTCGTGCAGACAATCGTAGTACCGGGCGCGCATAGAGTAGGCGTGTTCGTCTTGGGGGTCGCTTCTGATCCTACGGGAATATAGGGCAATCATCTCCCGGAAGTGCTCATTGAGTGTCCGGCGGGAGCCCAGGGACTCGACGGTTGAAACACTCGGGTCCAGGTCGGCCGCCCAAATCTCAAAGCAGGGCGTGCCTAAGGACAAGAGCAGTTCCGTCCGGTCGGGAGACCAACGAGCATTGGTGATCTGGCCACCGAAAACCTGGGAGGCTTCCCGGCGGTCCAAGTCGTAGATCCACAGTCCTGTTCGATCATCGCTCCTATTAGGGCCACCCAAACTGAACTCGCGCCCATCCGGAGACCAATTGCCACCCCAGATTGACAGGGGAGCAGCCCAGGCGGCAATGCAGGAGTGGGTGCTCAAGTCGGTGATCCGGAAGGCACTCCCTTCCACATAAGCCACGCGGCGACTGTTGGGCGATAGAGCGGCGTGATCGCAGGAAGAGGCAAACACCGGTTTCGGTGCGGCCGAGGTTCCCTCAATGGAGACTGAGTACAGCATGTGGTCCACACGGGATTGATAGTACACCTGTCGTCCGTCGGCGCTCCAGGAGGGCCAGCCGCCGGTGGCCAGGCGTCTTGGCCGGGTTCCGTCGGCGTTGATGACCCAGACCTCCTCGGTCGCATAGGAGCGAAACTGGCTTCTGCGTTCGGCCGCCGCGAGTTCCGAAAGGCGAAGGGCCTCGCAATCACGGACAAAGGCAATCTGCCGCCCATCCGCTGACCAGGCCGGATCTTTGCCCGGGACGATCAGCAATTCGGTCTCCTGCGACCTCGGATCATAAACCGCCAGGCCGCTGTAGCCGTGGACCCCCAGGCTGAAGGCCAGCCTGCTGCCATCGGGCGACCATTGGGCGGTGAAGCCGTCGGTGATGACACGCCGGGCCTTGGCCGAGAGCCCGCGATAGGTCTCCTCGGCCTCGATCAGCGGCAGGAAGGCGGCCCCCGCAGGCGTGCGGCCCGCCAAGTGCCAGGACCGCCCAGCCTCAAGGGTGTCAAAGACGTACTTGGCGCACCAATCGCGGAACCTGGTGCGGGCCTTGTAGCCGGGACCGACAATCTGGCGGTACAGGGTGGTGGCCTTGTCATAGTCGCCCAAGGCGGCCAGAGCACAGAAAATGTGATGGCGAAAGACGGATTGGTCGGGCCAGAACGTGAGACACCTTTCGCTGGCCGCGATGACGCCTTCGAAGTCGCCCATGTACAGCAGCGTCTCACACTTCTGGGTGGATAGATCGAGGTACTGTGGATCGTCCGGAGGCGTGAGGGACTGCGCCCTGTCGTAATCGGCGATGGCCTCCTTGGATCGGCCCAGCTCGCGCAGGGCGGCGGCACGTAGGGAGTAGCCCAGCGGGTCACGATCGCGCAGCGTCTTCATGACCACCGCATCCTCGTTCAGACGTTCGTACTTGCGGGACGCATAATAGGCGAAGGCCCGCAGCCGACGGGCCTCGTAATGCTTGGCATCCAACTCCAAGGCTCGGTCGAGGGCAGCGAGCTGCTCTTTCACCGTCAGGGCGGTCATGGCCCGCAGGAAATACGCCTCGGCCGTCTCTGGCAGCAAAGCCTCGGCCTGTCGGCGATGCTCTTCGATCTCTTGGAGCTTTTCGGCATTCGCCGCTCCCGTCTCCCAGAGGATGCGGGCCAAAAGGGCATGGGCCGCCCCAGCGATCTCCGGGCGCTGTTCAAGCAAACTCCTCAAGATGGTCACGGCCTCATCGGATCGACGGTTGTCCATGAGAATGCCGGCCTGGAGAAGCTGGGCTTCGGGTCCGACGTGCTGGCTGCCCAAGACAGGCTTGATCGTCTCCAGGGCAGCTTCACGTTCGGCCTTGGCGTACTGCTCGCGCGCTTGGGACAAGATGCCGCGATCCCGGAAGCCTTCGGCCTCGGCCAGTTGGAGCCGGTCCCGATTCCACAGGGAGAGCACGACCACCGCCGCACCAGCGAGGACTACGGTGGCCAACGCGGCGATGGTCTGCCAGCGGTGCCGGCGGAGGAATTTTTCCAGGCGATACGTCGTACTGGGTCCGCGGGCGAGG
>CAYHAJ010000241.1:0-18451 GCA_964354535.1 uncultured Pirellulales bacterium
CGCGGGGAAAATCCTGGTGCCGGGTCGGGGGTAAGGGGGTGGTGTGCGCCGAGGGCGGCCGGGAAATCATATTTGGTCACATCCTGTCGTGAATTCGGCCGTCCGCAGGGTTTACCGACCCCGATGAAATATGCGGGTTAGCGGCGTTCAATCGCCTGTTCCAGCGGGCTGTGGATCGTAGCGGCGACTATGAACCGATCCTGATGCCTCAGGCACAAGACTGGGCCGCCGGTCTGGTCTTTCACGCCGATACGGCTCTGGACGCTTGGCGCGGGATGCTGCGGGGAATCGAGTCGGTCGATTTCCGCGAGGTTCCCTCCGATGTAGTGGGACGTATCTTTCAGAAGCTGATTGGCCCGGACGAGCGTCACCGCTTTGGCCAGCACTTCACAGGCGATGATGTAGTAGACTTGATCAACGGCTTCTGCGTTCGAAGCGCTTCCGATGCCGTCCTTGATCCGGCCTGCGGATCAGGCAGTTTCCTCGTGCGTGCCTACTATCGCAAGCGTCACCTCGACCCATCTCGCCCACACCTCGACCTGCTCAGCGAACTATTCGGCTGTGATATTGCCCTTTATCCCGCACATCTGGCAACACTGAACCTTGCGGCTCGGGAGATCAATGACGAGGCTAACTACCCGCGCATCGCGAGATGCAATTTCTTCGATGTCAAGGCGGAAGAGCCGTTCTGCGCGATTCCTGTACCAAGTGACTCTTCAGAGCACACGCCGATATTGTTGCCGGAACTGGATGCAATCGTTGGCAACCCGCCCTATGTCCGACAGGAGAAAGTTGAAAAGACAGATAAGAGTCGCTTCGGCCAACTTGCCAGCCAAGCATGGCCCGGTCTGGAGTTGAGCGGTCGAAGCGATCTCCACTGCTACTTTTGGCCCGCCGCTACCCGTCTTCTCAAGCCCGACGGCTACTTTGGCTTCCTGACAAGCTCATCGTGGCTGGACGTCGAGTACGGCTTTGAGCTTCAGGGCTGGATACTTCGACATTTCAAGATTCTGGCGATCATGGAAAGCGCGACCGAGCCGTGGTTTGAAGATGCACGCGTCAAGACTTGCGTGACCATCCTGCAACGCTGCGATGATGAGACGGAACGCATGGAGAACCGCGTCCGGTTCGTGCGCTTTTCGCGCAGGCTGGCAGACATGATCGGCGTCCCACCCGGCCAGAACGAGGACTCCCGCCAAGCTTCCGTAGAGGCATTGCGATATCGGATCTTGGGGGTAGAAACCGACCATCGAGACCAGGACATGCGCATCATCATCAAAACGCAGCGCGACCTGTGGAACGACGGCGTCCGCGCCGGCGTGATCTTGGGCGATGTGGACTTGGAGCCACTGGCGGCGGAGTATGAAAATGGGCATGAGCCGGAGACTGAGGAGGACGTGCCAGCCTCGGCCGAGCCAGCGAAACGTGGCAAGGAGAACGGCGAGTATCACGCGGGCAAATGGGGCCGGTACGTCCGCGCCCCGGACATCTACTTCGAAGTCATGAACCGCTTCGCCGATCGGTTTGTTGCTCTCGGTGAGATAACCATAATCCGAAGAGGTATAACCAGCGGGTGTGATGCTTTCTTCATGCCCAAGGATGTGACTGCCAAGATACTGGCAAAGCACGAAGGCGACCGTATCTTTCGGCAACACGCGGGCGGCGCACCACGTAAAGAGGTAGAATCCGGCAAGATCAAGATCATTGACGCGGGCGATGGCAGTGTTCATCCCATGGAAGCGAAGTACCTGGCGCCGGAAGTCCACAGTCTGATGAAACTGGACCGCCCCGTGGTTCATGGACAAGACTTGAACCGCGTCGTGCTGTTGGTTGGCGAGCCGATGGACAAGCTCAAAGCGAAATCGCCCTGGGTCTGGCGATATCTCCGCTACGGCATGACCGCGACGTTCGCATCCGAGAAGTCAAAAGGCAAGCCCGTACCTGAACGCTCAACCTGCGCGGCTCGCGATCCGTGGTATGACCTGACGAAACTCGTGAAGCCAGGTTTTGCTTTCTGGCCCAAATCGCAGCAGTACCGCCATATCGTCCCGGCCAATCCGGCAGAGGTCATCTGCAACTGCAATCTCTACGACGTGGCGTCAAACTGTCTCAACGCTCAAGAGCGAAAATCGCTTGTGGCCATCCTGAATTCCACTCTCGTCGGCCTGTTCAAAACGTTCTACGGTCGTTTTGCGGGGACAGAGGGCAATCTCAAAACAGAGGTGGTGGACGTAAACCTACTGGAGGTGCCTGACCCGCGTGGCATCTCGGCCGATGTAGCCAAGCGTCTTGCCGATGCCTTGGAGCGCATGAGCAAGCGCGAGGTAGGTCGGTTGGTGGAAGAGCAGTTGATGGATTGCCACACGCCCGATCGCGCGAGGAGAATTGCCGCCGGGCCGTTGGTGCTCTCGGACGAATTGCAGCAGCGAGATCGCCGGGATTTGGATGACGCCGTCTTCGAACTGCTGGGCGTGGCGGATCCCAAGGAACGTGATGAGTTGATCGGCCGCCTTTACGAAGCCACAGCCTGTCATTTCCGCGAGATTCGGGTTGTCGAAATCGAGAAGATGCAGCAACGCGCCAAATCCAATAACCAGCGGTTCAGTGTTCATGATCTGGCGGCCGACATCTGGGATGCCGCCGGACTCGAAGACGCCACTCCCTTGGGAGAGTGGGTTGGTCAGTACCGCGAGTCCAACGTACTGGTGGATATTCCGGAGGACCGTCCGGCCGTATTGTCGCCGTCGCCGATGTTCGACCCGGACACCGTCTATTTCGGGAAGTCCCGCAAGTCCCCTGTCGATTGTCCGTCTCACGCGCAGGCCGAACTGATCGTGCGTTTGGCCAATCTGGGCGTGAGCGGCAAGGTGAAGCTGCCCGCTGACACGGGTCCATGTTTCAAGCTGTTAGATCGCGTCAATGTCCGCATGGACAAGGCTCTGGCACGATTCCGAGAATTGGCGGAGAGCCGCACCAGTGACGAGCGCGTGCGCGAACAGCTCGCCGACGTCTTGCAGCGGTGGTTTGTGCAGGGACGTGAAGCGGCCAAGCCGACGCTATCGGTACAAGGCTCCGAGTCTGTGTCGGAAGAATAACAGTCGGTGAGAATTAGGGGTGTCCGGTCCTTTTTCTCCGTGTCCTCCGTGGTGGAAAAGCAGTGGTCAGTTGTCAGTTCCCAGTTTTCAGTTGGGATTGCGGCTTCCCGCCTCCGCGGGAATGACAATGCTTCGCTCGCAATGACATCTGGTCCGCAAGACCTGTCTGGACCAAGCGCGGGTCGCCCTCGCCACGGCGGCTGTCGCACATGTTTTGTTCGCGTGGTTCGCGTATCTATCGGCCGCTTTTTTTCTTGCGGTCCGGACGGCGGTGCCTCCGTCTTCACTTTTTACTTTTCCCCTTTTCCCTTCGTCTTTGCTTCCTCGAATGATCCTTTCTCGTTTCTGGGCGTCTATTCTGATGGAGTGGACCAGGGGTCCCCACGCGGAAGTATGCGTTGGGGGGCCGCGGGGAAGGTTTCGAGTTGACAGAGTCTGTCTCTGGCGGTACAGATGCTGACAATGTGCTCACAGTGGCCTTGGGCCTCCTGTGGCGGGAGGAAGATCGCGAAGCGTGATGGATGGTGCGCGAGGTTGCCCAGATTCTCAGGGTCGGGATTCCGGCCGCGAACGGTGGATGCGCCGCCCGTGTTTGTGAAGGGGCTCGAACATGATCGAGTTTATCACAGCCGCCTTTGCCCCGGTGACCGTGTTGTTCACCGTGCTGCTGCTGGTCCTCGGACTGTACTGGATCTTGGTGATTCTCGGCTTGCTCCACCTCGACCTGTTCCACCTCGAGCATCCCGGTGGCGATCTGCACTGGGGGGCCAATGTGGATGCGAGCGTGGACGCGGACGGGAGCGTCGACGCCGGGACCGACCTGGATGGCGTCGGGCCGAGCCTTTTCCACTCGGTCCTGCACTTTCTCTACTTCGGGGAAGTCCCGACGATGCTCTTAGTGAGCATCATGGTCCTGAGCTTGTGGACGTTTTCCATGCTCGGCAACCACTATCTGAACCCCGACGGCTCGGGGGCGATGGCGGTGGCGATCTTCATCGGTGATTTTGCGGTCAGTACGCTGGTGCTCAAGTTCGTGGCCCTGCCGCTGCGAACGTTCTATCTCCTGTTGAATAAGGACTACAATGCCCCGGGCGACGTGGTAGGCAGGGTTTGCCGGGTCGTCACGACCCAGGTGACCCGGGAGAAGATGGGACAGGCCGAGGTGCCCACGAACGGGGCCCCGATTGTGTTGAACGTCCTGGCCCGGGATGCACACGTGTTCCAGAAAGGCGAAGAGGCCGTCGTGGTCGCACGCGACAACGCCAAAGGAACATACCGGATAGCCCGCGTGGATTTGGAGAGATGACATGTTTACGAATGCGGTAGTGACCACCATCATTGTCTTTATCGTCCTTTTGGGCGTGGGGTTCCTGGCCCTGCTGATCAAGTGTTATCAGAAGGTGTGCCAGGGACAGGCGTTGATTCGCAACGGCATCGGCGGGACCCGGGTCAGCTTCTCCGGCATGTTCGTGATCCCGATCCTGCACCGTGTCGAGTACATGGACATCTCCGTCAAACGGATTGAGATCGACCGGCGCGCCGAGCAGGGCCTGATCTGCAAGGACAACCTGCGGGCGGATATCGTGGTCGCCTTCTTCGTGCGGGTGAACAACACCATGCAGGACGTGGTGAAAGTGGCCCAGTCCCTGGGCTGCGTCCGGGCCTCCGACAGCCGAGCCCTCGTGGAGCTGTTCGACGCGAAGTTCTCCGAGGCGCTCAAGACCGTGGGCAAGCAGTTCGATTTCTCCGAGCTCTACACGAATCGCATGCGGTTCCGCGAGCAGATCCTCGAGATCATCGGGACCGACCTGAGCGGGTACATCCTCGAGGACGCCGCGATCGACTACCTCGAACAGACCGACAAGGCTCTCCTGAAGCCCGACAATATTCTCGATGCCGAGGGCATCAAGAAGATCACGATCCTGACGGCCGAGCAGTTCGAGCTGGCCAACGCCCGCGAGCGGGAAAAGGACAAGACCATCACCCGCCAGAACGTCGAGGCCCAAGAGGCCATTCTGGAGCTCAACCGGCAGTTGGCGGAGGCCGAGGCCAAGCAGAAGCGCGAGATCGCGTCCGTGCAGGCCCGGGAAGAGGCGGAGGCCAAGAAGGTCCAGGCGGCCGAGCGCGAGAAATCGGAGAAGGCCCGGATCGCGGCGGATGAGGAGATCGCGGTCGCCGACGAGAACAAGCAGCGGCAGATCATCGTCGCCAAGCGGAGCAAGGAGCGGACGGATGCCGTCGAAATACAGCGGGTGGAGCGGGACCGGGACCTGGAAGCGACCGAGCGCCAGCGGGTCGTGGCCATCGCCCAGGTCGGCAAGGACAAGGTGGTCGAGGGGGAGAAAAAGCAGTTGCAGGTCGTCGTGCGCGAGCGGGTGATGGTCGAGAAGTCCGTGGCCGAGGAAGAGGAGCGGATCAAGGACGTCCGCGAGTTCGCCGGGGCGGACCGTCACAAGAAGGTGGAAATCACCAAGGCCGAGGAAGAGGCCGAGCAGGCTCTCGTGAAGAACATCAAAGAGGCGGAGGCCTCCAAGAAGGCTGCCGAGTTTTACGCCCAGCAGCAGCTCATCGAGGCCCAGGCGAACGTCCAGGCCGCCGAGAAGAACGGCGAGGCCAAGAAGACCCTGGCCGCCGCCGCGGTCAAGGAACATGCGGTCACAGGCACCGCAGAGGCGGAAGTCATGCAGATCAAGGCGACGGCGATTGAGAAGCAGGGAACCGCGGAGGCCAAGGTGCTGGAGCTCAAGTACCACGCGGAGGCCGACGGCATTCGCGACAAGGCCGACGCCATGAAGCTCTTCGACACCGTGGGCAAGGAGCACGAGGAGTTCAAGCTGCGGCTCAACAAGGACCGGGACATCGAGCTGGCCGAGATCAACATCCGCAAGCAAATCGCCCAGGAGCAGGCCAAGATCGTCGCCGAGGGCCTCAAATCCGCCAAGATCGAGATCGTCGGCGGCGAGAACCGGTTCTTCGAGCGGCTGGTCAATTCCATCACGACCGGCAAGAGCGTCGACGGCATGGTCACGCATAGCAAGGTCCTGAGCGATGTCCGGCGGACACTGTTGTCGCCGGATGCGGAGGCCGCCCGCAGCCAGATCTGCAAGTCTGTCGCACAGTTCGGCTTGCGCACGGAGGACATCAAGAACCTGACGATCTCTGCGCTCGTGCTGAAGCTGATCGCCAAGGCGGACAGCGAGCAGAAAGGCGTCCTCGGTGGCATTCTCAACACGATCAAGGAGTTGGGAATCGGCGAGAACCCCGCCCGCGATTGGGTGGCCGGCCCGCTCGCCAAGTGACCCCGTGACGTTGGAGAGGACGTGACAAATGGAAACCAACGGCACGGGCCAAAACGCCCCCGGGAACGCCGCTCTCCCGAGCGGCTCTTCCCCGAAGGCCAATCAGGAGATTGGCAGTCCCCAGGACACCGGCCAGATCCGCAACGGCACGTACGAGATTCTGCGCGGCCGGCTCGCCCACCACGACAAGGACCTGCGCGGCCGGCTCGAGAAGCTCAACCAGGCTCGTAAGGACGTCTTCGGCGCCGTCGAGACCCGCCTCTTGTCCAGCCAGCGCATCTCGACCGGCAACAATTGCGTGCCCCGGGACATGGTCACGATCGGGGACCGCGTCCTCTTCGGGTACAACGTCTTCGTCGGCCTGCGGGCGGAGACCCGGCTGGAAGACGTGTTCGCCCTCTATCAGTGGAAGGGCAGCGCGTTCGTGTCGTGTCCGCTCGAAACGATCCGGGACCCGCAATTCGAGGCCGATTTCAAGAACCTCTACCGGTACTACCGGCGGACGGCCTTCGCCAAGTTCTCCGTGATCGGGCACCATCTGTACCTGGTCTTCCGCGTGGGCCAGGAGGGCGCGGATGTCAAGACGTTCAAATGGCTGATCCAGGGCGGTACACTGCACTATGTGGACGCCCGCAGCGAGCACGAGTACGTCTTCCCGGCGCAGCATCAGTTCGAGTGGCGCCGGACGACACAGGACATGATCCGCCCGGGCAAGAATCCTCATATCTCGATTGAGGACCGGCTCTTTGTGGAAACGGTGGGCGGGGACTTGACCATCAAGATCGAGGATAACACCGAGACCGGGGCGGGCATCTACACCGAGCCCGTGGACAATCCGGACCAGACGCTCAGCGACGCGGAGATCTATTATGCGGTCGTCGGCCATGTGATCGTTCTGAAGGTGCGGCCGTATGAGGAAAAACGGTTCCGCTATTTCCTCTATAACGAGAAGGTCCGCAAGGCCATCCGCCTCGACGCCATCGAGCATGCCTGCCTGCTGCTGCCGGAGGATCATGGGCTGATCTTCTCCCGCGGGTATTACCTTCAGACGGGCGAGCTCAAGCAGTTCGAAGTCCAGGTGGACGACATGGTCTTCGAGAAACGCGTGGACTCCCCCAATGGCGAGGACTACCTCTACGTCTTCCATAATCGCGACGCCGGCGTGTACGTCCTGCTTTCGTACAACCTGATCGAGCAGAAGGTCGGCACGCCCGTAGTCTGCAGCGGCTACTCGCTCTTCGAGGACGGCCGGCTCGTCCACTTCCGCGCCGACAACGAACCCAAGAGGCACCACGTCGTGCAGGTCTGGCAGACGCCCTTCTACGGACCGGACTTCCAGGTGCCCATCCGGCAGGAGACCGAGCTGTACAAGATTGGCAACCGGGACATCGTCCGCGGCATGGCCGAGTGCACGGAGATCCTGGCCCTCACGGGCCGCGAAGAATCCTACGTGAATCTCTACCTGGACCTTGCCCGCAAGGCCGAGGAGATCCAGGACGCCTATTTCTGGATCGCCGCGCCCGCGACCTTTCGCCTGGACGAGCCCCTGGAGGGCATCCGGCAGGCGGCGCAGGCGGCGGTCGATGAGTACGAGAAGGTCGTTCGCACCCGGGCCAATACCCAGGCCGAGATCGACCGGGTCGGCCGGAACGTGCGGGAGATCATTGCCGCGTTGGACTACGATCACCTCGAGGAGATCGGCGTGTTCGTCGAGTTTCTCGCGAAGCTCCGCGCCCTGCGCGGCACGGTCATCTCCCTGCGGGACCTCCGCTACGCCGACCTGGAGAGGGTTGCGGCCCTGGAGAACGAGGTCGCCGAGCATACGGAGAAGCTCTCTCGCCTGTGCGTGGAGTTCCTGGTGCAGCCCGAATCGCTCGATCCCTACCGCCGCAAGGCCGAGGAGCACAAGCAGCGCGTGCCGGGGCTGGCGAAGGCGGCAGACGCGAAGCAATTGCAGCAGCAGGTGGCCGAGACGGCGGTCGGGCTGGAGATGCTCACCGACGTGGTCAGCAATCTCAAGATCGAGGACGCGACCCAGACGATCGCCGTCATCGATCACATCGCGCTGGTCTACGCGCAGGTCAACCAGGTGAAATCGGCCCTGGCCAATAAGCGCAACGAGCTGGGCCGGGTCGAAGGCCAGGCCGAATTCGCCGCGCAGCTCAAGCTCATCGATCAGTCGGTGATCAGCTACCTCGACGTGTGTGACACGCCGGAGAAGTGCCAGGAATATCTCGCCAAGGCGATGGTGCAGCTTGAGACCCTGGAGGGGCGGTTCGCGGACTTTGAAGACTTCCTCATGCAGCTCACGGAGAAGCGCGAGGAACTGTGCGACGCGTTCGAGTCCCGCAAGGTTCGCCTGATCGCCGAGCGCAACCAGCGGGCGTCCGCGCTGATGGCCTCGGCCGAGCGGATTCTCAAGGGCGTCACGAACCGGGCCCGCGGCCTGTCCGACCTCGACCAGATCCATGGGTACTTCGCCTCCGATCTCATGATCGACCGCGTGCGCGAGACCATCGAGCAGTTGAAAGTCCTCGGGGACGCCGTCAAGGCCGAGGACATTGCCAATCGGCTCAAGACCATCCACCAGGACACCGTCCGGCAACTGAAGGACAAGCAGGCCCTCTACGAGGAAGATGACACCCTCCTTCGGCTGGGGAATCACCGGTTTGCCGTCAATCGGCAGCCCCTCGAAGGGACCATCGTCCAGAAGGATGGGCACCTGTGCTTCCATCTCACCGGCACCGGCTTTTTCGAGGCGATCCAGGATGAGGCGCTGGAGCAGACGAAGGCCGTGTGGGGATTGAGCCTGGTCTCCGAGACGCCGGAGGTGTATCGGGCCGAGTATCTGGCGTTCCAGATGCTCCTGGACCTGCTGGCCGGTCCGGTGGCCCGGATGGAGGAAATCCGAGCCCTGCCGGCCCAGGAACTCCTGTCCCGCGTCCAGGCCTTCCTGGGGCCGCGCTACGATGAGGGCTATATCAAGGGCGTTCACGATCATGATGCCGCACTGATCCTCCAGGCGTTGCTCGAAATCCGTGCGACGGCCGGTTTGCTTCGCTACGGCACGCGGGCGCGCGCCCTGGCGACCGTCTTCTGGCACGCCGGCAGAATCCCGCAGGAAGAGAAGGACATCCTCAAGGCCCGGATCGCGGGCATGGGATGCGTCCACGCGCTGTTCGGTCCCAGTCCGGCGCAGGACGGCTACGTCGTCGAGATCGAGAGCCGCCTCGCCGGGTTTGTTGAGGCGACCGGGCTCGGCGAGCCGGCGCTGAGCCGGGAGGCGGCGGAGTATCTCTTTCACGAGCTGGCGGGCGAGGACGAGTTCGTGGTCAGCCAGACCGCGTGCGGCTTGAAGGACGAAGTGGAGAAACACCTGACGAAGCGGGGTTTCTCCGAGAGCCTCCAGAAATCGATGCAGGCTTTGACGCAGGACCCCGTCGGAAGCTTCCGCCTGTTGGCCGACTGGGCCCGGTCGTATCTGGTGGATGCGGGCCGCCACAACCGCTGCGAGTACGCGGAGGAGATCGCGGCCCTCTTGCTGCCGCATATGGGGGTGAAATGGACGGTGATCCCGGCGAGCGTCGAGCGGGAGTTGACGGGCCTGGTCGGCTCTCACCCGCGCCTCGAGCAGGGCGCCTATCGCCTCAACTACTGCCATCTCATGGTGCGGCTGCGGCACCACGAGCAGCACGTGGCACCGCAGTTCATGCAGTATCACAAGAGCAAAAAGGCGCTGGTGGAGCGTTACAGCCAGGAGCTGCGTCTCGAGGAGTTCCAGCCGCACGTGCTCACGACGTTCGTGCGGAACACGCTGATCGACCAGATCTACCTGCCCCTGATCGGCGACAATCTCGCCAAGCAGATCGGTGCCGCCGGCGAGGAGAAGCGCACCGACCGCCAGGGGCTGCTGCTGCTGATCTCCCCGCCCGGGTACGGGAAAACGACGCTACTGGAATATGTCGCCAACCGGCTGGGCCTGACGTTTGTGAAGATCAACGGTCCCGCCGTGGGCAGCCGGGTCGTGTCGCTCGATCCGGGCGAAGCGCCCAACGCGGCCGCCCGCGCGGAGCTGATGAAGCTCAATCTGGCCCTGGAAATGGGCGATAATGTGATGATCTATGTGGACGACATCCAGCACACCCAGCCCGAGTTCCTGCAGAAGTTCATCTCGCTGTGCGATGCCCAGCGACGTATCGAGGGCGTCTATCGCGGTCGCGCGCGGACGTACGATCTGCGGGGCAAGCGGGCGTGCGTCGTCATGGCGGGCAATCCCTACACGGAGAGCGGCAAACGGTTCCGCATCCCCGACATGCTGGCCAACCGCGCCGACACGTACAACATCGGCGACATCGTCGGCGACAATTATGATCAGTTCGTCCTGAGCTATATCGAGAACTGCCTCACCGCCAACCCCGTGCTGGAGAAGCTGACGCGCCGCAGCCAGCGCGACGCCTATACGATTCTCAAGATCGCCGAGACCGATCAGCGGGAGGGACTCGACTTCGAGGGCAACTACACCGCCGAGGAGGTCCAGGAATACGTGGCGACCCTGAAGAAGCTCCTGGTGGTCCGCGACGTTGTGCTCAAGGTCAACCGCGAGTACATCCGGTCGGCGAGCCAAGCGGACGAATACCGGGCCGAGCCGCCTTTCCTGCTCCAGGGCTCCTACCGGAATATGAACCGCATCGCCGCCCGGGTGCTGCCGGTCATGAACGAGGCCGAGCTTTGGACGCTTGTCTGTTCCACCTACGAGCAGGACGCGCAGATGCTCACGACCGGCGCGGAGTCGAACCTGCTGAAGTTCCGCGAGCTCACCGGGCGGCTCGACGAGGAGCAGAGCCGACGCTGGGAGGCGATCAGAAAGACGTTCGGCCGAAACCTCCTCTTGGGCGGCGACAGTGAAGACAAGGTCAACAAGATCGTCCGGCAATTGAACGCCTTCACCGCCGGGCTGGACTCGATCAAAGAGGTCCTCGCCGAGGGCGTTACCACCCTGCGACAGCCGCAACCGCAGAGCGCACCCCACGAGGATCACTTGCAGGCGGCAGCCAAGGATGTCTTGGCGAAGATGGACCAACTTATTGCCCAAGTCAAGCAGCAGGGCCTGAGCCAGACCGACGCGGAAAGACTCCAGCAGGCGAAGAGGGCCGAACACGACTCGAACACGTTGATTGCGGTGCTGGAAGAGCAATTCCGGGCCATGGAGACCTGGCTGCTGCCGATGACGCACGGGGACAAGGCCCAGAAGGATCAAGTCATTGACCAGTTGATGGGGCGGTTCGAGCTCATGGTCCGAGGCTACAACCGGCTGATCGAAGTGCTCCAGGGCCACAGGGGCGCAAGAGACGCGCACGCGCGGGCGGCCGCGCCTCCGGCACCAAGCCCGCAGGCGCGGAAACCCACCTCCAAGGCAAAACGCCCGACACCTCCCGCGGAGGAGGACTCCTGAGATAAGCCATTCCTCAACGCGGTTTCTGCGTTCGCGACCTGAACCCACCCTCCGGACCGCTTTTTTTCTTGCAGTCGGTACGCCGGGCAAGGTAACACTACGGTGAAAGTAAAAAGTAAAAGGTGAAAAGTAAAAAGTGCGGAGGCTTGGTCTGCACTGTCACCTTTTTCCGTTTGCCCTTTTCCCTTTTACCTTGCTTATGTTTGAGATTCTCTTTGAGAACGAAGACTTTATAGCGGTAAATAAGCCGGAAGGGTTGTCGTCTATCCCGGAACGGCAGCCGGGCGAGCGGAATGAATCGCTGTACGAGATGCTCTGTGCCCAGCGGGATGAGAAACTCTTCATTGTCCACCGGATCGACAAGGACACCAGCGGCGTGATCGTCTTCGCCAAGAGCGCCGCTGCCCACCGCTGCCTGGGGGGTCAGTTTGAGCGACGGACGGTGCAGAAGGTGTACCTGGCGCTGGTCCATGGCACCGTCGACGCCGAGCAGGGAGTCATCGACAAGCCGTTGGGCCCGTACGGTTCCGGCCGGATCGGCGTCAATCCGCAGCGCGGTCGAGCGGCTTACACCGAGTATCTCGTGACCCACCGCTATCCCGGGGCTCCCCCACGCGAATTTGGGCGTGGGGAACGGGCTCCCACCGGCGAAACAGAGCCGGTGGGGACCCGACCCCTCGCCTACACGCTCGTCGAGGCGTACCCCAAGACCGGCCGGCGCCACCAGATTCGCGTCCACTTCTACAGCATCGGCCACCCCATCGTCGGCGATCGCCTCTACGGCAACCTGCCGGTCCAGCGGACTTATCCCCGGATGATGCTTCACGCGCACCGGCTGACCATCCGCCTGTCTGATAGGCAGCTTCTGACCCTCGAAACGCCCCCGCCGGAGTCGTTCGAGAAAGTGATCCAGAGGATCAATGCCTCCTGAACCGTGGAGCCGCAGACGCGATCGTGATCCTGGCGGCGCTACAGGGCAAACGCAGAGTCGTTTGGCAGATCCCATTCATGTCATTGCGAGCAAAGCGAAGCAATCTCCCATCCCACGGATTGAGATTGCTTCGTCGCTCCGCTCCTCGCAAGGACATACGGGTGGCGCCATCGAACGACTTTGCGTTTGCCCTGGGCGGCGACAAACTGTCGCTTGACAGAGGTTTGGACAACGTGTATATAATCACAACTTATCGCGGAATTGACGGTTTGGATTTGATAGAGGTGACGATAGTGAAAGCAAGCGATATGCGGCCGGGGATGGCCTTCATGATGGACGGGCAGTTGTGCATCTGCACCGTGGCGACGCACGTCACGCCGGGCAATCTGCGGGCCTTCGTGCAGGCCAAGCTGCGCCGGATCTCCGACGGCACAATGATCGAGAAGCGTCTGCGTTCCACCGAGGAAGTCGACCAAGCCTTTCTCGACCGCCGCGAGATGGAATATCTCTATTCCGACAAGGGCTCGCACGTCTTCATGGACACTGAGAGCTACGATCAACTGACGGTCTCCGACGAGTTGCTCGGCGATTCGATCCGGTATTTCAAGCCGAACACAAAGGTGGTCGCCCTGACGCACGAGGGCAACATCGTCTCGCTCGAGTTGCCCAAGGTTGTGGAGCTGAAGGTTACGGACACGACGCCCATGAACAAGGGGGCCACGGTAACGAACCAGATGAAGGACGCCGACCTCGAAACGGGCCTGCGGGTCCGCGTGCCGCCCTTCATCGAGATCGGCGAGGTCGTCCGCGTCAACACCGAAGACGGCTCCTACGGCGGCCGCGCCAAAGGCTGAGACGATCAGAACGGCGGTCAGTGGCCGGCCACGGTCCACTGACCGCCGTTACCTCCAAGACCCCGCCAGCCCCCTTGCTCTTCCGCCGGATTCGTGGGCGCCTCGTATCTCTTCCGTACGCCACCCCCGCAACGCCTGCACCAAGAATGACGGTGCCCAGAGTGTTCAAACCACGTCGGTCCGCGGCTGACCCCCGAATTCCCTCAGAACCACCAAAAAATTATTCTCTTGAACATTATTCTTCTTAGAATAATAATGTTCACATGAGATTCATCGATCGTCAAGCCGAGCTGCAGCGACTCGATGCCTTGGTGGGCAGAGGCGAAGGCGGACTAGCTGTGGTATGGGGACGCCGGCGGATCGGCAAGACCCGCTTGCTCCTGGAATGGTGCCGAAAGCACGAGGGCCTGTATGCGGTGGCGGATCAATCCGCGCCACCGGTGCAGCGGGCCTATCTGGCACAGGCCCTGAGCGTTCGGTTTCCCACCTTGGGCGAGGCCACCTATCCGGACTGGACTTCCCTGCTGCGGCGGATTGCGCATGAGGCTCAGGGGGCCGCATGGCACGGGCCTCTCGTCCTGGATGAGTTTCCCTATTGGGTCGGTGCCAGCGCAGAGCTTGCCAGCCAGTTTCAGCGGTGGATCGACAGCGAGGCCCGGCAGGCCCGGCTCTCCGTCGCGATTGCCGGGTCCAGTCAACGGATGATGCAAGGCCTGGTGCTGGATGCCTCCGCCCCTCTGTACGGCCGCGCGGCCGAGCTGATGGAGATCGGGCCTCTGGGGGCAGGCTTTCTGGGTGATGGTCTGAAGATCACTGACCCCATCGCCTGCGTCCAGTCCTATGCAGTCTGGGGCGGTGTGCCCCGCTATTGGGAATTGGCCGAGCCCTACGGCTCGGACCTGGATCGAGCCGTCGACCAATGCATCCTGGATCCTTTGGGACCGTTGCATCGAGAGCCGGATCGATTGCTTCTGGAGGAGTTGCCGCCTGCGGCCGCGTGTCGGCCCATCTTGGACGTGATCGGCATGGGCGCCCACCGCCTCAGCGAAATCGCCGGACGTTTGGGAAAGCCTGCGACTTCGTTGACACGTGCCTTGTCGCGTTTGGTCGATCTCGGACTGGTCACACGCGAGCAGCCCTATGGCGAATCGGAGAAGTCCGGCAAGCGATCCCTGTATAAGATCGCCGATCCTCTGTTTCGTTGCTGGTTCCGCGTGGTGGCGCCCCATCGCGCCCTGCTGGCCCAGGCGTCTGGGGCCGTGCGTCTGGGCCTTTGGCACGAACTTCGGCCCTCCCTCTTCGCCGAGGCGTGGGAAGAACTCTGCCGCCAAGCCATCGCCCGCATTCACGAGGGGCGTTCTCCCTTGGCCCATTACGGTCCCTGGAAGCCGGCGGCGCGGTACTGGCACGGGAATGAGCCGGAGTGGGACATCGTGACAGAATCCCTCGATGGTAGGCAGTTGCTCCTGGGAGAGGTCAAGTGGGCCGACAAACCGGTGTCGGAAAAGGCCCTCTGCCAGGGGGTTGACGATCTGAGGGCCAAGGGTATTCCCTCCGGCATGAGAGGAAAGGGGCTTCAGACGGTCCACGTTCTGTTTGTCCCCCGGGCCCCCTCTGGACGCCAGCGCCAGCGCGATGCCCACGTTGTTATTGATGCACGAGATGTCCTGTCGTGCTTGAGATGAATTGCGGGAGAGCAGGGCATCCTTTATAATCGTCCCCGCAAATGGGTTTCGATTGGAGCTTGTGGCATGGCGAAAGCGGTCGTGGCGTATCAGCAGTGCATCAATCCCGCGTGTGGGGCCCAGTTCGACTGCGGCCAGTCGTTCTTCAAGTGCCCCCAGTGCGGCGATTTGCTCGATATTCAGTATAATTGGGACAAGGCAAAGGTGCCGGATAAGCTCGGCGCGTTCGGTAAGCGCTGGGCCAAACGGGATAAGCCGCTCGACTTCTCGGGCGTGTGGCGGTTCCGCGAGCTGCTGAACTTCTGCCCGGATAAGAACAAGGTCACCATCGGCGAGGGACAAACGATCCTCCAGCAGAACCGGGCCATCGCCGAGCATCTGGGAATGAACCCGGACAGCCTGTTCCTGCAATACGAGGGGCTGAACCCCTCGGGCTCCTTCAAGGACAACGGTATGGCGGCGGCCTTCAGCCACGCCATGATGGTAGAGGCCAAGTCCTGTGCCTGTGCCTCGACGGGCAACACCTCCGCTTCGGTGGCACTCTACGCGCATAGCTGCGGCCTCAAATGTACGGTGTTCATCGGCTCCGGCCGGATCGCGTTCGGCAAGCTCAGCCAGGCGATGGACTACGGCGCCCAGACCGTCCAGATTCAAGGCGATTTCGACGACTGCATGCGCCAGGTCCAGGCCGTCTGCGTGGAGCTGGGCCTGTACCTGCTCAACTCGCTCAATCCCTTCCGGCTCGAAGGCCAGAAGACCATCATGTACCGCATCATCGAGGCCCTCGGCTGGGATGTGCCCGACTGGATCGTCGTCCCCGGCGGCAACCTCGGCAACTCCAGCGCCTTCGGCAAGGCCTTCCTCGAGCTCAAGCACCTCGGCCTGATCGACCGCGTCCCGCGCATGGCCATCATCAACGCCACCGGCGCCGACACGCTCACCGACCTGGTCAACAACAAGAAGCTCGCCTGGAACGGCGGCCACGTCGACCAGAAGATCATCGACGACTACTACGCCGACCTGACGGCCCGGCACTTCTCGCCGCACACCTGCGCCTCGGCCATCGAGATCTCGCGCCCGGTCAATCTGAAGAAGTGCCTGCGCGCGATCGACGTCTGCCAGGGCATCGTGCGCGCGGTCACCGATGCGGAGATCCTCGACGCCAAGGCCCTCATCGGCAAGCACGGCCTCGGCTGCGAGCCCGCCTCCGCCGCCACCATCGCCGGACTCAAGCACCTGCTGGCCGAAGGCATCGTCGCGCAGGATGCGCGGGTCGCCTGCGTCCTGACCGGCCACACCCTCAAGGACGCCAACGCCACGGTCAACTACCACAAGGACCGCCAGGGCCCCTTCAGCAACCCGCCCGTCGAAGCCCCGAACGACCTCCAGGCGATCATCAAGCTGATCCGGTGAGTTGCGTCCAAGACCTCGTATGCGCGGCGTCCGGGCGGATCGAATTTGTGCCCATGGACCTCTCCTTGTTTCATGAGTCTCCCCAGGCCTGTTCTGTCTCCCAAACATCGAACTCGTCCTTGCGCACCGGCTGCCGTTCGTACCCGCGCCGATGCTTCTGTTCCAACTCGCGTACTGTAAGGCGGTCCAGCGCCTCGCGCAATGCCTTGCGCGTGAACGCCGACCGCGTGGTCTTGAGTTTCTTGGCGGTTTTGTCAACTGAGGCGAGCAATTCCTCGTCCAAAGTCATATGCACTGTTCGGATATAAACTCCTGTTCGGTGGGTTCCTGATGTTCGCCGTCTTGCGTTTTCTGTCATCCGTCCTCTGCTCTTGGCGTTCTTGGCGGCTTGGCGAGAGCGCACTTGGGTTCCGGCCGCAGGCCGGCTGGGTCTATCCCCGTTTACTACTTGAAATAGACCTCATTCTCACCGAAGGCAAGCAATTTGCCGGCCTCGCGAAACACGGCATACTCGAAGCCGAATCCTGTCCTGAAACGTTCGACACCTGTGAACACGATGATGGGTCTCACCAACCGGCAGAACGGTCTGATCCCGTAAAGAAGAAAAACGCCAAGAACGTCAACGATGTCCTCCTGGAACTCCGGTGGCAGCGACGAGAACAGGCTGACCGGCACGTACTCATTTGTCGTCGGCTGTTCTTCAAAAAGACAGGGAGGTTCCTGGTTCTTGACTTTCCTGATGTGCCCCCGGGTGGGAACACAACGCTCCTGTTGCCCGCACCGGTAGACGAACCTCCCAGGGAAGACCTCGACCTCAATCGTCCTGGCAAATCGCTTGAACATGAGCAAAGCCTCGTGGAGTCACTCCATGCTGCCGTGAATCAACCCACGGATACCGCCGTACAGGAACAGGCTGCCGATGATCACGTACAGGACCACGAAGAACCAAAACCAGAAGGGGCGGTCTTCACGCGTGATGTCTCGCACGTGTCGCGGCGTAGCAAGTGCCTCTCCGACCCAATAAGATAGGCCCGCCACCACGAGGGGAATCAGGCCGAGCAGGAGAGCGATCAGACAAATCTTCGTGTGGTGAATCATAGGTCAGACCTACTGGCGTCACGGCTATCCGACGCAGGGAATCATCTGTGTTACGTGGTCCGTCATGATCTTAACCCCAGTCACCGAGGGTGTCGTCTCGGCATAGACGTGGCCCACGAGACCGGCCAAGCCCGCGGTCTGGTTGCGGGCCTCTCGCGAACGCGCGCCCTGTCGCCGAAACTGATTGGATTCAAGTCTGCCATTTGCCTCTCTCCCGACGTCGATATCACCGCCCGTGTCCGCCTGCGGAAGCAGCCTGCCCCATTCTACCCGCATGCTTGGACGCGTGACCACCGATTTTATCCTCTCGGCTTTGTTTGATGCGCTTGCCCAGCGTGACGGCTGGCAGCGTCCAGCCCACCGGCCGTGGCGATGGTCTCCCCCGTTTGCCGGGGGTAAACTGGCTTTGTTTGTACGGCGGGCGCGGCAGTGGCGCCCTGAAAGGATGGAATCGTGGCTTTCCAGGCCAACCATCCCCCAGCCCAATATTGGGGCTCATCCGGTTTTAGCGTACTTTCCTGTGACTCCTCCAACCAGTTCATAACGGGTTTCGTGCAAGCCGTAGATCTTGAGTTTGAAGAATTCCGTGTCCCGAAAGCCGTAGGCTTTGCGTTGCAGAACCCG
>CAYHAJ010000242.1:0-3222 GCA_964354535.1 uncultured Pirellulales bacterium
CGCGGGGAAAATCCTGGTGCCGGGTCGGGGGTAAGGGGGTGGTGTGCGCCGAGGGCGGCCGGGAAATCATATTTGGTCACATCCTGTCGTGAATTCGGCCGTCCGCAGGGTTTACCGACCCCGATGAAATATGCGGGTTAGAACCTACCAAGCCTCCGACCGAACTATTCCCTGAGACACTGCCTCTGGCGTAGCAGTTGATGACCCTACTGGTGTTATCACCCACGAGGCCACCAGCGTCCGTCCACTTGGCGAAAACGTTCCCCGTTGCAGAGCAGCCAGTGATTTCACCATATGCCTGGTTTATCCCCACTAGTCCGCCAACATCGTTGTTTCCTGAGACGTTTCCTGACGACGTGCAATTGACGATCGCTCCAATACTTATTCCTGCCAATCCACCAGCACAACTGGATCCGAAAACAGTACAAGTAGCATGGCAGTCAATCACTGTGCCGCTGCTTATTCCGACAAGTCCGCCAGCGTAACTCAGTCCTCCATAGATCTTGTCTTCCTGCCCGCTGCGATAACTCCGTCCTGCAACGTTGCCGTCCTGGACATAGCAGTTGCGTATCGTCCCCTCGTCCAACCGGCCCACCAATGCCCCGACGTCCCAAGCTGTCTGCGTCTCAACCTGAGGGGCAACCAGTCCAAGGTTCTTAATTTCTGCCTTGAGGCCGTCGACGCAGGCAAAAAGTCCTGCAAAGTCTTCGTCCATTGAAACTTGGGTGAAGTTGGAGATTGTGTGGCCGTTACCATCAAACATGCCGGTGAAGGGAAACACTTCACTGCCAATGGCAGCAAGCCCGACATCCTTCAAATCGATGTCGCGTATCAGCTTGAAGTGCGCTTTCATCAACCTTGAATTACAGCCTATACCGTTCAATTCCTCGGCCGTGGAAATCAAATAAGGATCTCCAGGCTGGCCCGTCCCTCCCGAAAAGGTAGGCAGTAGAGGACGCTGAGATTCGGGCATTTGCCACCAGAGAATCGGAAATCCTCCGCCGGCAGGTCGTGCCCAGATACCACTGGAACCGTCCGGCATATTGACGAACTCCCAACCTGCACGCATGAACGTGTTCGGGTTTTGCATCTGGGCGGTAGTCAATCCTATGCCACCGTCACTTGCCGACAGCCCGCTGGTTTCTACATTCCAGAAACAATCGTTGAGGTGGTTGTCGTACTCCCGGTTCACATCACATCCCACCAGACCGCCGACCCGTGTGCTCATCTCCCAACCAGATATGGTAACGCTGGCATAGCACTGCGTAACTGGACTGCCACTCCATCCCACCAGGCCGCCTATGAACTTGCTGTTCTTCCCAACGGAGACATTGCCCAGTGCGTAGCAGTACGTAATAGTTCCCTGATTATGGCCGACCAGGCCACCAATTGTTTCGCTTCCCTCTCCTCCGGAGACTCTGCCAATAGTGTAGCAACTGTCGATGATTCCCTCGTAATTAGCGGCCACCAAGCAGGCGAGACCACCGGAACCGTTGGCCCCCCTTACATCGGCATTCTCCAGACCTACATTCCGAATTCTGCCACCATTCCGGACCAGACCAAACAAGCCCAGATAGCCGCTTTTACCACCGGAAATGGTCAGGTTCTTGATCGTGTGGCCCTGGCCGTCAAAATTGCCGGTAAAGTCGGTGCCCAGTGGATTGAGGTAATCGTCGCCTACTTTGGGCGCAATGATGGCCTTGTCGAAGACCTTGCGGCCGGGAAGCTTCGGGTCCAGATCGATGTCGGCAGTGAGAATGAAGTGGTTGTCATAGTCCTCGGAAGTCTCGCCAAAGGCGATCAGATCGGCGGCCGTGGCGATCTGGTACGGGTCCTGGGCCGTGCCGCTGCCGCCGCTGTATTTGGCTTGGGCCGGCAGGACAAGCAGGTAGGTAGCCAACGTCAGAAACAAGGCTCTCATGATCTCCCATGCTCCTCTTATCAGCGTTCATCAGCGTTTATCTGTGGTTCCCCTTCATTTCGGTGCCGCCTCCCACCATAGACGCGGATAGTCCTTGCCTTCGTCGATCCACCAGATGTCGGCCGTGCCGTTCTTTGTCTCGCCGATGAAATCCCAACCGGCGTTGAGGAAGGTACTGGCTACCTGCATTTGCGCCGTCGTCTTGCCTTGCCCGGCGCCGCTGACGGTCAATCCACTGGTCTCGACATCCCAGAACGATATAGTCACATCCGAGGGCCACGCTGCTCCACGAAGTCCACCGATGAGTCCACCGGCCTGTACGCTCCCGCTAACCGCACCTGTGGCGTAGCACTGGCGGATAGAGCCACACCTATGCTCTCCTATGAGCCCGCCGACATAGGTTTCTCCTTTGACAGCGGCGGTGGAGTAGCTTCTGTCGATGTCCCCAGGCGCATGGTACCGTGCCGGTACGTCGATGGCGGCGATTCCGTTGTGTCCCACCAGCCCGCCGACAGCCTCTTTGCCGCTGACTGCGCCGGTGCTGCAACTCCGAACTATGAAGCCCCGGTGCCGTCCCACTAATCCGCCAACTGCTTCGGCGCCGTTCACTGTACCGGTGCTGGAGCAATCGGTCACAGAACCATTGTTGCTTCCCACCAACCCGCCGACATCTGCACTGCCGGTGACTGTACAGCCGCTATGGCAGTCAATCACTGCATGTCGGTTGTCTCCCACCAACCCGCCCACCGCGCCCTTTCCGCTGACCTTGCCGGTGCTACTTGAGTGGCTCACCACCGCCCATTCAGCATACGCCGCCAGCGCGCCGGCAGAGGTCACTGAACCGACGATGTTGACATCTTCCACCGCCAGATTCGTGACCGTACACGTTGGTTCGCCGGAAGACTGTTTCGGGAAATTCCACCCCAGTTGGCCGAAAAGGCCCAAGGAGAATTCCCCTACAATGGTAAGATGCGAGATCGCATGACCGTTGCCGTCAAAGACACCGGTAAAGGGGAGCTTCCAAGCCCCTGCAATGACGGCGTTGTCGAAGACCTTGCGGCCGGGGAGCTTCGGGTCCAGGTCGATGTCGGCGGTCAGGATGAAGTGCTTGTCGTAGTCGGCGGGAGTCTCGCCGAGCGTTATCAGATCGGCGGTCGTGACGATCTGGTAGGGATCGTTCGGCTCTCCCGTGCCCCCGCTGTATTTGCGTTGCGCGACGGCATCCAGACTGAAGCTGAAGAAGTCCCTGCCCCCGGGAGGCGGAGTTGTCTGGCTCACCAGGTGCACCAGAGGCTCTTGGA
>CAYHAJ010000243.1:0-6102 GCA_964354535.1 uncultured Pirellulales bacterium
CAAGCTGCGAGGTATCGAAACAATCGGCTTACCGCTTCCACGCGGCAAGCCGCGGGGAATGAACCCGAATGATTCAAAACAGGGCAGAGCCGGCAACAGTGTTTTGGTCATTGGTGCTTTGGGTTTTGAATTCGTTTGAGGTTTGGTGCTTGGGATTTGGGATTTGATTCTGCGGCCTGCCTGTTTTACCACTGCCGGTAAATTGACGCGGCCTCCCGGGCCTGTTACAATACGGACCATCGCACGACGATGCAGGTGGCGTCCTTTCCCGACAACGTTCCGACACGTTCTGGGATGAAATCCCCTGTGAAAGACGACTCGATAGGGCTTGGGTTTTGCGGCAATGCGAATACTGCTGACGAATGACGATGGGATCTTTGCCCCGGGCTTGGCAGCCCTGTACCGGCAGCTTAGGAGCCTGGGCGACGTGATGGTCGTGGCGCCGACGGAGGGTTGGTCGGGGGCCAGCCACTGTATCACGTTTCACGAGCCGCTGACCTGCACGCAGGTAGAGATCCGCGGCCTGTTCACGGGATTCGGCGTTCAGGGCTCGCCGGCCGACTGTGTGAAGCTGGCCAGCATGCAGCTTCACAAGGGCCCGATCGATCTGGTCGTGTCCGGCATCAACTGCGGCGCGAACGTCGGCATCAACGTCTATTACTCCGGCACGGTGGCGGCGGCGATGGAAGCGGCTTTTCTGAAGATTCCGTCCGTCGCCCTCAGTGTGGCGGCCGAGGACCCGATGAACTTCGACGAGGCCGCCCGCCACGGCCTCGCCGTGCTGCAGCGACTTCTGCCTTTGCGCAGCGGCGAGGTCCTGAACATCAACATCCCGCTTCTCTCCCGGGGCCAGCCCAAGGGCGTCCGCGTGGTTCCGCAGGCCACCTCCGGTTTCCACGAATACTACGTTCCTCGTCCGAACGGCGCGACCGAGCTGGTTTTTGAACTCGCGGGCGGGCAGCATCGGGAAGAGAAGACCCCCGCCGACACCACCGCGCTGGCCGACGGGTACATCACAGTGACCGCCCTGCGGCCCGATATGACCGACCACGAGAAGACCGCCGCCCTGCGTGAACGCCTGGATGCCGAGCGGAAAGATGTGTGAAGTATGATTTCCAGTGCGTGGTTCCCGATTTCGCGACAGCCAAATCATGAATCATAAATCATAATTCATAGATTCGGAAGGGGTGCCATGTCAGAGCAGGCCGCCAGCCAGATTTGCATCGTGACCGTGACCGGCAAGGACCGGGTCGGCATTGTGGCTCGCCTGGCAACCGTGATGGCCAAGGCCAACGTCAATATCGTCGACATCAACCAGAAGATCATGGAAGACTATTTCGTCATGACGATGGCGGTCGATATCGGCCGGGCCGCAATGGACATCGGCCAACTGCGCAAGAAGCTCGATCAGGTCGGCCGGCAAATGGCCCTCCACATCACGATCCAGGATGAGAACATCTTCAAGGCGATGCACAGGGTGTAGGAAGTGTGAGGTACAGATCATGCCGATCTCCCCCGAAGAAGTCTTCGAAACCGTCCGGATGACGCTGGACCATCACTTCGATATTCGCACGGTCACTTTGGGCATCAACCTGAAGGACTGCGTGGACCGTGATCTGAATTGGCTCATGCGCCAGGCCCAGGCCCGAATCGTCGAGAAAGGCCAGTTGCTGAACCACTGTGCGGACCAGTTGGAGCAGAAGTACGGCATCCCGATCACGAATCGGCGCATCGCGGTCACCCCGGTGTCCCTGCTCCTGGAGCCGCTGCCGCGGAAGCCCATCACCGCCGTCAAATTCGCCAAGGCCCTGGATGCGGGCGTCAAGAAGGCAGACATCGACTTCCTGGGCGGCTTCGGCGCCATGGTCCAGAAGGGGATGACGGCCGCCGACGCGAACCTGATCGACTCTATTCCCGAAGCCCTCTCGGAGACCGAGCGCATTTGCGGCTTCCTGAACCTTGCCTCGACCGCCGCCGGCATCAACATGGACGCCGTAGTCAAGATCGGCCATACCATTCAGGATCTCGCCCGCAGATCGGTAAATGGCATCGGTTGCGCCAAGCTGGCGGTCTTTGCCAACGTCCCGGAGGACAATCCCTTCATGGCCGGCGCCCACCACGGGATCGGCGAGCCGGATTACTCGCTCAACATCGGCATCTCCGGCCCGGGCGTCGTGCGCAGCGTCGTCGCCCAGAACCCCGATTGCGACCTGACGCAGCTTTCCGAGGTCATCAAGCGCACTGTCTTCAAGATCACGCGGGCGGGCGAGCTGATCGGCCGGGAGCTGGCCGGCCTGATGAAGATCGATTTCGGCATCGTCGATATTTCCCTGGCCCCCACAACTTCCACAGGCGACTCCGTCGCCGAGATCGTCGAGGCGATGGGCGTCGGCCGGATCGGCGTCCCCGGCTCGACCGCGGCCCTGGCCCTGCTGATCGACGCCGTCAAGAAGGGTGGCGCCATGGCCTCCGGCAACGTCGGCGGCCTCTCCGGCACCTTCATTCCAGTCAGCGAGGATGCCGGCATGATCCGGGCCGTCCGCTCGGGCACGCTGAGCTTAGACAAGCTCGAAGCCCTCACCAGCGTCTGCTCGGTCGGTCTCGACATGTTCGCGGTGCCGGGCGATACGCCGCCCGAAGTCATCTCCGCGATTATCGCCGACGAGCTATCGATCGGGGTCGTCAACAACAAAACCACCGGCGTCCGCATCATCCCGGTCCCCGGCGCCAAGCCCGGCGGTATCGTCCACTTCGGCGGCCTGCTCGGCTCCGCTCCCGTGATGAAGGTCGCAACAAAGTTCTCCTCCACCAAATTCATCGAGCGCCGCGGCCGCTTCCCCTCCCCCATCCTCGCCCTGCGCAACTGACGATCTGCTCCCCGGGAGAAGAAGGCAGCGCACACCTTCAGTTCCCCCTGGAGGGATTCGATTGCACTCACCTCTGTGCAGTGTTATTCTCATAGGTAATGAAGATCCAAGAAGTCCGTCCACAACCGAATTGGATTCTATTCGTCGTGGCCGAGGATGGTCGCGTGGGGACTTTCGATGTCAGCCCGTATCTGAAATACGAAGCGTTTGAGCCTCTGCGCGATCCCGGCGAGTTCGTGAAGGTATCCACCGGGGGATACTTCGTCGAATGGCAGTGCGGGGCTGATCTGTCCGCAGATACCATTGAGGCTCACTGGCGCGTCATGGAACCGGAGGGATCGGAACGCCACCCCTCCTACGGATCAGCCCGGTCGCGATAGAGCCAGCAAGGGAGATAGGCAGAAGTCGGTGGCCACGGAGAACGGACCGGCTACCGACTACCGATTTTACACCACTGAGGCCACGGAGGACAGAAGGCGGAGGACGGACCGACTATCGACTACCGTTATGTAACCGCAGATGAACGGGGATGAACGCCGATACCGACGGAGAAAAGGAAAGCATTATCCACAGATTGCGCCGATTTCCACAGATCAGACAAGTGCGAGCGAAGCATTGTCATTCCCGCGGAGGCGGGAAGCGGCAATCTCAACTGGGAACTGGCAACCGGGGACTGAGAACTGCTTGTTCAGCCACAGATTTCACCGATTAACACAGATTCGAACCGACGACCGACTACTGCCTGTGAACTGGGAACTGACCACTGGCAACTGGCCTTCTCACCGACTACCGACTACCATTCTTTGGTCCACAGATTTCACCGATTAACACAGATTTCCAACCGACTACCGACTACTGACTACCGTCTACCGTTTTTTTCCTTGCCCTTGTCCCCTGTCACCGGTACGATGCCCTCGGAATGCAGGCCGCGAGAAGGGCCGGGAGGTCGCGACAGGGCCCGTCGGTAGGGTGTGCTCCGCACACCGCCTTTTCCCACGGTCGGGCAAGTACTGACCACTCTGTGAGGCGGAGACCGCGATGGACTACAATCTGCTGGACGAGAAGTGGATTCCCGTGCTTTACCGCGATGGAAGATGGGAACGTGTCGGGATTCGCAAGGCGATAAAAGACGCTGCCCAGATTCGGCAAATCGCAGCAAGTAACCCGATGGATCGCGTCGCGACCCTGCGGTTCCTGCTCGGCTTGCTGTATTGGTGCAAAGGAAATCCGCCGAATGATGCGAACACAGATATTGGTGAGTCATTACCCTTGGATTGGCTCTCCCGACTGAACGACAAGGCGCCTTGTTTCAATTTGCTGGGGCAGGGACAAAGGTTCTACCAGGATCGCGGGGCACGGCGGAGCCGAGCAGCGACGGATTTACTCCAGGAAGTACCAACTGGCAACAACTTCTGGCATTTCCGGCATTCGACGGACGAAAAGGATGGGCTTTGTCTCGCGTGCTGCGCCATCGGATTGTTGCGACTACCGTTGTTTTCCGTCAGTGGTTTGCCCAATTTGAAGGCAGGGATCAATGGCACTCCTCCGGTGTATGTTGTGCCTTGGGGACCATCGCTGCTGAAAACGCTTCTCGCCAACTGGAGGCTCGACCCAGCTCTTGGGGAACCGGCATGGGTAAAGCAGTACGCTCCCGCAAACCCAGGCGAGAATGTTCCTCTTCTTGCTGGCTTGACAATGCTATCCAGGCGGGTATGGCTGCACGACCCAGAACCAGACGGAACATGCATTGCCTGCGGCTCACAGAAGATCTCTATTGTTCGCACGTGCGAGTTTCAGACGGCGGGCAAACAGGAAACCGACCTCTGGGGTGATCCCCATGTTGTCTATCTCGATAAGACGCCACGAAAAGCGGCGAAAGCTTCTGATCTGAGCGCCGCGGGCAAATTCAAGATGGACCGCCCCTGGCCCGATCTCTTGGCGCGCATGGTCGAAAGCGGCTTCTTCGGATCGGAAGACAAGGCGCGATCGTTTCTCCTCGTTGGATTTGCCACCGACCAGGCGAAGAACATTGATGTATGGGAGCGAACGGTTGTCGTACGATCAGGAGCCTCCGTCCGCAAGACATCCGCAGCCATATTGTCGCAGTGGCAAAAGGAAGGCTCGCGTCTGGCGCGCAAGTTGCGGCCGCCAAGCGAGAAGAAGTCTTCTCGAAAGTATGTAGAGATTTCGGCAAGTCTCGCAAGCATTCGTCCCCATGTCGAGGGCAGAGTCGCGGAAAGGATGGACGAATTGCTCACAAACGCGGATTCGGCATGGGAACGGGCCGCACAGGAATACCACCGCATGACCGAGGTGGTCGCAAAATCGATTTCCCCCGGCTTTACGGTGGGCGCGATGCAACGGCGACGGCAGATTGCTCACGCAGCGCCAGATACGCAGGGCGGAACGGAAGAGGCCATGGAGCCGAATCCGAAGAAAGGAGGAGACAAGTGAGTGCAACGGAGCGGTATGTTGATGTCCTGACGCGCCTGAAGCCAGGTGAACTCGGACTGCTGCGCACGCATGCCGGGCAAGGACTCGATGAATCCGTGGGCGGATTTGACTTGTTCGCGGGCCTTTGGTGGCCGCTGCGGCAGAGGAACGAACGCGCACCCAAGCGTGAAGTGGCGTGGCTGATCGCGAAACTCTACGCCTGCTGTCCTATCGAGCATTCGCCTAATGACACGCTCGCCCGCCAACTGCGACGCTGCCAGCCCAACAAGGATCCTGCGAAAAAACGGTTCCAGAAAGTATTTGACCGGATACTCACGTTGCCGCTCGATCAAATCGAATCGTCGCTTCGGTGGGCGCTGTCCCGTGTCGCATCGAACGGGGGGAGAGTGGACTGGGCAAAGCTGACGGATGATCTTTGGCAGTGGGAACATGAAGAGACTCGCCTCGAATGGGCGGAACAATTCCTAGACGATAACGAAAGGGGATAATCATGCTGATCGAGATTCATGCGATTCAAAACCACAGCCCGGCCAATCTGAACCGGGACGACCTCGGCGCGCCAAAGACTTGCTACTTCGGCGGCGTGCTACGCTCGCGCATTTCCAGCCAGTGTATTAAACGTAGCATTCGAATGAGCGACCAATTCAAGGCGTTGTGCGGCGGGATTCGCACCCGCCAGTTGGCGAAACTGATCGCCGAGAAGGTGACGGGCAAGGCCGATGTGAAGAAACACGCGGCGAAGATTCTCAAAGAGTGCGGCATCGCACCCAAAGACGAAGAC
>CAYHAJ010000244.1:0-62864 GCA_964354535.1 uncultured Pirellulales bacterium
AGCTGCTTCTTGGCGGCCTCCGCCTCGTCTTTGGGTACTCCGGTCTTTACCGCTTTGGGTGCGCCTTCTACGAGGTCTTTGGCCTCTTTAAGCCCCAGTGCCGTCAATGCTCTTACCTCCTTGATGACCTGAATCTTCTTATCGCCGAAGCTCGTGAGGACCACGTCGAACGTGGACTTCTCGGGGGCTGCCTCGGCCACCGCCGCACCCGCCGCCGGACCCGCCACCATGACCGCGCCGCCGGCCGCCGGCTCGATCCCGTACACTTCCTTCAGGTAATCCGCCAATTCCTTGGCTTGAATCAGGGTCAAAGCGACGATCTTGTCGCCCAATTCCTTTACCGGACCGCTCCACGTCTTGCTTTCATCTGCCATGGGAACAAACTCCTGTACCAAAAGTGCCCGGCGGTAGCCGAGACTCCACCGTCTCGTTTAACCCTGGCGGGGCAGCCACCGAAGCAATTCCTAGAATTCGATGAATGATTTTTGACGAAGCGGGGTTACGCCGCTGGGGCCGCGGCCTCCGGGGCCGCCTGTTTCTCCGCTTTTTCAATGATGCTCTTGAGGCAGCCGGCGATCCGGCCGGCCGGCCCGATCACGGCCCCGCCCACCCGTGCCCCGGGGGAAAGGACGCACGAGACGATCCGACCCTGCAACTCGGCCCGCGTGGGCATCTTGGAAAGCTGCTCCGCCCCCTTGCCGTCGAAGACGGCGCCATCGACGTAGGCCCCTTTGATTTCGATGGTCTTGAACTTCTTGGCCCAGACGAGCATTTCCTTTGCGACGTCCACGATGCTGTCACCACCATAGACCACCGCGCTCGGCCCGCTGAACAGCGGGGCCGCCCCGTCCATCTTCCGGTCGCGCAGCGCCCGGGCAAACAGCGAGTTCTTCACCACATTGACCCGGATCCCCTTTTGCTTGAGCGCGCCCCGCATCACGTTGTTATCGACGCCCCCCACCCCCTTGGTGCTCACCACGAGAAAATCCTGCACCTTCTCCGCGCTGATCTTCTTGTCCAGTTGTGCCTGCACTAATTGCTTGACGTATTTGCTCATCGTATCTCCCGTGGTTTATGCCACATTCACACCCGCAGGGAACGGGCGAAAGACGCCGGACCTCAGGCCCAGCCGCGTCAGACGCTCACCGGGACGCCAGGACTCATCGTGGCCGACAAAACGGCCCTCTTGATGTACGTGCCCTTCGCCGAAGCCGGCTTCACTCGTTTGATATGGTTGAGGAACGCTTCGATATTCTCCATGAGTTTCTTCTTATCGAAGCTCTGCTTGCCGACCACGGCGTGCACGTTGCCGCCGGCATCGTTGCGGAACTCAATCTTGCCGGCCTTGAACTCCGCCACGGCGGTGAGCACGTCGTCCGTCACGGTGCCGTTCTTGGGCGAGGGCATCTTGCCCTGCGGACCGAGGACGCGGCCGAGTTTGCCGACCTTACCCATGACCTTCGGCGAAGCGATGGCCACATCGAAATCGGCCCAGCCCTCCAGGACCTTCTTGACCAGCTCATCGACGCCGGCCTCGATCGCGCCGGCCTTCTTCGCGGCCTCGACCAGCGAATCATCGCAGAAGGCGATGACCTTCTTCTCCTTGCCGACGCCGTGCGGCAGCGACAGGGAGCCGCGCACCAACTGGTCCGTCTGCTTGGGATCGATCCCCAGCAGCACCACGCACTCCACGGTCTGGTCGAATTTGACCCCCTTGAAGGACTTGATCTTATCGACGGCCTGATCCAGGCTCAGCGGCGTTTCGCTGGTCTGCTGGGCCTCTTTCTGGTATCTCTTGCTCCTCGGCTTCATATCTGTCTCACATGATTCTCAAAACGATCGAGGACGCCGTCCTCAATCAACCACTTCAATTCCCATGCTGCGTGCGGTACCGCGAATGATCTTCTCGGCCTGCGGCAGATCGTAAGCGTTCAGGTCCTTGAACTTCGTCTCGGCGATCTTGCGGACCTGCGCGGCGGTCACTTTGCCGACCTTTTCCTTGTTCGGCGTGCCGCTGCCCTTGGCGACTTCCGCCGCCATCTTGAGCAGCACGGCCGCCGGCGGGCTCTTGACCTCGAAGGTGAAGCTCCGGTCGGTGTAGACCGTGATCACCACCGGCACGATGGTGCCATTCATCTCCCGGGTCCGCTCGTTGAACTGAGACACGAACTGCCCGATATTCACGCCATGCTGGCCGAGAGCCGGTCCGATGGGTGGGGCCGGGGTGGCCTGTCCGCCGGGGGCCTGCAACTTGATCTGCGTTGTGATTTCTTTTGCCATCGTCTACCTTTGTCGTCTATTTGTTTCAATCCACACCCGCTCCCCGCGGATGACTGAGCAGCGTGGGCTGCCCGCGTCCCTGCCCTATACTTTCTCGATTTGCCAATACTCGATGTCGAGGGGCGTGCTGCGGCCGAAGATCGTCACGATCACGTTGACGATGCCGCGTTCCGAGTCGATCGAATCGACGGTGCCCTCGAAATTCTCGAACGCCCCCTCGCGAATTTTGATGTGGTCGCCCTTTTGAAACTCGACCTTGATGCTGGGCGCTTCCTCCGGCTTTTCCGCTTCCAGCAGCATCTTGGCCACGTCCGTATCCCGCATGGGGGTCGGCATTCCCTCCGTGCCGATAAAATCGCCCACGCCGGCCGTGCCTTTGATCAGAAACCAGGCGCGTTCGGCGACGCGGCCGTCCTCGGTCGTCTCCATCTCCATGAAAACGTAGCCGGGATACAGCTTGCGGCGGTGGACCGTCTGTTTGCCGCCGCGGATCCGTTTGATCTGCTCCGTGGGCACTTCGATCCGCCCGATGATGTCGGTCAACGCCTCTTGCTCGACCTTGCGCGCCAGGGCGTCCCGTACCTGCATCTCTTTATTTGCCGCTACTCGTAGAACGTACCATCGCATCTGTTTCAATCCACACCCGGGCAACCACGGGTGACATCGTTTCGGGCTCGCGCCCGTGCCTCTCGCGCCACACCACCGTCTTCGGCTGTTTCCGCCAGCCGACAGCTTTCATCCCCGATCCGCTGGCCTGGGACCGACCGAACTTACCCGATCAACTGCTGAAAGATCAACTGGAAGACGAAATCCGTCATTCCCAGCAGCGCCGCCATGGCCAGGACGACGAGAATGACGATAAACGTCGAAACGGCCACCTCTTTCCGGCTGGACCAGTTCACTTTCTTCAACTCGCCTTCCGCCGCGATCATGAAATCCGCGACACTCGGCTTGTTCAGCAGCCAGTAGAGAAAGACACAGCAGGCGACCAGGATCACCGCCGGGACCATCGTCGAGATCACGAAGTCCACATCCGAGGCCAGCAACATCCTGCCCAGCAGGAAGCAGCCGATCGCCACGATGGCCGCCACGGAGAAACCGCTGCCCAATCTCGTGTACTTCCCCTGTCCCGGCTTATACATCTGCGTCAGCATAATTCCGTCAGTCCTGTCTAATCCATCGTTGGACACCGCGTTGGCACCACCGCCCGCCAACACCACGCCAGGAGGGAATCGAACCCCCAACCTTTGGTTTTGGAGACCAATGCTCTACCAAGTTGAGCTACTGGCGTATGGCCGAGGCTCTCCCGCCGGAGAGCCCCACCTGTATCCTTTTTCTGCCTATTTGCGCCGGATCTTGTGCACCGTCCGCTTGCGCTCGGACCGGCAATACTTCTTCAGCTCGATCTTGGGCGCGCCTTCGGCCACACTGATTTCCGTGCGATAGTTTCTCTGGCCGCAGTCACCACACTCGAGCCAGACATACTCTCGTTTGCTTTTCTTCTTCTTGGCCATGGGAACCGTATCTGACTCAGGCAATAACTTTCGTGACGACGCCCGCCCCGACCGTGCGTCCGCCCTCACGAATGGCGAACCGCAAGCCTTCTTCCATCGCGATGGGGTTGATGATCTCGATGTCCATCGTGATGTTGTCGCCGGGCATGCACATCTCGGCGGTCTTACCGTCCTCGCTCATGAGGGTGAGCACGCCGCCGGTGACGTCGGTGGTCCGGAAGTAGAACTGCGGCTTATAGCCGGGGAAGAACGGCGTGTGACGCCCGCCTTCTTCCTTCGTCAGCACGTACACCTGGGCGTGGAACTTCGTGTGCGGCGTAATGCTGCCGGGTTTGGCAATCACCTGGCCGCGCTCCAGGTCTTTCTTTTCGACACCCCGCAGCAGCACACCGATGTTGTCGCCGGCCTGGCCTTCGTCCAGGGTCTTGTTGAACATTTCGACGCCGGTCACAACGCTCCTGCGGGTATCCTTGGTCAGACCGATAATCTCGATTTCCTCGCCCACGTGGACTTTGCCGCGCTCGATGCGGCCCGTGCCAACGGTGCCGCGGCCCTTGATGCTGAACACGTCTTCGATCGGCATCAGGAAGGGCAGCTCGGTCTCACGCTTCGGGACTGGGATATACTCATCCATGGCCTTGAGCAGCGCGACGATCGGCGCGCAGACCGGATCGTCGAGCGACTCGGCGTGCATCGCCTGGTTGGCGATGCCGCGAATAATCGGGGTATCGTCGCCCGGGTATTGGTACTTGTTGAGAAGGTCGCGAATTTCCAACTCCACCAGCTCCAGCAATTCGGGATCGTCAACGAGGTCCACCTTATTCATGAAGACGATCACCTTGGGCACGTTCACCTGCCGGGCCAGCAGAATGTGCTCGCGGGTCTGAGGCATGGGCCCGTCATAGGCGCTGACCACCAGGATCGCACCGTCCATCTGGGCGGCACCGGTAATCATGTTCTTCACATAGTCGGCGTGGCCCGGACAGTCGATGTGGGCGTAGTGCCGGTTCTCCGTCTCATATTCCACGTGTGCCGTCGCGATCGTCAGGATCTTCGTCGCATCACGACGACCCTGGGATTCGGAAGCCTTGGCGATATCGTCATACGACTTGAACTTCGACAGGCCTTTGAGCTCCATGACCTTCGTCATGGCGGCTGTCAGAGTCGTCTTGCCGTGGTCCACGTGCCCAATCGTTCCGACATTGACGTGCGGCTTGGTCCGTTCAAATACTGCCTTAGCCATCTTCAACTAAACCTCCAATGAGCAGCTATCTGCATGTTCCTTATGATCTCCTGGATGATTCCAACACCGAAATACAAAGCCCGGCTCCCGCACGAGCAGCGGCCGTGCCTTGGCTTACTTGCACGTAGCTGCTGCTGGGATTTGAACCCAGGACCTCGTCCTTACCAAGGACGCGCTCTACCGACTGAGCTACAGCAGCGAACAACCTCTTCCGTTTGTCTCCAAACGGCTTCTGTGTAGACAGTAATACCTTGCCCGCAGGCTTGGAGATCGGGTCAATTTTGACGCCAATCTCCGCACCAACGGCAAGGTTTCCCGTCTAGGCCTTCGTATCAGTGAATTATAAATCGATGACTATAAGGTTTCAGCCGGGGGAGTGCAAACAGAAAAATCGGAAAAAAAGCAAAAAAAGCACCTACCGGCGCGGCGTATGGCCAGCGCCACATCCGTGCTACGGCCCGGGTCCGCTGCCGAGCCGCCCGCGTTGCTTCCGCGCTGGAGCGACGCTCAGTTATCCACCCTCCCGCTGTCCTCAGGCTTCCTGGCTTTAGCGAACATCTTTGTCCAGCGCGTCAGCAACACCTCCCAGACCCGCAACACCCCAGGGTCCTTGAGCTTGATTCGCTGAAGCGCCGCGACCACCGCGCCCGGATCTGCCGTCTTGGGATCGTTCAGGTACTCCTCAATGGACCTGACCACAAGGTTATTCGTATTCGCTACAACATTGTTCGTAAGATCTAAATCTTTAACTGACAAACACTTAGAGATAAGCTCGGACGCCTGGTCCATGTCCCCAAGTCCCAGGTAGGCGCGCAAAAGCTGGGACTGTAAGCGCTGCTGTTCCTCTTCGGTCGCAGCCAGATTCAGCAGCGTCTTGTAGTACTCGGACGCCTGCTTGGGATTGCTGCTCAGGACGTACAACTGAGCCAGATTCCAGCGGACGGGCTTGAGCAAATCTGCCCGATTCTCACTTTGCGCTCTCTGCTCGACGAGCGAGAAGAACGCGATTCTTTGCTCGACAACGACCTTTCCCGCCGCCGCCAGACTCTCGATCCTCGTCGTCCAGTCGCTCAGCACGGCCATGTCCGAGCGCGGGCTTTTGAAGATCTTCAGCATCGCTTGCCAAGCCCAGGCAGGCTCACCATCGCCCGGTGTGCCCACCTTTTCGACCAGCCACTGCAAATCCTGGGGTCCGCCGACCTCGCCGGCCAGATCGATCAGCTTCTGTCGGATGGCTATGCTTGGATCTGCGGCCATGGTCTCGCGCAGCTTACGCAAAGCGACCGCTTTGTCTATATTCACCAAGCCGTCGACCGCGTTCTGACGGACGATGTCCACCTTGTCTGTGAGTGCCTGCTCGAAGTGCCCGTTGTAGACCTTGATTGCCTGTTCCCGGCAAATGCTCCTCGTCGAGCATACGCCGGCCATCGTTCCGAGCAGGTACGCACGCAAGGCGGGGTCCCCGCCCGCCGCCGTCTGGGCATACCTGTCGGACAGGGCCCTGAGGTGGCGTTCCACATCCTCGGGCTTGAGACCATCCTGTTCCAGCAGCTTGCCGATGACACCCGCGCCGCTGCGCGTCTTCTCGGCGTCCGAGGCCTTCAGGAATCGAACCGCCCAGTCCAGAGTCTCTTTGCGAATCTCATCCGGGATCCTGCGCCCCGCTGTGGGCATGGAGCCGGCGTAACACGCCTCGCCGAGCGCCACCAGAATCTCCCGCATGATCTGCTCATCCTGCTCGACCTTCAATTGCTCCAACAGCGGCTTGGACGTATTCAACTCGATCAGCGCTAGGACCTTGGCGGTCTTGAACCGCACCTGCGGGCTCGGATCCGAAACCCGGGCCGACAGGACCGGCTCCAGTTCCACCAGCTTCAGTGTGCCTTTCGCGTTCCGCAGTTCCAGAAGCTTGTCCAACGCCCAGGAGCGCACCACGATCTCCGGCGACTCCAACTGCCGACCCAGAAACGCGGTCTTCGCGGCGTCGTTGGGCTGGGCATCGTGCAGATCGCCCAGGGTGGTCAGATAGCGCTTCTGCCAGTCGAAAAGACCGGTCTCCAACTCCCGGACCCGCGTCTCCTGCCGGACCAGGCGCTCGCGCAGGAAGGGCTCCACGCCGCGCTGCTGCAATTCGTCCATCAGCTTACGCCGGACTGCCGGATCCTGGCTTACGGAGATGCCCACGGAAACCAGAGCCGTGCGCGCCGCCTCTCCGATCTGGGGATCGGGGCCACCTACGAGACTGACCAGTTTGGCGACCGCCGCTTTGTCCGGATGCCGCTTCAGCGCGTAGATGACGTTCATGCGTACCGCGATCGACAGGGCCGGGTCCGTCACGGCCCTCTCCAACTCCTGCTGCACTTGGTCGTATCCGAAGATCAGCGTCGCCTCGGCGGCCCGGTTGGCGATTTCCGGGTCCTCGACCGACGTGAGGATCGCGAGCAAGGGCTTGATGAAGTCCTCCTTGTTCTTCAGGGGTCTTTGCCAGATCCGCGCGGGATTCAGCGCATCGCAGACGGCCGCGCGCGCCGGCTTGTTATCGGTCCGCCGCAACACGTCCAGCACAAACTCCCGAGCCTCGGGGTTGTCACTCGACAACAGCAGGCCGGCGACATCAATGCGGTCCTTGTCCCGCTTACTCTCCAGCAGGGTCGTCTTGTTGATCTGCAGTTGGGTATCCGCCTCGGTTTCCGGACCTGTCGCCTCCACGGTAGCCAGTTCCTGAGCGCCGACGGTTTGCCGCTCGGATCGTAAGGTCTCGGCGGGCAGACAGCCCACGATCAGGAACGCCAAGAGGATGTGGATCCGTGTTGCACTCATCCGGATAACCCTGCTAATTGCTGCCATTGGCCATCATAGCAATGTAGACGCGCGCGAGTCAATCTTCTTACCGACAATTCCGACGCTTTTTCCGGCCCCGACGACAGTCGTGACATCTTTGTAACACGGGCCTGGGACCCCAAACACGGAAGGATGCGTTTGGGAACCCAACCCCATGCCACTTAAGGCCTGGGATGGAATCGCTTGTGGATCTGCCGGAGCCGCTCGTGGTCGACATGGGTATAAATCTGCGTGGTCCCGATATCCACATGGCCCAGCATCTCCTGCACACTCCGCAGATCGGCCCCGCCGCTGAGCAGATGCGTGGCGAAACAGTGACGCAGCGTGTGGACCGTCACGTTCCGCGGCATGCCGGCGCGCAGGGCATACTTCTTCACAAGTCTCCAGATCTCAATACGGGACAACGGCCGGCCGGTTCGGGACAACAAGAGAAAGGCCTGACTCGGTGTCTTGGCCAGCCGGGGACGCAGGTCCCGTAAATAGTCCCGGGTGACGGCGACCGCTATTTTGCCAACCGGAATGATCCGCTCCTTGTTGCCCTTGCCAAAACAACGCAGGTACCCAATGTCCAGGTTCACATCGGTGGTCTTGAGGCTCGCCAGCTCGCTGGCCCGCACGCCGGTGGCGTAGAGCAGCTCCAGCAGAGCCTTGTCCCGGAGATAATAGGGCTCCTCAGGCAACGGCGCCTCCAGCAGCCGGAGCACCTGCTGCTTGTTGCACACCGCCGGCAGCCGCTGCCAGGTCTTGGGCGTGTCGAGGACCTCGCTGCCGTCATCGTCGATCAAGCGCCGCAGCTTGGCAAACCGCAGGAACATGCGGATCGCCACCAGGGCCCGCTTGGCGGAGGTCTCACTGACGAATTGCGGATGGCGGATGGCGGATGGCGGATTCGCCGCGCCAATCTTCTTCCTCGGCGTCTCCGTCCCGGTTTCTGTCCGAGGCCCAAAATACTTCCGGACCAACCAGGGCTTCACGTCTTCTATCTTCTCGATCTTGCTGTCTTGACAGAATCTCAAGAACGCGCGCAGGTCGCGGCCGTAGGCCAGGACCGTGTTGTCCGACAGACCCGCTTCGACCACGAGATAATCGAGAAAGTCCGTGACGTTCCGGCCCAGAGGGAGCGTGCGAAGGTCTGCGACGATGGTTTGCCGTTGTGCCAAGGACATTGCTGCACCAGCCTGGCGTCGGGACCCAGCCCTGCCTCGGGTCACTTCGCCCCGCGCAGTACTGGAAACCCGGAACCAATCACTCTATCGACGTGGGAAGAAGGGGGTCTTTAGCTCATACCGGCATGCGGCAGCAGATAGGGGCGAAATTGTGTCGCCCGACCGGGGTCGTTCCACCGAATGAACCGCCGTATGTCATTGCGTCCCTTCTTCTATCTATTCTGCCAGGGGCTCTGCGATGCCGCCTAACCGGCCTGGGTCCTCTCGTCCGAATTTCTGTTGAACCGGGGCCTCGGATGTGATATAAATGCGCCGGAAGGGTTCTAGGTTGGCATTCACATCGGTCCTGAGAACGCGGTGTCTGGAGGCTATCGAGGAGCGGATACGGTTGAGAAGGTCGCTACACGCCGCAGGGCATAAGCGGAACAAGCCGTAACCTTTATGAAGGGGTGGAGAAATGAAAAGAACCATGTTGTTCCTGCTGGTCTTCGTCTGGGCTCTCGTCGGCGTGACGCAAGCAGAAGAGAAGACCTACGTGCTGTTGTCCGAGAATTTCGAAGGGTTGCCCCTGGGTCCCAACGTGGACGAGGCGACGGCGGGCACCAAGGTGTGGACGAAGACGGCCCCCGCCGGCTGGACCATCGACGACAAAGGCGTGCCGGGTGCCGGCACGGCCCAGGACGGCGTGACCGAATGGGCCGGCTGGAGCTTTGCCGACCGCGTTTGGTGGACGACCACCGCGGGCGACCAGACCCGGTCCCAATTCACGAAAGGTGTCGGGGCAGTGGCCATCGCCGACCCGGATGAGTGGGATGATTCCGCCCATGCGGCCGGGCGGTACAATACCTATCTGAGCACGCCCCCGATCGACATCTCCAATGCCAAGCCCGGGTCGCTGGTGCTGACCTTCGACTCGAGCTGGCGTCCGGAGTTTGCCGACTACGGGGAGCAGTCGGGGAACTTGAGAGTCTCGTTCGACGGCGCTCCGGCCCAAGAGTTGTTCCTCTGGCTGTCCGACACGGCCAGCCCGAAGTTCAAGCCGGACTCCCAGAATGAAACGGTCACGATCAACATCGACAATCCCGCCGGGGCCACCACCATGGTCTTGACCTTCGGCCTGTTCAACTGCGGCAACAACTGGTGGTGGGCCATGGATAACGTCGTCGTGACCGGCATCTGGAGCGGCATCCGGGCCTCCCATCCCGCGCCCGACAACGGCACCAAGGAAGTGAGCGTCAAGACCGTCTTGAGCTGGACGCCCGGAGAGTTCGTCGGCAAATTCTCGCCGAAGCATAGAATCAGCCTCAGCAGCGACCCGAACGCAATCAATGCCGGAACGGCGGTCGTTGCCACGCAGGATGCCAACAGCTTGGACGCGACCGGCCGTCTCAATTTCGGCACGACATACTACTGGCGCGTCGATGAGGCCAATGGGGTCGCCGGTTGGGACAAGGGCAATGTCTGGAGCTTCGCCACCGAACCGGTGGCGTACCCGCTCACGGGCGTGACCGCCACGGCCTCCAGCTTCCAAGCCGGAATGGGCCCGGAGAAGACCGCCGATGGCTCCGGTCTGACGGGGGATTTGCACGGCACGGAGCCAACCACCATGTGGATGACCACCGGCGCGCAGCCGAACTGGATCCAATACGAGTTCGACAAGGTCTACAAGTTGCATCGGCTGGTAGTCTGGAACTCCAACCAGGTCATTGAGAGTTTCCTGGGCTTTTGTAATGAGACGGCGACCGCCGAGATCTACACGGACGGCAAGACCTGGGCGCCCGTGGCCAACGTGCCGGAATTTGGCCGAGCGCCCGGGGCACCGGGCTACGCTGCCAACACCACCGTCAACTTCGCGGGGGCCAGTGCCAAGTATGCGAAGCTGACGATCAATAACAGTTGGGGCGGCGTGGCGCCGCAGACGGGGCTGGCCGAGGTCCGCTTCTTCTACATCCCCGTGCAGGCCCGCGCGCCGCAGCCGGCGACCGGGGCCAAGAGCGTCAGTGTCGAGACGGCCCTGACGTGGCGGGCGGGACGCGAGGCCGCTTCGCACAAGGTCTACTTCGGCACCGACCAGGCGGCCGTGACCGGGGGGACCGCCACGACCAAGACCGTCAGCACGAACAGCTTCGCCCCCGGTCCGCTCAATTTCTCTACGGCCTACTACTGGAAAGTCGATGAGGTCAATGCCGTCACCTATCCGGGCGACGTGTGGAGCTTCACCACCGAGGACTACAAGGTGGTGGACGACTTCGAAAGCTACACCGACAAGGCCGGCGCGGAGATCTTCTCGACCTGGATCGACGGCTTCGCCGACAACTACAAATCCAGCGGCTCCACGGTCGGTCTGGATACGGCCAAGAACGGGACGTTCGGCGAAACGACCATCATTCACGGCGGCCGACAGTCGATGCCCCTGGCCTACGACAACACCAAGGCGCCGATCTCCGAGGCCGTGCGGACCTTCGACAAGCCACAGGACTGGACCGCCAGCGGCGTCAAGAGCCTGTCGCTGTGGTTCCAGGGCGTGGCGGGCAATGGCGGACAGTTGTACGTGAAGATCAACAGCACGAAAGTATCCTACGACGGGGATGTGACGGACCTGGCCAAAGCTGTCTGGCAGGTGTGGAACATCGATCTGTCCAAGGCGGGCAACGTCAGCAGTGTACGCTCGTTGACGATCGGCATCGAGGGCGCCGGGGCCAAGGGCGTCCTGTACGTGGATGACATTCGCCTGTATCCCAAGGCCCCCGAGTACATCGTCCCGGTTCAGCCGGCGGCCACGGGCCTGGTGGCGTACTACATGTTCGATGAAGGCTCCGGCACGACGGTCAGAGATTCGTCCGGCAAGGGTAACAATGGTACCTTTGGTGGCGCCCCCAAGTGGGTCGCCGGGTACAGGGCCGGCGCGCTGCAATTGAACGGCAGTAGTGATTACGTCGTCATCGACGCGGTGGCCAAATCGATGCCAGCCAACAACAACTTCACCATCAGTGCCTGGATCAAGACGCAGGGCACGGCGGGTTACGTGGTCTCCGCCAACGACGCTTCCGGCGGTCATGCGTTCTGGATGGGGCCGGCCGCGAACGGGAATCTGCAGGTCCAGGCGGATGTCACACAGAACTATCCGCCCAAGATCAACGACAACCAGTGGCATCTGATCACCTACGTGCGGGATGGGGCCACCGCGCACGTGTACACCGATGGGGTGTTGGTCGGAACGGAGACCCCCACGGCCAATCCGGCCGGGCAGACCCGGTGGTCGATCGGGCAGGAATGGGATACCACGCCGAGCGACTTCTACAACGGTATGGTGGACGACGTGCGGTTCTACGCGCGGCCGCTGGCGGCCGGTGAGGTGGCGGGCTTAGCCGGACTGACGAAGACCATGCCCAAACCGTTCTGAGGTCAGAGGCCGGCGGCGGTCCTGGCAGTTGGCGCAGTCCAGCAGCGCCACGCGCGCCGTACTGTGACATGCAAGCGGGGCGTTCGTCCACCAAACGACGCCCCGCTCTTTCTGCACAAAGACATCTCTGTCGTCCGTCTTCCCTTCTTGGCGCTCTCAGCCTCTCGGCGAGAGGCAATTGGTGCCAGCCTATCTTGTTGTGGCTTCCCACCACAGCCGCGGATAGTCCTTCCCGTAGAAGCCACCAAGTCAGGTAGACCGGCCATGGTCCGGGCGATAGCCGGATTGGCACGCTACGGTTTCACCGCCCGGTCATATACGCGGACGTCATCGATCAGACCCCTCCAGAAGCTGGCAGGCGACATGGGGCTGCCGGCCCCAACATACAGATTCCCACTTGAGCCTCCCAGGTTCGCTTGTGCGTCCCGGGCGACCTCGACATCATCGACGTAGAGGATGCGAGTGAACCCGTCCCATGAGAGCCCGACGCGGTGCCAGTTGGCATCGGTGATGACGACCGCAGACGTCAATCCCTTGCCCTGGCGACCGGCGGATCTCAGGTCCGTCATCAACGCCCCGTCCGGAGAACTCGCCAGCAGCCAGTTGGTCCCTTTCTCCTGCGCGACGACAACCTGCCCCGGCGCGCCGCCCTTGATCCAAGCGAAGACGCTGAAGGGCCCGGCGGATGGATCGCACACCGCCTTCGCCGTCACGAAACAGGCAGCACCGCTGAGTTCCAGTGCGCCGCCGACCTTGCCGCCCTCGGCGCGCCAGAACGTGCCGCCCGTCACCGTGGCATCGTTCTGACCGACACGGTCGTGAGCAATCGCGCCCGCCGTCTCGTCCAGTTTCCAGCAGGCGATCAAGCTGCCGGGCAGGACTTCTTTGTGCCAGTAGCCCATCAGGACCTCCAGGTCCTTTTCATCCACGACCCCATCGCCGAACAGGGGCGGAGCGACGTCCACGGCTGGATCGTTCCGGCCCCAGGATTCGATGAGGATGACCAGATCCTTGATGTCCACGATTTCATCGCCGTTGAAGTCCACCACCGGCGGGATACGGATCTGGCCCACCCCGATGGGAACGAAGTCTTCGCCATAGGCCTGCTTGAACAGGGTGATAGCCCGGTCGCCCGTGCAGTGGCTGGCGCCCACCTTCCGGACACCCAGTTGTCGGAACTGCTGAATCACGCCCTGGACCTGGGAATCGGAGAGGTCCAGAAGATGAAATCCGCCCATGACGAGGTACACCTCCTTGTTGAGCATCTGTTTGGCCCTGGTGATGATCGGGACAATCCCCGGGTGGGCACAGCCGGTAATCACCACCAGTCCCTTGTTCGTGTCCAACACCAGGGACTGTTCGAGAGTGCCGGCGCCACTCATCGGCTCCGTCAGGTGAACCTTCGCACAGACTTGCACGGGCCCGGAAGAGACTTGGGCCCTCGCCCCCTGCGATTGAACCGTCTGGACCAGGGCGGCGGAAGGCAGGTGCGCCACGACATTGCTGTTTCTGCTCAGGAACGAAGATAGGCCGTAAGTATGGTCCCCATGGTCGTGCGAAATGACGAGCACACTCGCATCCTGGGCCGACACCTGCAGCTTGTCCATGTTCTCCAAGAGAAGCGGACCGTTGGCGCCCGTATCGAACATGATGTTCTTCTCCGTGCCCCGAATCATGCCAGCGAATCCCCAATCCGTTCGGAGTCCTTCCATCAGAGTGTAGTTGTCGTACAGAACCGTGATCTCTATCGCACCTGCGCTCGGATTGGCGGTCGCCCCCTGGCCGGCCACCGCATTCTGCGTACACGGGAGCAGAACAGTGCCAATGAGTCCGAGCAGAGCGAGTCTCGACCTGGAGGTATGAACGGTTCTCATTTCCCATCTTCCTTCCCGCCCACCAGGGCATCGATCGCCGAGTGCATGGTTCATGGCTTCACCTTCAGTTCCCACCACAGCCTCGGATAGTCCTTCCCTTCGAGAATCCGCCAGAGGTCCTGCGTGCCGTTGGCCGTCTCGCCCACGAAGTCCCAACCGCCATCCAGGAACGTCCTGGCCGTCTGCATCTCGGCCGTGGTCTTGCCTGTGCCCCCGGCACTCTCCGTCCGGCCCGAGGTCTGCCTGTCCCAGACAGAGCCAGTCACAACCCCTTCGCCCCACTGGGCAGCGTTAGAACCTACCAAGCCACCGACACCCCATCCAGTGCCACTGACGGCACCGGTGCTGTAACACTGGTTTATACCACCATCGTTCTTCCCCACCAAACCGCCCACACAGTCGTTGCCATCAACCTTACCCGCTGCATAGCAGTTGGATATTGTGCTTCTTTGGCAGTTCTCGTCCTCCCACCTGCAATAGCCAACGTTTATCCCCGCGAGTCCGCCGCAATTGCTTCCGGTTCCCAAAACGGTGGCTGTTGAATGGCAATCAAAGATCGTGCCTGGTTGAAACCACCCTGGACCAGGCTCCGTGGTGAATCCCCCGAAGTAAAAGCCGTTCTCTCCGACCAAGCCGCCGACGTTATAACCCCCGGAAGCCCGTCCACCGGAATCGGAACAGGAGACAATGCCCTCGTTGTGTCCCACCAGCCCGCCGACATCATGACCTCCGCTGACCGCTCCGGTGCTGTGGCAGTGGGTCACAGAACCCCAGTTCAATGCGACCAAGCCGCCAACGGTGTTGTTCCCACTAACTACGTCAGTGCTGTAGCACTGGGTCACAGTTCCGTAGTTCAAGCCCACCAACCCCCCGACAAAGATATCGCCGCTGACGCGGCCAGTGCTGTAGCAACGAGTCACATGACCATCGTTGTTCCCCACGCGGCCGTTGCTCCCCACCAAGCCGCCGATATAGTTGCCTGAACCGGCTATGTTGACATCCGCTGCCCTGATATCTCTGAGCTCGGCCCGGGACTCTATTTGCCCAAAGAGGCCGAGATATCTTCTACCCTTGGCAATCAGATGCGAAATCCTGTGTCCGTTGCCGTCAAAGACACCGGTGAAAGGAATCCCCTGAAACTCGTAAGGAGAGTCGTTCGGATTAGTATCCGGCGCGATGACGGCCCTGTCAAAGACCTTTCGGCCGGGGAGGTTGGGGTCCAGGTCGATATCGGCGGTCAGGATAAAGTGCTTGTCGTAGTCGGCGGGCGTTTCGCCGAGGGCGATCAGGTCGGCGGCTGTGGCGATCCGGTACGGGTCCGGGGCCGTGCCGTTGCCCCCGCTGTATTTGGCGTACGCAATTCCCGGCGGTGTCTGAAATATCATTCCGCTGCCCTCTTGCGGACGCACCGGTTCTCCGGCGGCAATCGCAAAGCTGGCCGAGGTGTCCGGGTGCGCCGTCGTGGTGACCACGTAGTGTCCTGGGCCGGCCTGTTGGGTGTTGAGCAGGAAGAGACAGTCGCCCGCGGCATCCGCGGCCACCTCGCCGAGGGTGTGGCCATTCACAAGAATAGTCGCTTTGCCCTTGGGCGGGAAACCGTGTCCCGTAATCGTGAAGAAGCTGCCCGGGCCGCCGCGGGCGTAGTTGATGGCAAGAACCGGCGGGCGCGCATTGAGGATCAGTACTCTCTTGGACTGGGCGATGAACACGAAGGAATCGTTGGCGGCGCTGCCATAGGGGGAACCATCCCCCTGATTACCCCCGGCCTTGAAGCTCGCGACGACCTGCAGATCGTTGCCGTCCGGTCGAAATACGGCGCCGTTGGTGACGAGATGGTCGCCACTGAGGGCGGCGACCCGGGCACCGGCCACTTGCGACGTTAACAAGACCGGGTTCGCGGGCGCGGTTAGATCCCACAGTCCCACCTGGTTGCTCGTACACTCCAACAATCGATTCCCCATGACTCGGAGGTGATACGCCTCATCGTCGCGTTTGAGAGCCTTGAGCACCGTGAGGTGGGCGGGATCGGAGAAATCGATGATGCTTAACGTATCTACGTAGGTGCCCTGCCAATCCGACCACCAGTGGCAGGCGTACAACGTGCGGCCGTACCCCGCGGCGGACCACACCAACTGTTCGGGGCCCAGGTTCAACTCGGAAACCAACGTGGGATTCGACGGCTCGGCAATCGAATAGACCACGAGTCTCTCCGCTCCCGCCGCGAGCAGATAGCTCTCGTGCCGGACCAGGTTGTAGATGTTCAGGTCGCTTCTCAAGCCGAGCAGCACGGGCCTGTTCGGGTCCCGCACGTCGATCGTCTGAATTCCACCACCGCCGAATGCGTAGAGATAGTCTCCATGTCTCAAGACGCCGCTGCCGTTGCCATCGCAAGTCTGCTGGTATACCGGCACACTATAGGTGGTAAAAGAGGTCCGGAGCGGCAAATCCGAGAGGTCATACGTGTACAGAATCCCCTCCCGCGCCAGCAAGTAGACGTAGCCCTCTTTCTCTTCGACCGCCCGAGGGACGTTGGCATCGCCGGGGGGAAGCACAACCTCGGCGATAGGCTCATACAAAGGCCACGCGGCGTCAGCCGGCAGAGCGAACAGACACGTGGTCAAGGTTAGGAATAGCGTTCTCATGGTCTCCAATCCTCCGATCCTACGTCAAACCGCAATCATGTGTGAGACCGTTCTGTGGTGGGAAAGAGCTTTTGCCTTCGCGAAGACAGGCCCCTGTGGCTGCGTGCTCCGTTATGTCCCTATGGCATCACTATACCACGACACCGACGGGATTTCAAAGAATCCTGCGGCCAGACCGCTAAGGAGAAGGAACCGTTTCGCGCAGAAACGCAGGGCCGCAGAGGCGGATCATGGAGAAAAAAAGAGCCCGCTGCTACGGGGCCTCGTTAAAGCACTCAGCCAGCCAGCGGGCAGAAGGGAAGGCGACCCCCCTTTGCAGGGGGATCACCTTACGGCTTACGATTATACCCACCGGACCCAGCCAATGCCATAGAGAAAAAGATGAGGAAACAACGAATGGCACGAATCACCCAGCGCAGCCTCGCTGCGTTCAGTCGCAACCAAAACTATCCTCGCGCCAAGACGCTAAGAGCCCAGCGCGGCCTCCGGCCGCAGCCAAAACGAGTCAGCCACAGATTGCACCGATTAGCACAGATTTCTAAAGAAAGGCTGCAGAGCAAAGGAAGAGAATCGACAACAGCAAGCCTCTTTCCTCCTTCTTGAATCTGCGAAAATCTGCGTAATCTGTGGCTTCCCTAATTCCTTTACGTGGGCAGACTTGCCGCCTGTCTCGTCGGAAAGCTTGTCACGAGAACAAGATGTTGCGGCTTTGCAGTGCAGAGGATACAAGGAGAAGAACAAGCAAGCGATTTCTCTCTCATCTTTCTCTTGCCTCTGCAATCCCCGGCGTCCTCTGCGGTTTCATCGGTGAGTCTTGCCTTGGGATTCTGCCCTCTGATCTTTGACGTTTGATTCTTGATTTTCTGATTTATGGCGGCGGCTCGCCCGCCGCCTCCCACCACAATCTTGGATAGTCCTTCCCTTCATCGATCCACCAGATGTCCTCCGTGCCGTTGGCCGTCTCGCCCACGAAGTCCCAGCCGGCGTTGATGAACGTACTGGCCATCTGCATCTCAGCCGTGGTCTTGCCCGTGCCACCGGCACTCGTGGCTTGGCCGGAGGTCTGGATGTCCCAGAAAGAGGTGGTCACATCACCTTGGTGGAACCAGCCGCGGATACATGCCGTTGCCCCAGGCGACGGACACGCCCCCCACGCATGGTCCGATCCCACAAATCCCCCGAGTGACGAATTGCCCCGGACCGGCCCAGTGGCGTAGCAGCGGGTCACAACACCCGTATTGCTGCCCATCAGCCCCCCGACCTCCCAATCCCCGGTTACCGCACCGGTACTGTAGCAGTTGTCCACAGGATTCCAGTTGCGTCCGACCAACCCACCGACTGACCTACTACCATCGACCGGACCGGCACTGTAGCTGAGAGCAATGCCACGCCCATCATCAAGGCGGTCGTTGCATCCAACCAACCCGCCGACGTCGGAATCGCCGGTCACCGCACAGACGCTGTGACACTGAGTGATATCACCGCCATTCCATCCCACCAGGCCGCCTACCAGCGAATCACCAGCGACGACTCCAGTTGAACAGCACCGTGCCATCGCACCACCCCAGTAATGCCATCCGTCCTCACTCTCATTGAAGTAGTACGAGCCATTACTCCCAACCAGTCCGCCGACACAGTCGCCGGAGCCAGTTATGTTGACATCCACCACCGCGAGGTTCTTGATCTCGGCGCTGGCGGCCAACTGGCCAAATAGCCCCAGATAACTCCCACCCATGACCGTCAACTGAGAGATCGTTGCATCATTGCCGTCAAAGACACCCGCAAACCACGGGACTACCGCTGTACCCCAATGGATGCCATGCAGGTCGATCGAAGCGGCCAGTTGATAATGGGCATAGGAACTATAGTACACCATCGCACCCAGTTCCAAGACATTGGATACCATGTACGGGTCGTCAGACGTGCCCGCACCTTGCAGGCCCGGCGGGATGTATCCGCTGAACCTCGCGAGAACCGGATAGCCGCCGCCCTCCGGCATCCGCCAAATCTCGGACGTTCCATTCTCAGTTTCTCCGACAAAATCCCAGCCCGCACTCAGGTACGTCTGGATATCCTGCATCTCGGCAGTGGTCTTGCCTGTGCCGCTGCTCCAGACCCTTGTGGGTTGGTTCGACGTTTGCGTGTCCCAGAAACAACCCGTTTCCCTCTGTCCGTTCCCTACCAACCCGCCGACATGATCATCGCCATTGACCTCGCCGATACTGTAGGATTGGGCCACGGTACCGTAGTTGACCCCGACCAAACCACCCACACCGTAACCGCCCCTGACCGCGGTTGTACTATAGCAGTTGGTCACGTTGTGGTAGTTAATCCCCACCAGCCCGCCAATAACATCTTCACCGCTGACCACGCCAGTGCTGTAGCAGCGGCTAATGACCCCGCCACCAGCATCCCAAAACTCCTCGCCATTGCTGCCTACGAGCGCTCCGACACCCGTGCCTGCGCCGACTATGTTGACATCCACTACACCCAAGTCCTTGACCTCAGCCCCAGACTCCAACTGCCCGAAGAGAGGCAGTCTCAGACGTGAGATGGTATGCCCATTTCCGTTAAACACACCTCCGAAAGAGCTGATCCCGAAGACCCTTCTGCCGGGGAGGTTGGGGTCCAGGTCGATGTCGGCGGTCAGGATGAAGTGCTTGTCGTAGTCTTCGGGCGTCTGGCCGAGCAACATCAGGTCCTCTGCCGTAGCGATTTGGTAGGGATCGTTCGGCTCGCCTGTTCCGCCACTGTACCTGGCCCATGCTGGGACATTGACGTAAGGCCTGATGTCGAAGAAAGAGTCTCTTGGAGAGGCAAGGTGAGCAAGACCAGCGGCGGTTAGGATCTCCCGGTCACTCAAGGGCGTGAAACTGGTCTTGTACGTTCGATTGCACGCCTCAAGGAACGCATTGGCCAGCAGCCCCTGCCAAATGGTTCCGGGATGGAAGCCGTCCGGCAGGACAGCGTATCTGGCGTCCGGAGTTGGGGCAACTGTCTTGAAGATGGAGACGCCCCCAACGTTCGAAGGCGTCGAGTCGACGTAGAATAGACTGACCAACTCGAACATGTCCACAATCGGCAGCTTGCGCTCCGTCGCCAAGGTCTTGAGCTTGTCGTTGACGGCCATCACCACATCGGTCACGTAGTGGCGTTCTCCGGCATCTGGGAAGTCCTTGATCCAACTCGGAAGTGATCCGTGATCCGCAACAGTAGCCATCACGATCTTGGCACTTGCGTTGGACACGGCGTCCAGAGCGGTCGTATAGCGTGCGATGATCGAGTTCACATAGTCTGGGACCGTGGCACACTGCCTTCCATCAGGGCCTGGAATTGGCATTGTTTGAGAATACAGGGCCTGATAGGCAGGATAGAAGTCATTTGAGCCGATGAAGACAGCTACATATTGGACCTGACCCTGACGTATTTGGCTTGCCAGTCCTGTGTGCTGCCCCTGCGATAGCAGAGTCGCCGTATCGGCGCCGGCGAGAGCCCAGTTGTGGCTATACCCACGGTAACGCGGACTGCCCATTGAACTCGTCTGATAGTCCCCAAACGTCAATTCCGGCAGGGCGCTGGTCGGTCCCCGCAGCCGGCCGAGAAGGTCAACCCAACAGAGCGCAGAGCTATCCCCGTACTTGGCACCTCTTTGTGAGTACTCATCTGTCAGGCTGTCTCCGGCGGCTCCGATTCCAGACAGCGTTTCGCCGAGGGCGATCAGGTCGGCGGCCGTGGCGATCTGGTACGGGTCGTTCGGCTCTCCCGTCCCGCCGCTGTATTTGGCCTGTGCCGGCAGGGCAAGCAAACACGTGGTCAACGTCAATAGTAGCGTTCTCATGGTCTCCATTCCTCCAATCCCGAATCAACCCACGATCCAATTCAATTTCCTCGCGCCAAGACGCCAAGAGCGCCAAGAAGACGGCGAGAACAAGAGTCCTTTTGAACCTTTGCGATCCTTGCGTCTTTGCGAGAAACCCTTCTTCTTCACTTCTGCTCGCGCCAAGATCGCCAAGACCGCTAAGAAGACCAAGACAAAGATGGTTTTTAGCCTTGGCGGTTCTTGCGTCGTTGCGAGAGCCCATATCCCTGCTTCTCCTGTCGCCGAGAGGCAAAGAGGTCACTTGCCTTCGTCGAGGCCATTGACGGTTCGGGTGATACCCTCCTTCATCACAGCCGCACCGAAGTTCAGCAGAAACCCCAGCTTCATTCGGGCAAGTCTCAAGTGGGTGAGAATCTGTTTCTTGTGGGACTTGCTGACCGCCTCCACGGATTTCAGCTCTGCAATCACCCTGCCCTCGACGACGAGATCGGCACGAAACCCTTCATCGAATGTCATCCCACGGCACACAATGGGAATCGGGATTTGGCGTTCGACTTTGAGGCCCCGGTCCCGGAGTTCCTGGGCGAGGACCGCTTCGTAGACACTCTCCAGGAGTCCAGGTCCAAGCTCCCGGTGCACGGCGATCGCCGCATCGACGATGATCCTGCCTATTTCGTTCTCATCCATTTCTGCCTCCCATCTCCCGTTCTTTCTTGGCGAGCTTTGCGTCTTTGCGAGAGAACCTTCTTTCCGTCTTCCTCGCGCCAAGGTCGCCAAGAGCGCTAAGGAAACAATCAGAAACGACTTGCCGGTCCCTCTTCTCCTTCTTCTTGGCGAGCTCTGCGTCTTTGCGAGAGGCCGAATTCTCCATCATCCGCGTTCATCGGCGTTCCTCGGCGGTTCCACGATGGTTTGTGGTGCGAAAGAGCCTTGGCCTTCGCGAAGACAGGCGCCCGTGGCGACGTGCTCCGCTATGTCCCAATCTCTCCAATTTACCATTCCCGCCGCGTCGCGGCAATCGAATTCCTGCCGGCGCGGTAGGGAAACGTGACTCTCGCGAATCTGCGATTTCTCTTGAAAAAGAACTCGCAATATGGTATAATATATAATTAACTATCACAGTAGCATCACAGTCACATGGCGAGTCATGGAAAGGAAAGAGGTAGGACAGGATGGTCGATCCGGAGGGGCCAGACCGACGGGAAGAGAAGTTCCAAGCGCGAAGTGTCAGGTGGCAACTGAACAGAGCCGTGCGCTGGGTCTTCCCACTTCAAACTTGAAACTTCAAATTGGCCGGGAGACGAACGTGCGAAACAAAACCCAATCTGCGAAGAGGTCGGGATTCAGGGATCAGGGGGCAGCGACCCGACAACCGATCCCCCGACCCCTGCCCCTGGACTTGCGTGCGAAACAAAGCCAATTTGGGAAGGAGTCTCAAGTTTGAAGTGTCAAGTTTCAGGCTGGAGAAGCAGATGATCGGAACTTCGAACTTCACACTTCACACTCGGCCAAAGGCCGTTCGCGCGAAACAAAGCCAATTTCCACAAGAGCGAAATGGTGGATAAGCCATTTGCAGGAAAAGAGTTATGCTGTATCTACCCGCTTCATCGGTCCTGCAAAACAAAGCCAATTGGCACAGGGATAAGGTTTCAGGGATCAGGGGTCAGCGACCCGACACCCGAGCCTTGGGACGCCCGGCGTTGGCACGGACGCGATGGAGACCGAGGGGCAATCGTGCGAAACAAAGCCAATTCCCGCCAGCGGGACCCCGGCCCAAGGGGAGGCCCTTTCTGTGCGAAACAAAGCCAATTTCCAAAGGGCCAGAAATGGAGATAAACCATTTGAGGAAGAGGAGTTATGCGGATTCTACCGGATCTTGTGGCCGTGAAAAACAAAGCCAATTCCCAGCGGGACGGGGTATGGGAGACGTGGGCCGTGAGGGTTCCTCCCTCGACCTCACCCCTGCGGCCTCCGGCCTTTCCCGGGGCTCTTCGTGCAAAACAAAGCCAATTTGGGGCAAGGCGCATGGTGCTCTCCAGTTGCAGCCGACGGGCGGCGACGTACAATGCCGGGGGGAGCGGCGCGGAATGGTGCTCGTCCGGACGAGCTGAGGAGAAAAGGAGCTATCGGATGGGTAACAGGACGATCAGGCGTCGGGACTTCCTGCGAGGGGCCGCAGGGTCGGCCGCCTTGATTTCCATGTCCAGCCTTGGCAGAACGGCACAGCCGAAGGGCGAGGCGGGTTCGGTGCCGGTTCGGGCGATCACCCGGGGGCCCAAGTTCCACTGGTTCGGCTACTATGATAAGCTCCAGGTCGATCCGACGGGCCGGTATGCACTGGGCATGGAGGTGGATTTCGAGCATCGCAGCCCCCGGGCGGAAGATACGATCCGCGTCGGCATGGTCGATCTGCGGGACAATGACCGCTGGATCGAGCTGGGCAGCAGCCGGGCCTGGAACTGGCAGCAGGGCTGCATGCTCCAGTGGCGGCCGGGCCACGAGAGCGAGGTGATTTGGAACGACCGCCAGGGAGAGCAGTTCGTGAGCCATATCCTCGACGTGCGGTCGGGGAAGCAGCGGACGGTGCCGCACCCTGTCTATGCCCTCAGTCCCGATGGCCGCTGGGCGGTGAGCACGGACTTTCGCCGGCTCAACGACACCCGGCCGGGGTATGGATACGCCGGCATCACGGACCCGAACCGCAGCGTCCTGGCGCCTGAGGACGCCGGGATCTGGAAGGTGGACCTGGAGACGGGAGAACAGTCGCTGTTGCTGTCGTTGGCCCAGGCGGCTAAGGTCCCCCAGCCCGACGGGTTCTCCAGCGGCGCCAAACATTGGTTCAACCATCTGCTCGTCGCACCGGGCGGCCGGCGTTTCACTTTTCTGCACCGCTGGCGGGGTCAGGCCGAAGGCAAGAGCTGGAAGACCCGCATGTTCACCGCCGGGGCCGATGGGCGGGACCTGCACCTGCTGATCCCCAACGGCAAAGTCTCGCACTTCAATTGGCGCGATCCGAGCCATATTCTCGCCTACGCCGGCTATGGCCCCGAGGCGAAGCAGTGGCGGTTCCAGGTGTTCGAGGACCTCACGGGCAAGGTCGAGGAGGTCGAAGGCATGCCCCAGAACGATGGGCATTGCACGTACCTGCCGGGCAATCAGTGGATTGTCTGCGACTCCTACCCCGACAAGGAGCGCCGGCAGCACCTGTACCTCTTCCACGTACCCGAGCGTCGGCTCGTGCCGCTGGGCCGGTTCCTGTCACCGGGGGCGTACACCGGCGAGTGGCGCTGCGACACCCACCCGCGGGTCAGTCGGGACGGCCGGAGCGTGATCATCGACTCGCCCCACGGCGGCAACGGCAGACAGATGTATCTGGTCGACCTGTCCGGCATCGCTAGCGCTTGAGCAGGGCAATCGCAGAGTCTCGAAGATGAATATAGAGAATGCGTCAACCGGGTGGCAGCGTCAGGGCCGAAGGCCTTGGCGATGGTCCTGCGCACGAGGAATCCGCCATCGCCAAGCTCCGAAGACTCCGCTTGACGCTGCCACCCGCCGGTTCTTGTCATTCCCGCGGAGGCGGGAATCCAGTACCCCCCCGACTTTCCTGGACCCCCGCCTCCGCGGGGGTGACAGAGGGGGCGGGGCGTGCATTCTATTGGAGGGTCTAGTGCGAATTGACGGTTTACTGTTTGGGATTTACGATGGTCTTCGTATGCACAGAGCTGACATCAAGATAACATTCGGCGTGCTCGTCACGAGCCTGCTGTCTTTGCTGGGCTGTAGTGGGCCGAACGCCTCCACTGCGCCGGTACAGATGGTCTGCGAAGGCACCGTTACGAAGGCCGAGGTAGTCCAGGCGGCTGAATACGTCCTGAGTCGAATGCAGTTTCCCATCGAGAAGCTGGACGCGGAGCAGGGTATCGTCCGGACCCGGCCGCTGCGGGGGGCCCAGTTCTTCGAGTTCTGGAGGAGCGATAATGTCGGGGCCTATGATTGCACCGAGGCCAGTCTGCAATCGATCCGCCGGTCGGTGGAACTACACGTGAAAACAGAGGACGGAGGCAACGCAGGTCCACGCGTGGAGTGTGCCGTCGCGGTCCAGCGGCTGCGCCTTCCGGGAAACCAGGTCACCGGCGTCTCGGCGGCGTATGGGATCTACGCGCGGAACACGCCCACGCTCCAGCGGATCGAAGTGGGTCAGCAACAACGACGCGACATGGCTTGGATCGACCTGGGCCAGGACGAGGCCCTGGCCGCCCGAATCCTCGAACGCATCGACAAGCGACTCAAGGAGGCTAAGTGATGGCGTGCGATTCTCACTTTCCTTCTTGGTGTCAGGTGCCGCGCCACGTGCGCGGGTAAAATCATAAATCATAATTCATAAATCATAAATCTATGCAGATTCTCGTATGTGGGGGAGCCGGGTACATCGGCAGCAATATGACCGCCCTGCTGGCCCAGGAAGGTCACGCGCCCCTCGTCTTTGACAACCTCAGCAAGGGGCACCGGCCCGCGGTCCGAGAGGCCAGGCTGGTCGTGGGCGATCTGGCGGACCGCGCGCTGCTCGTCCAGACACTGCGCGAGCACAACATCGAGGCGGTCATGCATTTCGCGGCCTTCATCGAGGTCGGCGAGTCGGTCCGGGAACCGCTGAAGTACTACCAGAACAACCTTTCGAACACGCAGAACCTCCTGTCGGCCATGGAGGAGGCCGGCGTGGCGAAATTCGTCTTCAGCAGCACGGCGGCCGTCTACGGCATGCCCGAACGGGTCCCGATCACAGAGGATAGTCCCAAGGAGCCGATCAACCCCTACGGGGAGACGAAACTGGCAGTCGAGCGGATGTGTCGGTACCAGTGTCAAGCGGGTAAGCTGCGGTTCGCGGCCCTGCGCTACTTCAACGCCTGCGGGGCCGGCGACAACGGCGCGCGGGGTGAGGACCACCGCCCGGAGTCCCACCTCATCCCGCTCATCATCCAGGCCGCGATGGGAAAGCGGCCGGACATCAAGATCTACGGCACGGACTACCCGACCCCCGACGGCACTTGCATCCGGGACTACATCCATATCGACGACCTGTGCCGCGCGCATCTGCTGGCACTCAACAGGTTGGACGACCGCGCCGAGCTGGCCTATAATCTCGGCAACGGCCAGGGCTACTCGGTCCGGCAGGTGATTGACGCGGTGAAGCGCATCTCGGGCAGGAGCTTCAAGGTCGTGGCGGTCCAGCGCCGGCCGGGGGACCCGCCGGTCCTGACGTCCGATGCGACGAAGGCCCGGACGGAGCTCGGCTGGCAGACGCAGAAACCGGAGTTGGAGGACATGGTCGAAACCGCCTGGAAATGGCACACGGAACACCCGGGCGGCTACTTGGAGTAACGATTTCGGATTGCGGATTAGGATCAACGCTCGACACAAATCCGCAATCTACAATCCGAAATCCGCAATGTGATTGGAGATTACGGTGGAGAAGATCAGACGCCAGGTCAAAGAGTTTCTCAGCAAGCAGGGCATGTATCACGGGGACATCAGCATCCCGGAGACGTGCGAGGTCTTCCTGAGCGAGATGGACAAAGGCCTGGCCGGCAAGAAGAGCTCGCTGGCCATGTTGCCCACGTACATCGACCTCGAGCGGGAGCTGCCCCGGGATAAGCCGGTCGTCGTCATGGACGCGGGCGGAACGAATTTCCGCGTGGCGACGGTCGTCTTTCGACCCAACGGCCCAGCCGAAATCGCGGACTTCAAGGTCTACCGGATGCCGGGCATCACGACGGAAGTCGGCAAGGAGGAGTTTTTCGGGACGATGGCCGGGTACGTGCGGGACCTGGTGGACAAGAGCAGCGGGGTGGGATTCTGTTTCTCGTACCCCATTGAGATGTTCCCGAGCAAGGACGGCCGGGCCCTGTACTTTTCCAAAGAGATCAAGGCCCCCCAGGCGGCCGGCCAAATGATCGGCGAGAACATGGGCCTGGCCCTGAGGCATCTGGGCTGTTCGGACCCGAAGCACTTCGTGCTGCTCAACGATACCGTCGCGACGCTGCTGGCCGGGCGGGCCGAGGCCAGCGGCCGCCAATACGACACCTACATCGGCTTCATTCTCGGCACCGGCACCAACACCAGCTATGTCGAGCACAACCGCAACATCCTGAAAGCCAGAAACCTCGACCCGGACGTCAGCCAGATCGTCAACGTGGAATCGGGAGGCTTCGGCAAGGCGCCCCGCGGCACCGTCGATAAGCGCGCCGACAAGGTATCGGTCAGTCCGGGGATGTACCCCTTCGAGAAGATGATCTCCGGCGCCTACCTTGGCCCTGTCTGCTTGGTGACGGCCCAAGCCGCCGCCCAAAAAGGGCTGTTCTCTGCGACGGCCGCCGGGCGGTTGGCCGCCGCGGCCGGGGTAACGACGAAGGATATCAGCAGCTTCCTGGTTTCCCCCCAAAAGGGCGACAATCCCTTGTCCCTGGCTCTGGCCGGTATGCCGACCGAGGACTTGGCCACGCTCTACCACCTCGTCGACGCCCTCGTCGAGCGGGCGGCCAAGCTCACCGCGATCAATCTGTCCTCCGTGTCTCTCCAGTCGGGCAAGGGCCTCGATCCCTGCCGGCCGGTCTGCATCGTCGCCGAGGGCACAACCTTCTACCGCCTCAAGTCCCTCCAGCAGAAAACGGAGTACTATCTCAAGCAGTTCCTCGTGGATAAAAAGCACGTGCACTACGAGATCGTGAACGTCGAGAACGCCACCCTGATCGGCGCCGCCATCGCCGGCCTGACGAACTGATCGAGGAGCTGCCTTCACGATGCAATAGGCAGCTTTGACGGTGCTCGGCAAGACGGCATCGACCGTCAGCAAACTTGCCGTCAGTCTGCGGGCTACGGCATCTACCTGGGCGGCGCTGGACTCAGAGATGAGTCCCGATGGGTCTTCTCATGGAAGCAGATACGGAGGGGACTTGGTTTTGCGCAAAGACCGGAGAGATTGCAGAGGTTCAAGGATGTTTTCTTCTCGGCTCGCTTGGGGCAGTGGCACGGACATCGGCCCAACCGGCAACGTGCACGCCGCGGTGCGTCAGAGACTCGCGGCCGCCGTACACGATGTTGAGGCGACCGGCCCGCGCGCCGGCCAAGCGACTCCAGTAGTCGAGGCCTTGCGTCCACTCGGTGTTGTAGGTCATCCCGGATTTGCATTCCCAGGCGTCCAGGCGCCCACCGTGGTCGCGCAGCAGATCCACCTCGTGGCCGACGTGATCGCGCCAGAAGAACATCCGGGGCTCTTGTCCCCAGTTGAGGTAGGATTTGAGCAATTCCACCAGGACCCAGTTCTCGAACACCGCGCCCCGCAAGGGGTGGGCTTTCAACTGGTCCGGTGTCTCGATCTGCAACAGCCGGACCAGCAGCCCGGTATCCAGGAAGTAAAGCTTCGGGGCCTTCACCAGACGCTTGCGGAAATTCTCGTGATGAGGCTTCAGAAGCATCACGATAAAGCCGGCCTCGAGGACACTCAGCCAAGCCCGAACCGTACCGTGGCTGATCCCGCCATCGGCGCCCAGACGGGCGGTATTGAGCAACTGTCCTGCGCAGCCAGCGCACAGACTCAAGAAGCGTTGAAACACCGACAGATCCCGGACGTTGACGGCCAGACGGACATCCCGCTCCACGTAAGTGTGCAGGTAGGCATTAAGCCAGCGCAGCGGATCGGTCCGGGGCTCATCGAAGATCGGGGGGTATCCCCCCTTGAAGAGGGCCTCTTCCAGGGTACGCGCCTGCCGCCCGGCGTCGGTCAGCTCGGCATGGGAGAAGGGCAACAACTGGACGGTTCCGACACGTCCGGCCAGCGTCTGCGCGATCGACTCCATCAAACCCAGGTGCTGAGAGCCGGTCAGGATGAATCGGCCTCTCGCGCCGGAGGCGTCGACATGGCCTTGCAGGTACGAAAAAAGGTCCGGACAGCGCTGCGCCTCGTCGATCACGGCGCCGTCGGCGAAGCGATCCAGAAAACCGCGGGGATCGTCCTGAGCCAGCCGCCGTTGATCCAGTTCTTCGAGGTTCACATAGGGCCGATCGGGAAAGGCACGCCGCGCCAGGGTGGTCTTGCCGGACTGCCGCGGTCCAACGATCGCCACGATCTTGAACTCTTCGGCATAGGTATGGACCAGGTTCAGAATGTGACGGTTGATCCACATGACTCGTAGCCTAATGATATCGTACAATTTGTCAATTGAATTCTCAAATTGTAAGCAAGCGACTCAAGGCTGGCCGTAGTGGTCTGATACCCGCATCAGGGTATATGAAAGGAAGAACTCCGCATTCATTCGCAGTTTCGGGAATTCATCGGGGATTGTGGGCCGAGGCCACCGCGTGGGCTTGTGCGGCGAGTTCGTAGGTATCCTTGGCGATGGCGAGTTGCTCGTTTGTCGGAATCACGAAGACGCGCACGGCACTCCCAGGGGCACTGATCTGGGCCTCCTGGCCGACCACGGCCTGGTTGGTCGCTCCATCCAGTTGCACGCCGAGTTGGCTCATGCCCCGGCAGATCTGCTCGCGCAGTTGGACGGCGTTTTCGCCGATGCCGCCGGTGAAAGCGATGGCGTCGAGCGGCTCGAGCACCGCCGCGTAGGCGCCGATGTACTTGCGAATCCGGTAGCAGAAGACGTCAATGGCCAGGGTCGCCCGCTCTTTGCCTTCCTGGGCAAGTTGAATGAGGTTTCGGATATCGTTCGACAGGCCCGAGATTCCGAGCAGGCCGCTTTTCTTGTTGCAGAGGGTCTTCAGGGACTGTGGACTGTACCCCTTGTCGGCAAGGTAGAAGAGGATGGCCGGGTCCAGGTCGCCGGAGCGAGTCCCCATCGGCACGCCTTCCAGCGGCGTGAACCCCATCGACGTATCCACCGAGTGGCCCCCTTTGACCGCCGTGATGGAGCAGCCGTTGCCCAGATGGCAGGTGATGACATTGACGTCGTATTTCCCCCGGCCCATGAGCGCCGCCACGCGGCGGGCGACGTACCGGTGCGAGATACCGTGAAATCCGTATCGGCGGATGCGGTATTTCTCGTAAAGTTCATAGGGCAGACCGTAGAGGTACGCGACCTTGGGGATCGTGGTGTGGAACGCCGTGTCGAAGCACGCCACCTGCGTCACGCCCGGCAGCTTGGCCCCCACCGCGCGAATGCCGGCCAGATTGGGCGGATTATGAAGGGGGGCCAGATCCGCGAACTTCTCAATCGAGGCAATCACGTGCTCATCGATCATCACCGAGCCGGTAAACTCTTCACCGCCATGGACCACCCGGTGCCCCACGGCGCCAACCTCGGAGATGTCGTCGAGGACTCCCCCCTCTTCTTCGACGAGGGTATCGAACACCAAGTGAACCGCCTCGTCAACATCCGCCGTGTTCACATGGCGGGCCAAGGTTTGATCGCCAAAGACATGCGTAAGCTTCGACCCCTTCTCTCCGATCCGTTCCACCGCTCCCCGGGCCAGGACGTCCGCCTGGGGCATTTGGTACAGATAGTATTTGACCGAAGAACTGCCCGCGTTGATCACCAGCACCTTCATCATCCCTTGTTGTCCTTCTGCACAGAATCCCGCTTGCCGCGCGGGAGTTATATCCTACAGGAGTTGTCCCAGCGTCAGAATCACTGTAGACACGATGTCCTCGGCCGTCGCTCCGCGCGACAGGTCCGTAATCGGCTTGGCAAAGCCCTGCAGGAAGGGACCGATGGCTCGGGCCCCTCCCAGGTGTTGCGTCAGTTTATAGGCGATATTGCCCGAATTGAGGTCGGGGAAAACAACCACGTTGGCTTTGCCGGCCACCAGACTCTCGCCCTTGACCTTCTTGGCGGCGACCCTCGGCACGACCGCGGAATCCGCCTGGAACTCGCCATCGATTGCCAGGCCGGGCTCGCGCGCCCGCGCGATCGCCAGGGCTTGCCTGACCTTGTCCACACACGGCGCCGAGGCGCTGCCCTGGGTCGAGAACGACAGCATGGCCACGCGGGGCTCTTCGCCCAGGATGCGGCGGGCGCTGACCGCCGAGGCCAGCGCGATATCGGCCAGTTGCTCCGCCGTCGGGTCGATATTGACGGCGCAGTCGGCGAAAATGAACGGCTTGTCCTTCTGACCCAGAAAATTGGGGATAATCATGAGGAAGTAGCTGGAAGGCGTTTTGATGCCGGGCAACAGCCCGACCGTCAGCACGCCGGCCTGGATCAGTGTCGCGGTGGCGCTGGCCACGCCGCCCACGGCGGTGTCCGCATCCCCACAGGCGACCATCATGCCGCCGTAGAACAGTGGTTTGCAGACGACATGCCTTGCTATGGCCGGCGTGATGCCCTTTCTGCGACGGCTGTATTGCTCCGCGTAGACGTCGAGTTTCGGATTCGACTGCGGGTCGATGGTCTCAATGCCGTTGAGAGCGACCCCCGCCTTGGCCGTCGCGGCGTCGATCTGCTCCCGGCTTCCCAGGACAATGGGCCGCGCAAGTCCTTCGTCGCGCAATCGTGTGGCGGCTTGAATGACTCGCTCGTCCCGGCCCTCGGGCAACACTACGGAAAGGTTCTTCCCCCTTGCTTTGGCCTTGAACACCTCTATAATGTCCACGACTGGCGCTCTCCATAGCAGAGTCGAGGATTGGTCGGCTTCTGCTCTACCATGTATATAATTGACTTTACCTGTATAGCCCCCGGGGGTGCCAAATGCAACAGAAAACCGTCCCCGCCGCCGTGGGAGGGACATGTTTGAGTTTACACCGCACCGAGAACCGACTACGTCCTTCTCGGGGACACGCTACGCGGAGGGTTATGAGAACCGAATATCGCGTGCTTTCATGTCTGACGGGATTGGTTTGGCTCGGGCTGACACATGGCCCCGCGTTCGGAGAGGGCCAACTGCTGCTGAAGTCCGGGTTCGAGGGGCAAGTTCGGGTGACGCAGGGCATGTCGGACATCACCGGCATCGATCCGAATTCAGGGCTCAACTGGGAGGCGACGCCGGAGTGGATTGAGTCGTCCCACTTCGTCTATCTGGTCGGAAAGAACAAGATGCTGAGTGACTACATGGTTTCGTCCATCGAGACTGCGATCGGCCCGTACGGGAGCGAGACGAGGGTGCTGCGGATGCAGAACAAGGCGGATGACCCCGATCAGCAGTCCACCAGTCGCAATGAATACAGCTTCTTCATGAAGCCGCCACCTCATGGCTACCAAGAAGGCTACGTCCGGTACTGGATGAAGTTGCAGGATAACTTGGCGGACCTGCTCCCCAACGACAAGGCGACTCCGTGGTACATGATCATGGAGTGGAAGGAGCCCGACTCCCGTATCCGCAAGTCCGCCGCAGAGTGCAAGGCAGTCGGGCAGGGAGCAGGCGGCAGCAACAATTACCGCATCAATATTGGTATTCACCGCCAGGCCAATGCCATGCAATTGCGCTGGTATCTCACCGGCGAGCCTCCGCAGCCCTGCCGAAAAGCGGAATGGACGTATCTGAATCCTGATGTGGAAGTGCCGCTGGGCCGATGGTTTTTCGTGGAAGCCTACATGAAGAAACACACGACGGCGGGACGCGTCTATTTTGCCGTGAACGGTCAGGTGGTTCTGGATACGCGTGTCACCCCGCCGCCAGGCTTCACCGGGCGCACCGAGCACGCGGACAATCCTTTGCCGCTGAAGTTCTGGTCGCCGATGAAGAACTACCACAGCATGAGCTGGAATCGCATGGGCCCGGTCAGCCAGTGGTACGACGACCTTGAGCTCTGGAGCGGTTTTCCACCGGGTCATCCGGCCCTGACTGAAGGCGACATGGGTAGGCGGGTGATCTTCACGGAGCGTTTTGATCATCCGGACGGCCCTTTGCCCCAAGGTTGGTGGAGTGAAGGAGACGAGGCAGGCATCCGAGACGGCCGCCTGCACATCAATGCGGACAGCGGCAAGTTCCGCCAGTCTACGATCTGGCTGGAGCGGGCGTTTTCCGGGGACCTGCGCGTCGAGTATAACGTCTGCGTCCTGGCTTCGACCGACGTCGCCAACAATGCGAACTTTTTCTTCCTCTACTCCGATCCATCCGGCCGGCCACTCCATGAATCGAGAGAAGTCCGCGCCGATGGGAAGTATGCCCGATACCACGACCTGAACGGCTACATCTTCACGAATGTGGCCGACGGGAATGAAGTGCCGGCCCGAATTCGATTTCGCGATTGTCCCGGCTTCAACCTGGTGGCGGAGAGCTATCGGCATGAGAACAAACGAGGCAAAGTGTATCATGTCACCGTTGAGAAACGAAGCGATCGCTTCACGTACACGGTGGATGGCAACACGCTCTTGGACACTGTGGATAACCGGTTCAATCCGCTGCACGACAAGGGCCTGATAGGCTTCCGAACCTGGCACACGGAACTGTGGTGGGACAACTTTGTCGTCACGCAGCTTTGAATGTCGTGGGAAACTCCGACAGCCTGTGCGACAAGGCCGAGGCTTGCAGAAGCAATGGGGGCGATGGTACGCTACCTGCCAGTAGATTACCCTTGAGAAGTGACTTTAATGCGTGCATGCATGAATAAGAACAGGTATACGATTCTGACACCCGTTGAGGAGGTAGCTGTTCGGGCATCCTCTTTTGATGTGCTCTACGGACCCGCGGAGAAGATTCCCACGCTTGTCGTGGAGAACTTCCCCGCCTTGGGCAAGCTGGCCGCGATGCGGTTTATCGAATGGGTTCAGCACAATCCTGACGGGGTAATCTCGCTGCCCACCGGCAAGACGCCCGAGCACTTCATCGTGTGGGTCCAGCGGGTGCTCAAGGAGTGGGAGACGCCCGAGATCCAGCGCATCCTCAAGGAGGCGGGTGTCGATCCGACAAAAAAGCCCGACATGTCCGGCCTGCACTTCGTGCAGATCGACGAGTTCTATCCCATCAACTCCGCTCAGCACAACAGCTTTACCCATTATGTGAAGCGTTTCTACCTGGAGGGCTTGGGCCTCGATCCCACCAAAGCCCTGTTGATCGACGCGTGTCAGATCGGGATGGGAACGTGCGAGAAGCTCACCGATGTGTGGCCGGGCAATCGGGTGGACCTGACGCTACGGTATCGCCAGGCAACAAACCAGCTGGAGTCCAGACAGAAGGCTCTCCTGGAACAGATCGATCAATGGTGCATGGAGTACGAACAGCAAATCCGGGAGTTGGGAGGCATCGGGTTCTTTCTCGGCGGGATCGGCCCGGACGGGCACATCGGGTTCAATATCAAGGGCTCCGACCACCATTCCACCACGCGGCTGTGCCCGACCAACTACGAGACCCAGGCGGCGGCCGCGACCGATCTGGGCGGTATCGAGGTCGCCCGTCAATGCCTGGTTATTACCATCGGCCTGCGAACAATCACGCGGAACCCCGACTGCACTGCGATCATTATCGCCGCCGGTCAAGCCAAGGCGACGCTGGTGGCCCAAGCGATCCAATCCGAACAGCACATCGACGTGCCCGCCAGTTGCCTGCAACAATTGCCCAATGCCCGTTTCTACCTCACCCGCAGCGCGGCGGCCCAGTTGACCGAGCGGCAGGTCGTCATCCTCAAGAGCGCGCCGGCCGTCAGCGACACCGACGTGGAGAAGGCCCTCATCGATCTGTCCCTCCAGCGTCGCCGACGCGTGCTGGATCTGACGGAGGAGGACTGCCGGAGCCATCCCCTCGCAGCGCCCGTCCTGCAGAAGCGGCCGGAGTCGTTGGCGGAACTGGCCAACCTGGTGCACGAACAGCTCGTCGCCAAGATCGAGAATGGCGTGCACGTGTGCCGAAACAAACGCTTTCTGCACACGGAACCCCACCACGACGACATCATGCTCGGCTACTTCCCCGAGGTCGTCCGCCACTTCCGGCAGGCGACCAACGAGCATCATTTCGTGACCCTCACCAGCGGCTTTACGGCGGTCACGAATCGCTTCATGCGAACCCAGATGGCCTGCCTCCGTCGCTTTCTCGGCATTCCCAAGTTCCGGCTGCTGCTGGAACAAGGCTACTTCGCCCAGGGCAATACCTTCGAGCGCAATCGTGATGTGTGGCAGTACCTCGACGGGGTGGCCGCTCAGGATGAGGATGAGAAGGCCGAGGGCTGCGCCCGCCGCATGCTGCGGAATCTGATCGAGCTGCGCGGCGACGAGGTCCTGCGGGACATCGACCGTTGCGTGGCCGACCTGGAGGAGTACTTCGTACAGACCTATCCCGGCAAGAAGGACCCCGAAGACATTCAGCGGCTCAAAGGGATGTGCCGCGAATGGGAGGCTGAGTGCCTCTGGGGCTACTACGGCTGGCAATGCTCGAACGTCCGCCACCTACGGCTGGGCTTCTATACCGGCGACATCTTCACCAAAGAGCCCACGATGGCGCAGGATGTGCCGCCCATCGTGGCGGAGTTGCGGCGGATCAATCCCGATGTGATGACCGTTGCCTTCGACCCGGAGGCCAGCGGCCCGGACACGCACTACAAGGTCATGCAGGCGCTCGCGGAGGCCCTGCGGGTGCACCTCAAGACCTGTGACAAACCCAACCTGCGGGTCTGGGGCTATCGCAACGTCTGGTTCCGGTTTGATCCGTCGGAGGCCAACGTCTTCGTGCCCGTGACCCTGGCGACGTTCTCCGTTATGCACGAAGCCTTCATGAACTCCTTCATCACGCAGAAAGACGCTTCCTTCCCCAGCCATGAATATGACGGCCCCTTCTCGCAACTGGCCCAGCGCATCCAGGTGGACCAGTACCAGAAGCTCAAGATCTGCCTGGGCCGCGAATGGTTCTACAATCACACCAACGCTCTGATTCGCGCCACCCGCGGCTTCGTCTTCCTCCGCGATATGTCCCCCCAGGAGTTCCTCAACTCCTGCCGCGAACTGCGCCAGTCCGTCGAAGACCGCTAACGACGGCTCATCGCGACCACGCGGGCCCGTTCTCTGTCATTCCTGCGCAGCCGGGAATCCCGCCCATCGGACGCGCTGCCTCCGCCGACACCCTACGAATCGCACACTTGTCTCTTGCCTTCTTCGCCCATCTCGGCCATAATGACAGCAGTTGAAATGATGAAGACGAGCTCAGTCTGCGGACGGAGATATGGATCTCGAAGGCATTCGTGAGGCTCTGCACGGAGAGCCGTTCAAACCGTTCGACCTCTGCTTGGCGGACGGGCGGAGAATTCCCGTAGCGCACCCGGATTTCGTCGCCGTCGGCAAGCGCCGTATCATCGTCGTCCAACCTGATGATTCCTGGTCGGTTGTCGAGCCATTGCTGATCGTCTCGCCGGACTACAATGGCGAGCATCCTTCGCGAAAGGATCACCGCAAAAAGGGGAGCGGATAGAGGCAAAAGCAGATGAGCAGGTGTGCCGTTCTGACCTGCCATGCTTCTGGCGCCAAGCCGAAGGCTTCAGGGGTCTGGGGACGGAATCTCCGGGGGACCATCCAACACCGCACACGCGAGCTCCCCAAATGTCCCTATCTTGTCTGATCGGCGAAGCGGATCGCGGCGGTGATGGGGAAGTGGTCTGAGGGGTAGTGATTCTCCTTGTTGTCGTGCAATATTTCGGCTCGGAGCACCTCTGTGCCGGGCCGGACAAAGATGTAGTCGATCTTGCTGCCTGCACGGCTACCCTTGAAGCCGTGGGCGGTGCCGACGTCCGAGGCGTCCTTGTGCAACAGACGGAAGGTATCCACCAACGGCAGCGGGTTCCTGGACAGACCGTCGCTCACCACCTCCAATTGCCGCTCGCCTTTGAGGTATCGCACCACCGCACTGTTCTCACCGGAGTTGAAATCGCCGGTGAGAATGATCGGGTCCGGGTGTTTGCGGTTGACTACCCGCGACATGATCAGAGCGATCCCCTTTTCGCGCGAGGGTTGAGAGACATGGTCCAAGTGGGTATTGTACATGTAGAAGGGTCTGCCCGACGACTTCGGAATGAGACGACCCCACGTGCACAGACGCGTGCAGGCGTTGGCCCAGGTGATCGACCCGGGGACCTCCGGGGTATCCGACAGCCAGAACGTCCCGGATTCATCCAGATCGAAACGGTCCTTGCGATAGAGAATGCCGGAGTACTCGCCCTGGGTCTTGCCGTCGTCCCGGCCGACGCCGATCTCCGCATACTCCGGCAGAGCCGCCCGCATGTCGTCGATCTGGGCGCGCAACGCCTCCTGAAGCCCGACAAGATCGGGCGCCTCCCGCCGCACGAGGTCGCAGGCCATCTCCTTGCGCTTGTCCCAGTTGTTCTCGCCGTCGTTCGCGGTACCGTAGCGGATGTTGAAGCTCATCACGACCAGGTCCGCCTTGGCCTGGGGCTGCTCCTTGGCAGCAGCCGCCCGGGCCTGTAGACCCAGAGCCAATGTGAACAGCAGCACAAAAACGCACGCTCGGATAAATTGCCCACGCGACATGGATACCTCCGATTCAGAATAGTTCAGCTTAACCGCGTCTGGCTCCAAGGCCGGCTTTCTTCTGTTCCTGTGAGAGGGACTCGTTCAGCGAGCCGGAACGGAACCCCTGCAAGTCTATCGTTACGAACTGAAACCCCAAAGACTTCAGCCTCTCGACCACTTGGGAGCGGATCGGCTCGGCGACGGCCTTGGCGATCTCCTGCGGCCGGACCTCGATGCGGGCGATCATGTCATGATGACGAACCCGAAACTCGACGAAGCCGAGCGACCGCAGGAAGGTCTCCGCTTGGTCGATCTGCTTGAGCCGCTGCTCCGTGACCTCCAGGCCGTAAGGGAGACGCGACGCCAGGCATGGCGAAGCCGGCTGATCGGCCGTGGGCAGACCCGCTTGCCGGCTCAATTGCCGAATCTCGTCCTTGGTCAACCCGGCCTCCGCCAGCGGCGAACGAACGCCGAAGGCTTTGATAGCCTGATTGCCGGGTCGAAAGTCGTCCAGATCATCGTAGTTGGTCCCGAAGACCACGTTCTCGAAGCCCCGTTCCTGCGCCACGTCCAGGAGCCTGTGGCACAGACGCGACTTGCAGTGGAAGCACCGGTCGGGATTGTTGGCCGTGAACTTCGGGTCCTCCATCTCGCCCGCTTCGACCACCAGCAGCTCGACGCCAATGCTCTCGGCCGCCCGACGGGCCCTCTCCAGTATGTTACCGGGCTCCGCCGGACCGACGCTCGTGCAGGCCAGCACCTTCTCGGTTCCCAGCGTATCTACCGCCGCGTTGAGCAAGAATGTGCTATCCACTCCGCCCGAATAGGCGACCACCACCCGGCCCAGGTCCTTCAAGATTCTCTGCAACGATTCATGCTTGTCTTTAAGAGTCATGCACAGTCCTACGTTTGGGCCTCCGCCATTGCTCGGTCCAAAAGCTCTTCCAGGCCGAGCTTTCGCGCGGCATCCTTCAGATAGTCAAAATCCAACAACTCCCCCTGCACGGCCAGCACGCCCAAAACATCACTCCACTGCCGCTCCGACGTGCCCCCGGTCTCCCGAAACCAGCGCAACTTCAACAGGATGATATCTTCCGGGGACACCACGAAGATGCCCCTGCCACTCCTGTTGCTCAGCCTGAGATCCCTGCTGCGTTCCAGCAACCGTCGTTCGAGCTCATCTGATCCTTGGACGAAGATATCCACCTTGAACGAAGTCTCGAAATGGATGATGTTGAAACTGCGATGGGAACTCAGGGCCTCCTCCATTGCCTGTCTGCTAATGTAGAACTCCTCTCGGAGTGATTCGAAGAGCTTGTCAGCAACCGGCGCGAAAGGCGCAACCGTGATGTCCGCGTCCCTCGTGAACCGCACGGTGCCATACAAGGAACTGGCGATGGACCCGCCAACCGCATATCGGATACCCAGACGGTCGAGCAGATCGGCCAATCGTTCCACTACTTCTTCTGCCTCGCGCCTTTCACTCACGGGTAGACCGCCCATAAACCTTTTCGAACAACTCCCGCCCGAGATGCTCTTGCGACCACAGCCGCCGCAACTCATCCTCGGCAGCATTCGGGTGGCGCATTCTCAGTCCGGCCAACGCCAACTGCTTGCCCAGGTCGTACGTATCGCAGATCAGTTGAAATTTGCGTGCCGGCGGCATTCGCCGATAGAGGTCGTACAGCACCCGCCGCGCTTCCGGCGACGTATCACTCTGGTCCCACTTTGGCTGGGCGTCCATCATCTGTCAGGCAATTCCGAACCACGCGCAGGGTGTGCCGCGCACACCGCTTCTCTATTATAGTGCCGAAGGCCACGACCCCCAAGAAGAAGTGTCCCGAGTAGAATCAGACCAAGCGCCGGATCTTGTACGCTCGGGACTCGCGGGATAGTATGAATCCGCAGAATCTCGTGTGTGACGAAGAATATCCCTACTGCCTGGAGGTGTATCGTATATGAGACTGTTCTCCCTTGTCATTCCGCTGTTGTTCGCGAGCAGTCCTGTTCTTGCCGCCGACGAGGCCAAACAAGCGCTGTTGTGGGAGATCGGCAAGCCCGACCGAAACAACGCGGAATTCGCCCTGGCACCCGGCGGCTACGCGCAGTTCCAGAGCGACGGCTTCGTCGTCGGCAGCTCCGACCCGAAGAAGGACTGGCCTTACGTCCATCCCGGCCCGGTGGACAGTTGGGCCGGGTCGCGGCCACACACGTTCCTCGTGCTCTTTGGCCTGAAGGCCGTCCCCGCGGCGGGCGACTGTCGCCTGGAGTTCAATTTGATTGATGCTCAGGGCACCAGTCCGCCCACGCTGCGCGTGGAGGTGAACGGAACAGCCTTTGAGCGCGCCTTGCCCGCGGGGGCAGGCGATGCCTCGGTTCACGGTCAGCCGGACAAGGGGCGGCAGTACAAGTTCACTGTCCCTTTTCCATCGAGCTTGCTCAAAACCGGGGACAATGAGATCCGGATCACTACCCTCAAAGGCAGTTGGTTGCTCTATGACTCGATGGGACTGGCCGTACCTGCCGGCGCCACATTGGGCCAGGTGCAATCGCGAACGCTCCTCGACGAAGTGAGACCCGTTCGCGCATTGCAGGAGCGGGACGGTAAGGCGTTCCAGCCGGTCCTCGTGACCCTGCGGCACTCCGGTGCGGACACCGACGCGGTTGTGCGCCTGGATAATGGGCCTGCCACGAAGCTCCGCCTCCAGAGCGGCCGGCAGGAGATCGAATTGATGGCAAGCGCCGTGGAGACCGAGACGAAACGGCAGGTCATTGTTGAAGTGGGCGGCAAGACCGTGGCCACTCGTGAGGCCACGCTTAAGCCGGTCAAGAAACTCACGGTTTACATCACACCCCACTCGCACACGGACATCGGTTACACGGAGATCCAAACCGCGATCGAAACCAAGCAGGTGCAGAATCTTGTTGATGGCATGGCAGCGGCCAAACGCACCGCCGATTATCCGCCCGGCGCACGATTCGTCTGGAACGTCGAGGTGCTGTGGGCAGCGGACCTGTACCTCCACCGGCTGAGCGAGCAGCAGAAGGCCGACTTTCTCGATGCGGTCAAAAACGGCCAGGTCGTGCTGAACGGCATGTACCTCAACGAGTTGACCGGCCTGTGCCGTCCGGAGGAATTGGTGCGTCTGTTCCGCTATTCCACACAATTGGCCGAGCAGACCGGTGTGCCCATCGACGCCGTGATGACTTCCGACGTGCCCGGCCAGACTTGGGGCACGGTCACGGCCATGGTCCATGCCGGCATCCGCTATTTCTCCACTGCCCCGAACTACTTTGACCGCATCGGCACGATCCTGCGCGAATGGGAGAACAATCCGTTCTACTGGGTCGGACCCGATGGCCGGTCCAAGGTGCTCGTCTGGATTCCGTTCTGGGGCTATGCGATGTCGCACCGGTACGGCAAGATGTCGCCCGGTCTGGTCGAGGACATGTACGCCGGGCTCGAGAAACGCAACTATCCGTTCGACATCGCCTACGTACGCTGGAGTGGCCACGGGGACAACGCCATACCCGACCCCTCGATCTGCGAATTCGTCCGGGACTGGAACGCCAAGTATACCTGGCCGCACTTCATCATCTCGGGCGCAAGCGAAGCCTTCCATGCCTTCGAGCAGCGCTACGGCAACCGGCTTCCGCTCGTGCGGGGCGACTGGACGCCCTATTGGGAGGACGGCGCGGGCTCGTCCGCCCTGGAGACCGCGATGAACCGCGCCAGTTCGGACCGGCTCACCCAGGCGGAGACGCTCTTCGCGATGCTCAAGCCCTCCGCCTATCCGGCCGACGCCTTCGAGGACGCCTGGAACAAGGTGCTGCTCTACTCCGAGCACACCTGGGGCGCGGACGTAAGCGTCAGCCGACCCGAAAGCCAGAAGACGCGTGAACAGTGGGAGATCAAGAGAGGCTACGCCGAAGCGGCGGACAGACAATCGCGTGACCTGCTGGCTACGGCACTGGCGTCTGAAGCTACCGATTCGAATGGGCCGGCGGGAGCGGTAGACGTCTTCAACACGCTCTCTTGGCCCCGCACCGGGCTGGTAACTCTGTCGAAGGAACTTTCGACCGCGGGCGAGCGCGTCCTCGACGACAAAGGAAAGGCGGTCCCATCGCAACGATGGTCTTCGGGCGAGCTGGTCTTTCTCGCACGGGAGCTTCCGCCCTTTGCCGCATGTCGCTATAGAGTGGTGTCGGGTCCAACCCAAGTCGAAAGCCGAGCCGCCGCGCAAGATGCCACGCTTGATAACGGTGCCATTCGCTTGCGTGTGGACGAGAAGACCGGCGGTCTTGTCGAACTGACAGCCAAGGGTAGGCAAAGAAACCTCGCCGACACCAGCGGCGGCGAGGCCTTGAATCATTCGGGTTCATTCCCCGCGGCTTGCCGCGTAGAAGTCGTAAGCCGATTGTTTCGATACCTCGCAGCTTGCTGCGAGGTAGTTCATTGATTACCTCTATCTGCCCGGCGACGATTTGAAGAACCTCCAGCGCAATGGTCCGGTGACGATCCGTGTTGGTGCGGAAGGCCCCTTGGTGGCGTCCCTAATCGTCGAATCGGCTGCGCCGGGCTGCAAGAAGCTGGTGCGGGAGCTGCGCGTTGTTGCCGGGCTGGACTATGTCGAGATCATCAACACGGTAGACAAGGAGCGCTTGCAGGCCAAGAGCTATCATGCGAAGGAGGGAAAAGAGAGCGTGAACTTTGCGTTTCCCTTTGCCGTGCCGGAGGGCGAGATGCTCATGGACATTCCGCTGGGCATGATGCGTCCCGAGGCCGATCAGATGCCCAGCGCCTGCAAGAACTGGTTCAGCGTGGGCCGCTGGGCGGATGTCTCGAACCGCAGGTACGGCATAACCTGGGTCACGCTCGACACCCCGCTGGTGCAGGTGGGCGGTCTCACCGCCACGCTGCTCAACTCCCAGACCGACCCCAACATTTGGCGCAAGCGCGTCGAGCCCACGCAGAAGCTCTACGTGTGGGCTATGAACAACCATTGGGGTACCAACTACCGAGCCTATCAGGAAGGCCCAACCGTATTCCGCTTCATCCTGCGGCCGCACGGCCGGCGCGATCCGGCGGAGGTTTCTCGCTTCGCCACCGCCTTGAGTCAGCCACTCCTTGCAGTTCCCGCACGCGGCGCGAAGCCCACCGGCACGCCATTGCTGACCGTCGAACCAAACGACGTCCTTGTGACCGCCCTGAAGCCCAGCGACGACGGCAAGGCTTTGATCGTGCGGCTGTTCGGGGCCTCGACCAAGGCGAGATCCGCCAGCCTCAAATGGGGCGGCGCGCAGCCCAAGGCGGTGGTCCTGAGCGATACGAGCGAGCGGCCGGGCAAGCGCGTTGGCAGTCGGATCGAAGTCCCCGCCTCCGGGCTCGTGAGCCTGCGGGCGGAATTCTGATGTCTGCAAGCAACAATGCCTCTGGGAATGGCACAAAGGAGATGGCAAGAGCATGGATACGTATTCCCTCAGTCAGAGCCGGGCCGCTGAAAGCCGCGGCGGGGCACTGTTGTTGACCAGTGCGATCGTCGCGGCATTGGGGTCGTTTCTGTTCGGATTCGACACCGCCGTGATCTCGGGCACGACAGAAGCCCTGCGGAGTGTCTATTCGCTCAACGACAATCTCCTGGGCTTCACGGTCGCCAGCGCGCTGATCGGAACACTTTTCGGCGCGCTGCTGGTCGGTCGGCCCTCCGATTGGTGGGGTCGGCGGCCGGTCTTGACCATTCTGGCGGTTCTGTACTTCATATCGGCGGTCGGCTGCGGCCTCGCCTGGGACTGGTATTCCCTGCTGCTGTTCCGTTGGATCGGCGGCATCGCAGTCGGCGGCGCGTCGGTCGTTTCGCCCGTATACATCACCGAGATCGCCCCGGCCAAACGTCGCGGCCTCCTGGTGGCCGTCAGCCAACTCAACATCGTCGTGGGCATCCTGGCCGCCTATTTCTCGAACTACCTCGTGGCTTATGTACTGGGCGCGGAGCATCCGGCCGCCTGGCGCTGGATGTTCGGCATCGAAGCCGCGCCGGCCCTGTTGTTCCTGGTGGCCTCCCTCGGAATCCCGGAAAGTCCCCGCTGGCTGGTCAACAAGGGCCACCGCGCCAAGGCCGAGGAAGTCCTGACTCGCTTCGGTCATGAAACCCCGCTCCGCGAAGCCGATGAGATCGAGCAGTCGCTCACGGCGGAGCGGTCGGGCGCACGACAGCACCTCTTCCAGCGCCGGTACCTCAAACCCCTGCTGCTGGCGGCCCTGATCGGCGCCTTCAATCAGCTCGACGGCATCAACGCCATCATCTATTACACCGCCGACATCTTCCGTATGGCGGGCGCGGACAAGACCAGCGCCCTGATGCAGTCGGTTATCATCGGGCTGACCAACCTGGTGATGACGGTGGTGGCGATGCTCCTGATCGACCGTTGCGGGCGCAAGATGCTCCTGTTGGTGGGCTCGGTGACCTTCGTCCTGTCCCACGCCCTGGCGGCCTGGGTGTTCTACACGCACGCCCAGGGCTGGATTGTCATTGCCGCGATGATGGGGATCGTCGGGTCGCATGCCTATTCCCAGGGCGCTGTGGTGTGGGTCATCATCAATGAGCTGCTGCCCAATGCCATTCGTGCCTCCGGCTCCGCCGCGATCTGTTTCCTGATCTGGCTGTTGTGCATTGGTGTGAGCTGGACCTTCCCGGTCGTGGCCGGCCGTTCGGGCGGGTCGGCGTTTGCGTTCTTCGCGGTCATGATGGTTCTGCAATTCTTCCTGGTCCTGAAGTATCTGCCCGAGACCAAAGGGGTCTCTCTGGAAGAGCTTCAAACCCAATTGGCCGGTGTTTAGTAGTTATTCGCGCTCCAGTTTATATTCATATTTGTTTGGTCTGACGGCCCAAGTTCCGGGTGGCATGGCCAAACTTGTTTTGACCGTGCTTGCCTTGACTGTGCCCGCGCGTTTGAAGACGCGCTCAAGCTGTGCTTGGGTGTCCCACGCGCCGAGATCCACAGCTTATGGAAGCGGCACCGCGCCACCGGCCGGTCTTGTCACGGGCTGGGCGCCGAGGGCCTTTGCCGAGGCCGGAACGCCCCCCCGCTTGAGGACGGCGACTTTCAGGTCTTTCGCGGCCACCAGGTGCCGGTAGGCGAAGGCTTGCATCATGTCCTCCGCGGGCACGGCCTGTCGAACGATCTGCTGTCCTCCCACCGTGGCGCGGCCCTCCACGTTCAGGCTCAAAGGCGCCGCCGGCGGCGTGGGCGGGACCGTCAAGGTCACTTCTGCCTTATCCTGCTTGGCCGGCACCCGGTCGCCCTTCAACGTGTAGCCCTTCGGGGCGTCCTTCAGGACCAACAGGATCTCGCCGGAGAAGCCGTCCCTGCGCAGGGCATAAATGGTGAAGCGCGTTGTCCCTCCGGCAGCAATATTGATGGCTGACGGTACTATCCGAAGGTCAAAATCGGGCTTCGGCGGACTGATGCGCAGGCGGTACGCGTACTCCACGCCGGCTTTGCGCTGGGCGTCGCCCAAGTGCAAGTAGTACGTCCCGTCCGCCGGCACAGTCGCCATGAGCAGGGAGTCCGCATAGTGCGTGTTCAATCCCGCCCCCTTGTCTTCGTAGTCGTCGTTGAGCGCCAGTTGCCGCCCCTGAGCGTCCGTCAGCTTGAGCACGGAATCCAGCGGCGAATCGAGCCGGCGGGCATAGACCTCCGCCACGATCTGACTACCTGCCCGGGCGGTGAAGCTGAAGATGTCCCAGTCTCCCGGCTGATCGATACGTCCGTTGACGATCATGGGAAGCGTCACCTTCTGGGCGTCCTTGAACTCACTGTTCGGCTCTTTTTCGAGGCACTCGGGCAGCGTGTCCACCACAAAGGGCACTTGGTTGGAGACCAGACTCCTGGCGCGCACGGAAACCGGATAAACGCCGGGCTTCTTGCCTTTCGTGTCCATCATCAGTTTATTGGTCGGGAGATTCCAACCTTTCAGTTCGATGCCGACCTGCTCGCCGGCCCGGCAGCCCAGGGGGAAGATGCTCGTTACAAACGGCAGCTCGCCCGCCGTGATGCGGTAGACGAAGTCTTCGCGACCGCGATAGATCGCGTCCCGGATACCGATCATGTAGTCGCCGTCCTGGGGCACCTCGAAGCGGAGGACGGGGTCCGGATGAAAACGATAGTCGTCGGCATACGCCAGCTCCTGGCCTTGGGCATCATAGAGCGTCACGACCGCCTGAAACCAGCCAGGAACAGCATCGGCCAGATAGGGGGTCAATTCCCGTGCTTTGACCGCGAGGATCAACTGCTGGCCCTTGCGCGCCGCGAAGCGATACCGGTCCCTGTCGGCTGGCAGATAGGGTTGCGTCCGGCGCACCACGGACCGATAGCGCTCGAAGCTGCCGGGCACGATCCGCCCGTTGATGCTGGCCGGCAGCGTCACGGTCATGTTCGCATCGGCCGGGCTGCTTCTCCACCCTTTCTCGCGGAACTCGGGCGCCTGGCCCACACAGAACACCAGCGGATTGGACAATCCGGCCGCCACGCCCAGTCGTAGTTCCCGCTCCCCCGGCTCGGCGTTTGCGGCGATGGTCACGCGACAAACAACGCTCTCCGAGAGCACGGGATAAGCACTCTGATTGGAGCTGGCATCGAATTGCTTCTGGATCTCCGCGATCTCCTTAAAGCCCGCCGCGTCCATCCCTTTCTTTTGAATCTCGCGCATCCGCACGCGCATATCGTTCGACACCTGCCCGGCCAGAGGCTTGAGGTGCTCGACCACGGTCGCGCGCACACCCGTGCCGGAGACGTGTACACCGGCCGCACCATCCAGGTACTGCCCGCCCAGCTCGATCTGGAACGTGTCGCCTTGTCGCCCGCCGGCGGGATACACATAGCCGATGTGCGGAGTCCGGGATTGGGCCTGCAGGTTTGGAACCATCGACAGGAGGATTGCGAACGATAGAAGCAGTGTAGGGTGGGTTCTTAACCCACGCGTCCGCCCACCGATGCGCACGAAACGCGTGGGGTAAGACCCCACCCTACCAGCAAGATGGTCACGCGTGATCCACATCACATGATTTCCTTCAGGCGTCCGCCCGTTTTCACGCTCTCGGCGGCGGTGGGTGTCACGCGGACGTCCAGGCCCTGGGGATGCGGCAGCTTGGCATTACCGTCGATGCCGAGCAGCTCGTACATGCTGGCGATCAGGTCGCAGGGATAGACGGGCCGGTCCTTCACCTGCTCCCCCGTCTCCTCCGAGGCCCCGACGACGCGGCCGCCTTTGAAGCCCCCGCCCGCCACCACGGCGGAGAAGACGTTGCCGAAATGATGGCGTCCGCCGTTCCACGGCGCTTCCCACGCGACTTTGGGCGTCCGGCCGAACTCGCCGCTCCACCAGACGATCGTGCTGTCGAGCAGACCACGGCTTGCCAAGTCCTGGAGCAGGGCCGCCATGCCTCGATCCATCTCCGGCAGCTTGCGGCGCATCGCGGGAAAATGTTGCTCGTGCGTGTCCCACCCGCCGTAATTGATGGTAACGTACGGGACGCCGCGTTCGACCAGTCGCCGGGCGACCAAGCAGGCCTGCCCGAATGTGGTCCGGCCGTAGCTGTCGCGCAGCTCGCTCTTCTCCTGGCTCAGGTCGAACACCTTGCCCGCATCACCGAGAATCAGGTCGTAAGCCTGTTCCCCCGCCTGATCGAAGCTCTTCAAAGAGCTGTTGTCTTTCACGGTTGGCCCAAGCGTATCGATCTTCTTCAGCAACTCGCGCCGGTCCTTTTGCCGCTGATCGGTAATGCCCTGAGCGACCACCCCTTCCACGGCAAATCGAAATTGGGCCGGATCGCCGCCGGTGGCGAAGGGCTTGTAACGACTCCCCAGGAACCCTGCCTCGGAGAACCGTCCCTGCGGCTGGGTCAGCACGATGTAGGGCGGAATCAGACCCTTGTATCCGGCGTTGTAGCCCTTGAACAGCGAGACCACCGCCCCGACGCTCGGATAAACATCCCGGCCCCCGGCCGGCCGGCCGCTCTGGACCATATAGGCCGCCGTCTCGTGGCCGCCTATACCATGGGTCATGCTGCGGATGATGGAGTACTTGTTCGCCTGCTTGGCCAGCAGGGGCAGCAGCTCACCGATCATGATGCCATCGACGTTCGTGGGAATCGGATGGTTCAGGGGGCCGGTGTAGTCGTTGCCCGCCGCCGGCTTCGGATCGAACGTGTCCAGGTGCGCCGGCCCGCCCCACATCCAGATCTGAATGACCGATTTGGCCTTCGCGTTTGTCGTGACGCCGTGAGGCGTTTCGTTGGATGCCCTCACGGGCACACTACAAACAGGCCCGCCGTCTGCCAGCAACAGCCCCGCTGCACCGAAGAGACTGCGGCGCATCACTTCGCGTCTGGAGATCGTCGTGCTCATATCTGCACCTTGAAGCTCAAACGAAACGACAAGGAACAAAAACTACCGCAAATTCACGACCACCCGGAACCCGATGCCGTTGTACCGCACATCGGGCGCGCTCTTGTTGCGAGCCGCACACCGGCACGCCTCCCAGGTATTGACCCACGAGCCGCCGCGCAGCACGCGCCACTGGCCGGAGAGCGGTCCCGGCGGGTCCTGGGTCGCCGCGTTGACATACGAGCTGGCGTACCAGTCGCCACACCATTCCCAGACGTTGCCGTGCAGGTCGAACAGGCCCCACGCACTGGGTTTCTTGGAACCGACGGCAGCGGTCCCCGCCTCCGCGCCCTGGCCGTACCGCGCAAAAGTGGAAAGCTGGCGCTCGTCCTCGCCAAAACCGAACCGCGTCTTCAATCCGGCCCGGCAGGCATATTCCCGCTGGGCCTCGGTCGGCAGCGTGACGGCCTGATGGGTCCGGCGCGCGAGCCTCTTGCAGAACTCGACCGCGTCGTCCCATGACACGGATTCCACTGGCTTGGCGGCATCGACAAACTTGCTCGGGTTGGACCCCATCACCGCTTCGTACTGCCCCTGCGTGACTTCATGCACAGCCAGGTAGAAAGGCTTGGAGATGATGACCTCCCGCTGCGGCCCCTCATCTTCATCCCGCCCGGCCTCATCCCCCGCACTGCCCATCAGAAACTTGCCCGCTGGGATCAGGGCCAGTTTCATGATCGCCTTGTTACCCAAGTCCAACGTGATCGCCGGCTCGTTGACGGAGACCATCCCGACGAGCAACGCCGGATCGACATCGCCGGGAACGGGCGGCTGAATCCCGAACTGGGCCGGAGCCAGCTCTCGCGCCCGCCCGACAAAGATCTTGGCAAACTGATCCTTGTACACCGCCGGCAGGTCCGGCCCGATCTCCAGCTTCAAGGATAGCTCATTAGTCTCCCACGTACCCCGCACCGGATCGCCTTTGACCTTGGTCACGATGGCGGTGATGTCCCTGTCCCCCAGCAGGCGAACCTCCTTGATCTCGCTGAAAGACACCGGGACCTTTGCGTAATCCGTGCGCAGCTCCACCGTCTGCTCCACCGCTTTGCCCGTGAGCAGATCGCCGTTCGCCATAACAAACAGATCAGGCTGACCCTGGCCCTGGAGGATGTCCGTCTCGCCAAGCGTCTTCTTGAGCACGATGAACGCAATGGTCTCTTTACGGAGCGGCACTTCCGCCCCCGAAGAGCCGATACGGAACCGAAAGACATGATCGGTGACGATGCCTGTGACACGGTTGAAGTTGACCGTGACGACTGCCTCGGTATTGGCGCGGGTCGCCTCGAAGGACAAACCCGCACACCGCCGCAGCGGGAGCGAAAGCGTCCCGTACGGCGTCGCCACGTTGACCTTCTCATTGAGCACCTGCCCCTGCAACACATCCTCACTGCGAAAGTAGACGACATCCTCCGTGTCCGACCGGCCGATATCGAACGCGGATTCCATCCGGGGAACGCCGGAGGAGACCGCCGCCCCCAGGCCGGGTGCAGACAGCGCTGCCAGAAGAAGGGATGTAACAAAGAAGATGCACATCTTTCTCATAGTCCAGTCCCCCGTCGTCAATAACAGTGCCACCGCAGGTCGGACACGGGTAAGCCAACACCGGCCGACGGCTTCTACCCCCACTCTTACACCTTTTGCCGGTGCCCCTCAAGGGAATTCTGCCTCAGGGACATGCCCTCCGCCGCAAGACCGGCATCAGGAGAATACTTATCCTCGCCACTCGCTGATGGATCGTGGGCACGCCCTGGGAATCCGCCTCATGGATGTGGTTGGCATGTGCCCAGGAGCGGTTTCTACACGGCGTAGAACCCGTGCTGGTGGGCGGCGGCGAAGAGGGCGGCGATGTTCTCGGGGGGGACACCCGCCTGGATGTTGTGGACGCTGTTGAAGACGTAGCCGCCGCCGGGCTTGAACGCCTCCAGGTTCCGGCGGACGTGCTGTCTGACCTCATCGGGAGAGGCGAAGCTCAGGACCCGCTGCGTGTCGATCCCGCCGCCCCAGAAGACCAGCTTGTCCCCGAACTCGGCCTTGAGATCGCGCGGGTCCATGTCGGCGGCGCTGATCTGGACGGGATTGAGGATGTCGATGCCGTTGTCGAGCAGGTCCGGGATGAGCTGCCGGACGGAGCCGCAGGTGTGATACCAGGTTTTAGCGCTGGTCAGACTCTTGATGTGCTGCACGAGCTTCTTTTGCCGGGGCTTGACCACGCGCCGGTAGAAGCTCGGCGAAAAGAGCGGCCCGGACTGACCGCCGATATCATCGCCGATCATCACCACGTCCACCAGCTCGCCGACTTCCTTCATGAACTCCGTGTAGTAGCCCATCCAGAATGCGAGAGTCCGGTCCAGCAGGGCCTCGCAGAACGCCGGGTTCTCGATCATGTCCATGAACCATCGTTCCAAACCCCGCATATACCAGCAAATCTCGTAGACTACCCCGCCGATACCGGTCGAGAGGGCATAGGGCGTCTCGCGCTGCAGCGCTTGCGCCCGCTCACGCAGCCCGGTAAACCGCGTCGGATCGTCGCCCTTCGGAAAGGGATAGTCGGCCAAGTCGGCAATAGTGGCATTGGCCAAAGGATGGTGGGAAATGTCCATGTACAGGCCGTCGTCTTCTTGTGGCGAGGGCTTCCAGCCCTTGCGTGACGAGGCCATCTTGGCCTCGTTTTTCGGCGGCGAGACGCCCTCGTCACGGTGTTTGGGTCCCCCCGGCATGGACCAGACGACGCCGAACTCATCCTTGAGGTCGTGCCACAACCGCCCATCGCGCGTATTCTGCTCGATGCCCCCTTTGAAGCTCTCCGGCCCGTGGGCGATGACGTAGCGGATATCGACGTGGAACCGTTCCAGCAATTGTTCGCAGGGCCGGGCCAGTTGCTGCACCGGGTCCAGGATCGTCACCTCGTCCCGGATGCCCAGGTGAGCGAGCAATTGGGTGTAGGCATGCCGGTGAATCCCCGTCTGAAACCCGCCCAGGTCAATAGGCACCCGGTCCGGCGTCTCATGATAGAGAGCCTTGAGCACCCGCTGCCTCGAAGTCATTGTTTCTCTATGTGCCATCGCGGCCCTGCTTACAAGTCGGTGATCTGTGCCAATTTGAACGTCTCAAAAAGCCCGTAATCGATGGTGTCGTAGTCGTTACCCGCCGGCGGGCCGTTCTCGGGAGCCTTTTGGAACGACGCGGGCCAGGCACTGCCGCGAAGTGCTCCACTATGGTGCGGCCCCAAGGTGTTCTTGAGCGTACCGATCACGCGAACCTCGACCGTATTCGTCCCAGGCTTGATGAACTTCGTGACGTCGCATTGCCAGCCTTGGCAAGCGATGCAGCCCGCTGATTCGCCGTTAACAACCACCTCCGCCACACTGCCGTACCACTTGGTCAACTGGACGAGATAGTCCCCGGCGGGTTGTCCAACATCGAAATTACGCCGATACGAAACTCCGGTGGCATAGAACGGGTAACCTTGACTCTTCCAACTGCCGAGCTTGAGCGTTGGTTTCGATTCACCAACGATAACAAATCCGGACCCAGTAGGCTTAAGTGTAAATGCCCCCAAGACATAAACCGATTCCAACTCGTGGTAGATCGTGAAGGGCGAAGCTTTGATGGTCACGGCGTTTTCACCGATCTTCGCCGCTTCCTTGATATCGATCCGCCCAAACGCCTTATCCAACCACCAAGCGTCCTTCTTCACTGAGACCGCCTTGCCATTACAGGTGATCGTGTAGAGGTCGGGCCTTTCGATGACAATGGAGAGCCGCTCGGGCAAGCGATCCTCAATCGTGAAGCGATATGTGGCCTCGAAGCCGCTGTCGGGGCCAGACTCCTTGCTGATCAGCTCATCTCTGAACTGAACAGAACTGTCCCAGGGATTGCGAGGCATACCGTTCTTCGCAAAAACGAATTGGGATGCCCGGTAGAAGTAGATGGCTTTCTTAGTCTCCCCGCCTACCATGACATCGACGTAGTCCAGGGTCAACACATTGTCTTCCAGAGGGGTGGTCTCAAGATCGCTTTTGCTTTGAAGTACGGCCAGCGTGCCAGCAGGCTCTTTTGGAGGAGTCTGAGCCTTCTTGGAAAGGAATAGCAGACGGCTACCACATGCGGGAAGCCCGAAGCGCATTGTCACACCGGTATCGGTTTTCTCCACATCTTGTCGGACAAACGTTTTGCCTGTTTGCAGGTCCCAACACTCAACACTCTGAGCCGTCGAGCGGATCGTGCCGGCTGCGATATCGTCGATGCTCGCGTTGACAAGCAGAAGGAACTCACCGTCATCAACTACACGTCGGTGGTGAAACACATCGCCTGTCTTGATATTGCGCCTAGAAAGACGTTCTATATAGGTATTCTCAAGCCCAATAGTGAATCTGTCTGTGGCACGAGCCAAGAGCATCGACGGAACTCCTGTCGTCTCTGCTCGTTTCCACCCCGGCTGCTTTGCGGCGGTTTCGCCGCGATCCGAGGGACGGCCATCGACGCGGGCCGGGGCGTCGCCGCAGCAGAGGACCACACCTTGGGCCTTCAGGTAGGCGTCGAGCAGGTCCATCGTGGGGCGGTTGAGATTCTCGGTCAGAGGGGGCAAGACTACCGTGTCATACGAGGCTTGGCCCACTTTGAGGTTCGGACCATCAATCGAGCCGTGATGGGCGAGGATGTCCTCGCAGCCAATGTCGTATTCCACTTGGGCCTTCTCCAAGGCTACGAGCAGCGCCTGGAACTTATCGCCGATTTCCTTCTGTTTCGGGTCGCCCTGGTACATCCAAGCCGTGGTCGTCGGCTCGATCACAAGGATGCGGTTGACCTGACGGCCCTGGGACATGATGTATGACAGCCGCGTGAAGTACGACGCCATCACGTGATAGTGTTTCCACCAGGGCTCATGATAGGAGAACGACTGCGGATGGTCGCGTTTGCGGGCGCCCCGGATCGTGATATAGGACAGGTGCTCGTTCATCGTGTTGACGCCAAGCACGTAGATCCAGTCACCGATGCGTTTCATATCCTCGAAGCGCAGATCCCAGCCACCCGCGCCGTAAGCCTCGCACAGCGTGCGCTTGGCGCCGAGTTGATTGGCCACGCTCGACAACTCCTTGACTGCCCGGACGTTGCCGAACTGGGCGTTGGTCCCCTCGTTGTACTGGTTCATCAGAATGTCGATGGAGGGCCGCTGATGCCAGGCGTACATCGCCATGTTGTCGGGCGACATGAGAGAGTTCGGCCATTCGTGCTCCCAGTAGTGGCCGGTGAATTCGATGCCGTGCTTGGCGCAGTAATCGTGGTAGGGCTTGGCCCAGCGCTCGATGAACAGCTCCAGCAGCGTTTGCAGGTAGTCGTGCCGGACCTGCTTCCAGTCGCCCACCGGCCGGACCAGGCTGGGCAGACTGGTGATCAGATCATAGCCCCAGCGCTTACGGAAGACCTCGGGCAGATCGTCGGCCCACGGCAGCCCGCCGGCGGGCAGGATTTCCGGCTCATCGGTGAAGACGCCGGGCACGCGCTTACCGTACTGAGCGCCGATCTCGCGGGTGTACGCGTCCATCGTGATCGCCAGGAACTTCTCCGTCACGCCCGGCGTCAAGAGGTTGACGTAGAACTTGCCCCCGTGCCAGGGCGAGGTACCGGCCCAGCGCAGGGAGGCGACCATGTACTTGCCTTGCTCCAGTTGCCCTGCCTTGGCCTGTGCTGTGACGTTCTCAAAGCCATCATTCGTGGGCCTCAGCACCGCCACACAGTCCTTGTCGAGCTTCAGGGGCGTTTGCTGTTCCCTGATCTGGAGTCCCATGCCGCGCGACTCGGGCATGGCATCCGGGACGAACCCGCCGGCAAAGCCCGACGGATACGAGTTCTCATCGTAGATCCACACGTTCATGTCGAGCCGCTCGGCTTCTCGCAGGGCAACCTTCCACAGCCGGAACCAGTCGGCGGACAGATAGGGCGTCATCAGGCCCGGCCGGGGATGCACGAACACCTGTTTGACGTTCTGCCCCGCCAGGTCGCGCATCGTGCTGACAATCTGCTCTTCCGTGAGCATGTCGTTCCAGACCCACAGCGGCGCGGAACTGTACTCCCGCGGCGGATTGGCAAACTGGCTCCGCAGACTCGCCGAGTCCACCGCTTGTAATGTGCTCGTAAGAGCACGGGAAGGAACGCCGGTCGGGGTCACGGTGAACCACATCACCACAAGGACGAACGGCAGTCTGGATAGAGCGTGTCGGCGCATGACGAATTACCTCCGGTCAGTCAGTCTGTAATGTGCCCGTAAGAGCATCAAGGGAAGTTTCAGGTTTGAAGCGGCAAGTGTCAAGTGGAAGATGGCGGGCATGGCGGCAGGGTGTATATCATACACCGTTCTTCCTGTTGGGAGTTCCGCCTTCAGGCGGGTCTGAGAGTCTTCCGGCGCAGCCGGTTCCACGTGCATAAACGCGGGAAGACGAAGGAGTTCCGGACTTGTTGACCCGCCTGAAGGCGGAACTCCAGACGGGTCAGCGGTTCTTGCGGCCGCGATGATGTCGCTGTGAAGGCTTGCGGCGAGATTGCTGTTGGGAATTCCGGCCCGGCACGCGCGCGATAAGCGGATAGGCCGGAGCGAGGTCGAGTTGTCCCGCGGCCGGGTGCACGCCGACGATCCGTACGCGCATGCCTTGCGCCAAACGCAGGATCGCCCCGGTATAACGACCCACGAGACATTGACTGTGCTCGTTGAATTGCCAATGGTCCGGCCCCAGCGCTTCGCGTGGAATCAGACCCTCCACACCATATTCGGGCAGATGGACGGAGGCCCCGAAGGTGGTCAGACTCACCACAATGCCATCCAATGTGTCGAGAGCGTCCTGCCCTCGCTCTTTCGTGGCGAGGGCATCTTGCCCTTGGTCGTCCGTGGCGAGGGCGTCCCGCCCTTGTTCTTCTCGCGCCGGCAAGTTGCCGGCAAGACGCACGGTCGGGAAGGGCTCCCCAACGCGGACGGCTGTGTTGGGGGTCCCTGCGCTCGCACCACGCACGGCGTGTCCCTGACCGATGCGCTTCTGGAGCAGGTGCAGGACGAGAATCGTCTTGAGCTCCTGCTCCGCCTCTTCCGCCGCTTGCTCGGTCTCGGTGATATGCTGGCCGATCTCTGCAAGGTCGGGGAACGCATACTGCCGACGGGCACGTTCCAGGTTGCCGGTCAGATACGCTTGCAGCGCCCGGTGCACCATGAGGTCCGCATACCGCCGAATGGGACTGGTGAAGTGACAGTACTTCGAGGCAGCCAAGGCATAATGGCCCACGCTCACCGGGGCATACGTGGCGATCTCCAGGCTGCGCAGGACCAGGATGTTCACGGGTAGCGCGATCCGGCTGCCCTTGACCTGATCGAGCAGCGTCTGCAAGTCGGAGCGCTGGGGCTGGCGCGAGAGCGTCACGCCCAGGAGCCGCAGCGTTTGGGAGAGCTGGCGCAGGGCGTTCGCATCGGGCTCCGGGTGGATGCGTCGCATGAACGGGATGCAGTAGCGATCCAGCAACGTCGCCACCGCCACGTTCGCCTCCACCATGAACATCTCGATGATCGTGTGCGGGTAGCTGGTGTCCGCGGGTTGGACGCCGATCACCTGCCCGTCGTCATCCAGCACCAACTCGGTCTCGGCCATCTTCAGTTGCAGCATGCCCGCCCGGCGCCGCCGCGTCTCGATCAGGCGAGCCAGAGTGTCCATATCATGCAGCAGCGCGACAACCTCGCCCGAAAGACCACACGCATCGCCTTTGAGGACGCGGTCCGCCTCCTGGTAGCTCAGGCGGGCGCTGGACTTGATGATTGTGTTGGCAAAGTGGCTGGACTGGACTTGCCCGTCCTTGTTGTAGGTCAGGTACACGCTCTTGGTATACCGGGGCTGGCCCGGTTGGAGGGAGCAGATGCCATTACTCAGCATCTCGGGCAGCATGGGCAGAGTCCGGCCGGGCAGATAGACGCTGTTGCCCCGCTGACGGGCCGCTCGATCCAGTGCGGACTCTTCCGGGACGAAATGGCTCACGTCTGCGATGTGGACGCCGAGCACCCAGCGCCCCTGCTCATCGCGGAACAGGCTGACCGCGTCGTCGAAATCCTTCGCGTCGGGCGGATCGATCGTGATGATCAGGTCGCCGGTAAGGTCCTGGCGGTCCTGCGTGTGGCGCGGATCGAAGTTCATCTTGGCGTTGCTGGCCTCGACGAGGCTGGACGGGTCGAAGGCATCACACAGGTGATGACGCTGAATGACGGCCATCGTCTCCGTATCGAACCGCCCCGGGCGGCCCAGGACCTCCGCAACCACGCCCCGCGCCGGCTGGGAATGGGTCGGATAGAACCGGATCTCGACCGTGACTTTGTCCCCATGGCGGACCTTTCGCCCGTCCACGTTTTCAATTTCAATGGGCCGGGTGAAGTCGCCGCCATCCGGCTGGACCCGCCAGCCGTTGGCCTCCTGCCGTAGCATCCCCACCACTGTGGTGTGGGCGCGATTTAGAACTTGGACAATTTCCCCGGTGAGGCGGCCGTCGTCCTCTCGGGAGCCTCTGCGCGTGATTTTCGCAACGACGCGGTCCCCGGTCATAGCGCTGCCGATGGCCTTGGCCGGGATGAACACCTCCTCCTCGGCATCGGCCTGCTCCGGCGTGATGAAGCCGTAACCCCGGGCATTGGTCCGGAAGATGCCGGTGATCTCGCCGGACAGCGACGGCAGGCTCACCACATGGCGCCGGTCGACAATCAGCCGGCCTTCCGCGCACAAGGATTCAATCGCGTCGTGAAAAGCGGCCCGGGTCTCGCCGCGCACACCAAGTTCCTGCTCCAGATGAACCAGCTTGCGCGGCGTGCTGTCCTTCTGGAGAAGGTGCAGAATGTGATTCTTGAGCATCTCATGCATGGGCCTGCCGCACAACGAAATACGGCTGATTGGTCAGTGTCGCATCGAAGCCCGGATAGAGCAACGCCTGGCCTTTTTCGTCTCGCAGATCGAAATAGTACAGCAGCGGATGCGGCGAGTTCGTGTGCTCCGCGGGAATTGTCGCCCGGCAGCGCTTGCCGTCCATCTGCATGAAGGTCGTCCGATAGGACTGCGCCTGATGCACCTGCCGGTAGGTCAGGCAGACTCGGTCGATGCGAGACTGCTGTTCCTGCAAGGTCAGCTCCACAACCACCGGTTGCCCCGGCCGGAACGGAGCAGGTGGCATGTGTGAAACGTGAGCCATCGGCCGCTGAACCCGCCCCTGAACCATCTGGACAGCTTGGGCAATCGCCGCGGGAGATACAACACCCATAGGCCCTGGCGGTTGACGCGGTTGTGCCTGTTCTTCCATATCCTCGATATCTTGGTCGATGGCCGCCAGGCGATCCAGCCAATGACCCCGCAGTTGTTTCTCCAGCCCAAAGGTGATATCGCGAACATAGACGTCCTGCGCTTGTTTCGCCATCTCGACCCAGGCATTTCGCGCAGCGCGGTATGCTTTCAGAGCTTCCGCGCGCGCTGTGGGATCGCCCGTCCGATCGAAGAGGGCATAGAGCACGCCCGCGCGCAGCTTGGCGGCGAAGAATCGTCCCAGCCCACTCTGAATCGCCACGTCCACTGCCAGTCGACGGAAGGCCGGCAGGCTGCGGTCCGCGACCTGGGCCTCCGCTTCGTGCAAAGAACCCAGCGCGACCTCAGCCAAATCATCCAACCATTGGGCCACCTCGACGGGAGAGTAGTACGCCCCGGAGGCTCCCCGCAGCAGAATGCTGGCGTGCTCGTCCACCGTGGAGAACAGTCGCGGGTCCAGCGGACTGACCGTCCCAAAACGCTTGGGACTGGGCGTATCGCCGTACGGGTGCGGCCGGGATGGATCGACAATCGGCATGTTCGTATATATCTCGGGCCAGTAATTGTTGTTCGCCGCCGAGGGCGTGTGGGCGGTAGTGAAGAGCGGCAGGATGCGGCTCGCGTGCGCCAGGGATTCTTCGCACGCCCCCGCCGCCGGGCCATACTCCTTGCAAAGGAACCGACGCCAGGTTTCGGGCTGTGCGTCCGGATTGTAGAGCAGCCGGCCCCAGAGGCGATATCCGTACAGGTACTTCTCATAGTCGCGCGTCGTGCGCAGTGAGGCGTCCGCGTACGCATCGCGCCCGCCGGGCAGACCGGAGCCTTTGCGACCTTTGAAGGAGAGCGGCTCGAACAACTCTACTCCATTACTGCCGCAAAAACTGGAGACCCGTCCGTAGCCTGCCGCCATCGCGGGATCGCCCCAGAGCAGGAGCCGCTGCGTGCCGGGCCACATCCGGTGCAGAACCCCATAGGCGCGATTCTCCGCCAGCAGATCGCCGTAACCGTAGCGGAGGAAGCTGCGCGAACCGGAGCTCTTCGCGAAGAAGCCCTGATCCTTTCGGTCCGGCCGTGGCAATTCGGTGGGACGAATCGCCGCCTGATGATAGGGCAGACCCATGTGCTCGGCCCAGTACTTCGGCGAGATGTTGACCGGCAAGCCGGTCGCTACGGCCAGGTCGATCATCGGCTGGTCCATGCCTTTCGCGTGCATGTCAATCTCGACCCGCCGCCCGCAGCCCACGACGCCTTCGAAGACCGTCTTCCAGAATTCATAGCTGCCCTCCGCGACGCCGCTTTCGCCGTGAACGCGGAACGTGACGCCACCGATGGAGGGGCAGGCTTTCAGCAGAGTCTCCAAGGCCGCCCGGCAATACGCGCCATGATTCTCCGGAGTCAGACCCTCGATCGTGTAGTTGACGTCGGGACTGTCCGTCCACTTGTAGGCATGCGTCCACAGACCGAGTTGGAAGTGCAGGCCGCGTCGGGCGGTCTCGTCGCTGATGAAGCGCAGCATCTCCAGATTGCGGTCCCGCTCGCCCTCCGGCAGTTGCGGGACACGAACGTCATAGCCCGGGACCGAGACGAGGAAGGGATAGGCAAAATGGAAATACGTGTCGCGCAGGCGCGAGGTGAAGTCGTAGCCGATCCCCAGCGCAAGGGCAAAGCGGTTGAAACGCTGGGCGGCGAGCATGGACAAGTACTGCGGCCAGAATGTCTTGTCGTAGTACCAGCTCTTATCCTCCACGTCGCTGGCAAAGAGCCGCATGATGCTGCGGATCTTGTTGGCCGGCTGCTCGACAATCGCTCGGCGCACCTCCAAGGCCGCCTCTATGTGGCCCAGCCGCTGTGGCGAGGGCGTCCCGCCCTTGCGTCCCGAGGCCATCTTGGCCTCGTCTGGTCCAGCCGCGGCTGGTCCGTCGCGTCCAGAGTGCAAGGGCAAGATGCCCTCGCCACGCGGCGGTGCCACGTGATCGACCCGATCCGTCAGTTCCAGGATCGCATAGACCAGACCTCGCACATCGCTCCCACAGGCGAGCAGAATCGGCCGTCCCGCCAACTCGCCCGGAACCAAGCCGAGCGATTCAGGTGAATCCGACACAGACACGCCGGCACGGGAAAGCACCTCTCGCGCCATGGGCGTCGAAGCCCCGGCAGCGACAATACACACCGCCCCGGCGGACGATTGGTTTACCTGTTGGCCTGCCGCGCTGACTATACCCTTGGCCGAAAGCGAAGCACGCAATTGCTCCATGCTCCACTGCACAGGCGTGCTGGAGGCAATCGGGTCAGCGGGATCATAAGCGATGAACACGCCGGGAGCGCGGCTCACCTTGGGTTCCGCTTTGTCCAGGCGTGCCTCGGTGCGCCGGGACTCTCCGCAACCCGAGATCGCCCCGGCCGCCGTGCAGCCGGCCACCACGGCCGTCTGCCTGAGAAACTCCCTGCGACTCGGCTGATGGTTCCTTGCAGACTCCATGCGCGTAATCCTCACGTTCAAATGTAGCTTGATGCCCCCGGCACGAAGTCGTAGGGTGCGTCCCACGCACCGCCTTGGGCCCCGGGTGGAATGGTGCGTGATACGCACCCTACGGATCAGGACTCCAACACAACCACCTCATGGTCGAGGATCGACTGCACTTCAAATCGCGCCCAGCCGTTCGCAACCTGTAGGGTGGGGCTTGCCCCACCGGAGACTAACATCTTCAACGTCTTCGGTTGGACGTCCATCGGTGGACGAATCCCCACCTGGAGCGGACCCACCGGGATCAGCTCATGCACCGGGGCGCGCCACGTTCCGGCACTGGTGAGGTTCACCAGATGCAGGATCAGCCGGCCTGGCTGCTGATAGAGCTCACAATCGATCAGGCCGCGACCGGTCACCTCCAGCGGTAGATTACCGCGCGCCGCCCACCGGACCAGGTTGGCCAGAAGGTCGCCATGATCGGGCAGATTGTCAATGGCGAATCGCCGGTCGATGTCCGCAGGCAGATAAGCCACGCGACGTTGATCCGACTCGTTCAGCACCAGGCCGGGGATGTTCGTCCGCGGCTCGCGCATCCACGCCGTCTCCGGCGGGAACATCGGGAATGACGGAATGAGCGTTAGCAGCACCTTTGCCTTCTCATTTACCGTCAGTGCCTCCAGCGTGCCGCCAAAGGGCAGAATGTCGGTCTCGTCAAAGCCGGCGAGCACGGGGTGACGCTCGCCCGTAATCGGCGGCTCGTCGCCTGTCTTCGGCCCGTAGACCCGACCACGAAGCTCCGGTGTCAGGCGCAGGTACGTGTGCTGAGTTCCGCTGGTCCGCCGGTCGCCGGCGCCACGTTTCGGCTTGGCCCCCGTGACGGCGAGAAGATCGGCCAGAGCGAAGTCGGCCCGAGGATCACCCCACTCGTTGTAGAGACTGGTCTCGCCGCTCGCGATCAGGGCCCCGCCCCGCTCGACAAAGCGACGCACGGCAGCGACCTGCGCGTCCGACATCGCGCCAAGATTCGGCAGGATGAGCATGGCAAGGTTCGGGGCCTCGCGCTCGATGTGGTCCACATGCACCGGCAGATAGGGAATGCGGGCCCGAATCAATGCTTGCGTGAAGCCGCGCCACGGCTGGTCCACAAGTTCGTCGGCATTGTCCCGGCCGTAAAAGTCCGTGTTTTGCTGTGACCACACTACGCCTACGTTGGCAACAGGACGGCGGTTGACGAGATACTGTTCATTGGTCTTGTGCCAGCGCAGGATCGGCTCAGCGGTGCGGTACATCCGCCGGTCCTCGTGGTAGGCGCTGATATGGTGCCACCAAGGTTGGATGCCGCCCGCGAAACCCGCCAGCATCCACATCCGCGCCTCCGGCTCGGGCTTGCTGGCCAGCCGGAACGTGGGCCGGCCCATCTGGTACATGGGCATGCTCTCGGGAATCAGCTTCTCCCAGCCCAGCAGACCGTGAATGAGCTTGCCCGTCAGAGCGTTATGCTGGAAGCCCTCGCTGTCGCCACGCGATTGGTGATCCAGCATGATGATTTCCGTGCGAGCACAGATCTCCTTGTAGTCACGGAAGCTTCGGCTCTGACCACCGATGCTGCCGCTATTCATCCCGAGCCACAGGCAATCCGGTCCGCCGGCGGCTTTGGTCACGCGGTTGTTCAGGTCCCAGATTTCGAGCCGTCGCGCGTAGCTCCACTGAATCCACTCGCGATAGGTCGGATCGTTCCAGTCGTGCCTCTTCGGCAGGGGCTTGCCCGTCCGGTCGCGGAACCGCCGGGCACAGTGCTCGCAATAACAGATGCTGTCCCGGCCCAGGCCGCTCCAACTGTTGTCGGTGATGCCCTCGGGGTGCGATCTCTCGATGATCTCGCGCAACACGTCCGGCAAATACTCTTCATAGTAAGGACTGCTGATGCACGACACGTAGAGGTCGCCCGCCTTGAAGGGCTTGCCGCCGACATCCACGGCGAACCAGTCTGGATGCGCCTTATAGAAAGGCTCGTGGGCCCGATTGGAATCCATGCGGGCCAGCACCGCCAAGCCATCCTCATGGGCCGCGCGAGCCAGCTCGCCATAGAGGTCGCGGTCGCCCAGGGCCGCCGGACGGTAGTGCAGAGGGAACTTGCTCGGGTAGTACGTGAAGATGCCGCCGGCATTGATGATGACACCCTGGATCTGCGTCCGCTTCCAGTGCTGCCGCCACCAGGGGATGTCGTACCGGGTTGGGTCGATCTCCGTGATATTCGTCTGCGCCCAACGGTACGTCCGCCGATACCACGGCACCTTTGCCGCAGGTTCGCCCTGCTCCTCTTGCCCGTGGGAGGAACCGACCGGTATAGCCGCCACGGCGGTAGCCAGGCCCAGTTGCTTGAGGAATTCACGACGCGTCTCGCCAACGGAGGGGGTTTCGGGTCTCATCAGATTGCACCTATCGTTCGATTTGTCTGTCAGCCGACACAGTCGGCCAGGAAATAGTTGTCATGTCCCGGGACGATGATGTCCGCCACGGCGGCGAGCTTGTCCATCGTGCGGGCAGACAAGGCAAAATCCACCGCATTGAAGTAACCGCGCCGCGCGCGGAAGAAATCACGCGTTGCCACAGCGTCGCCGGCGATAACCACAGACAACCCGTCACAGTCAAAACGCAGACTGTGATGGCTGTTCGTATGGCCGGGCGTGGCGATCCCCTCGACGGCGTCGAAGAGACGATCTGGGGCATTCTCAAAGCGATGTGACAGCTTGGCGGATTTGTTGAGAGCCTCGGCCACGGCTGGTGCGGCCAACCACTTCGCCTCGGGAAAATGCGCGACGCCCGCAAAGTGGTCGCCATGCTCGTACGTCACAAAGATCGCATTGACATCGCGCGGCTTGATGCCGGTCCGCCGATCCAGTTCTCTGGCCATGTCAGCCGCATCTGCCAGGGAAGGGTCCACCAGCAGACGAAACCCATCGCCCGTGATTAGAATGCATGTACAGATCGCCGCCCGCACACCCTTGGCGTCGCTCTCGCCCCAGTGGCGATTGCGCGACAGGTTGCCGATGGTGATGACGTCCCAGCGTTTGGCTTTCGAGTCCTTGCGGCCCTTCCACGAGCGTGCCCCAGCAGTAGATTGCCCACCTAAACAGTTCCCCGCAGCGACAGTGCCGCCGATGAGCGCCCCGCCGGTTCGCTGCAAAAAGGCAGCCCGACTGAATAGGCGTGTTTCATCCATCGCATACCCCACGTCCAATGAGTCTCGACGAGCAACTTCGATACTTCCTGGGTGCCACGCCCAAACTTGTTTGAGCGTGCTTTCCCACACCCACGAAGGCACGCTCAAGCTGCCAGACTGTGTCACAATTCTGATGGATAGAGTCTTTCTTTTTTTGTGCCGGGAGTATATCAGGGACGCCGAGGTGTTGGAAAGGAGTCCCCCGATGGCATTTCGGCAATCCCAGCGTCATCAGCAGAT
>CAYHAJ010000245.1:0-15991 GCA_964354535.1 uncultured Pirellulales bacterium
ACGTCACGGTCCAGGACAGCGCCGGCAAGAGCAGGATGATCGTGCATCCGGACCCGGCGGCGACGACGCTGGCCACCTGGCAGGCCTGGCGGATTCCGCTCAGTGAGATCAGTGCGGGCGGCGTCAAGCTGACCGCGGTGAAGAAGCTGGTCCTCGGCGTGGGCGACCGCTCCAATCCGAAGTCGGACGGCGCGGGCAAGCTTCTGATCGACGACATCGGCGTCGGCCACCCGGCGTCGGCGAATTGAGTTCATTGCTGATCGTGCTGGACCGGATTGATCTACTCAACCTGAAGGAGGCTGCGATGCGCAGAAAACCAGCGTGTTTGATCTTCTTTGCCTTGGTGGCCGGGCTCGTCCCGGGCGCTGTCCATGCGGATATCCAAACCGGGCTTGTCGGCCACTGGCCGTTGAACGAAGGGACAGGGAAGACGACCGCCGATCTGTCAGGCAATGGCCATGATGGGACCCTGAACAATGGCGTCACCTGGATCACGCCGGGCTTCATCGGCCATGCCGCGGTGCGCATTGACGGCAATCCCGGCGGCCGGGTGGCCGTGGGGACCTGGGACCCCGGCGAGCGAGTCACGCTCGCCATTTGGGCGAAGTGGACGGGCGAACAGAACAAGGCCCCCAGAACCGGCCTGATCGGCAAGCGGGATGATTGGAGCGACATAGGGATCCGGTGGTTCTCCGAAGTCATGACCAGTGGCGAAGTCCGCATGAGAAACTACACGCAGACGGTGAGCAGTCCCGCCGGGGCCATGACGGCGCACATCAACGAATGGACCCATGTCGCCATCACCTGTGACGGAACCACCGCCCGTATCTATCTCAATGCCCAGCAGGTCGGCTCGGGCGCTTTCCGGTTGGGCCCCCTGAAGACCGCCGCGATGGGATTAGGCTGCAAAGACGGCGGCAGCAACACCAGCACGGAGATCTTCTCGGGCGACCTGGACGAAGCTCGCATCTACGATCGGGTCCTGAGCGTCTCCGATCTGAAACAACTCTTCGAATGGGCCGATCTGCCGGGAAAGGCGCAGGGCCCGCAGCCTGGGGACGGCCAGACCGACGTGGCCCGGGACGTCGTCCTGAGCTGGACACCGGGCGAATTCACGCCCCCAACAAAAGGGCATAGCGTGTACTTCGGCGAGAGCGCCAACGACGTGGGCAACGCGTCCGGCGCTGTCGCTCAGGACGCCAATACCTATGGTCCGCCGCGCCTTGCGTTTGGCAAGACCTACTATTGGCGGGTCGATGCGGCGGACAAGACCCCCGACCAACCGCTCTTCAAAGGGGACGTGTGGTCTTTCACCGTCGAGCCCTATGACTATCCGGTCCGGCCTGTGCAGGCCACGGCCTCCAGCGCTCAGGCCAACATGGGCCCGGAGAAGACCATCGATGGCTCCGGGATGATGGGGGACGTACATGGGACCGAACCGAGCTCAATGTGGCTGAGCGCCGGCGTGCAGCCCAACTGGATCCAATACGAATTCGACAAGGTCTATCAGTTGCATGAGATGCGGGTGTGGAACTCCAATCAAATGATCGAGAGCTTCCTGGGCTTCGGCGTCAAGAAGGTGACGATCGAGACCTCGACGGATGGCACGACCTGGACTCCGGTGGCCAACGTGCCGGAATTCGCCAGGGCCTCCGGGGCGGCAGGCTATGCCGCCAACACGACCGTTAGCTTGGGCCCAGTGGACGCGAAGTATGTCAAGCTGACGATCACCGCGAACTGGGGCGGCGCGGCGCCACAGACCGGTTTGAGCGAAGTCCGGTTCTCGTACGTTCCGACGCAGGCCCGCGTGCCGCAGCCGGCGACCGCCGCCAGGAATGTCGGTGTGGACCCGTCCTTGGACTGGCGGCCGGGACGTCGGGCGGCCTCGCATAAGGTCTTCTTCGGCACCGATCAGGCGGCCGTGGCCGCGGGCACCGCGCCGGCCCAGACGGTCACCGCGCACGGCTTCGACCCGGGGCCCCTGAATTTCGGCACGACCTACTACTGGAAGGTCGATGAGGTCAACGCCGTCACTTATCCGGGCAGCGTCTGGAGCTTCACGACGCAGGAATACGCAGTCGTGGAGGACTTCGAGAGCTACACGGATAAGCAGGGCGAGGAGGTCTTCACGGCTTGGGCCGATGGCATGGTCAACAGCAACGGCTCGATTGTCGGCCTCTATCCGGATGCCATCAAGGGCACGTTCTGCGAAACGACCATCGTCCACGGCGGCAGGCAGTCGATGCCGTTCGAGTACAACAACGTCAAGCCGCCGTACTATTCCGAGGCCGAACGGACCCTGGACAAGGCCCAGGACTGGACGGTCAACGGGGCCGACACCCTGATCCTGTACTTCCGCGGCAACCCGGCGGCCTTCGTGGAAGCCGCGGGCAAGATCACCATGAGCGGCGGCGGCACCGACATCTGGAACAACGCGGATCAGTTCCGCTTCGCCTGCAAGCCGCTTGCCGGCGACGCCACGATCGTGGCCAAGATCGAGAGCGTCGGCAACAGCGACCCGTGGGCCAAGGCGGGCGTGATGGTCCGTGAGAGTCTGGACCCCGGCTCACGCTTTGCGATTGTCCTCGCCGCTCCCGGCAACGGGGTTCACTTCCAGGGTCGCCTGATGACCGGCAGTTCGGCCGTGAGCGACAACACGGCACCGGCGGCCTCGACACCGGAGCAGAACGCGTTGCGAGCCCCCGTTTGGGTCAAGCTGGAGCGCAAGGGCAGTACCTTCAATGGCTTCTACTCCGCGGACGGAGTGAAGTGGACTACGATCACCTGGAGCCCGCAGACAATCAACATGGCGGGTCCCGTGTATATCGGCTTGGCGGTGACCAGCCACAACGCCAATGTGGCGACCACCGCCGTGTTCTCAGGCGTCGCGACGACCGGCAATGTCACGGGCTCCTGGAACGTGCAGGCGATTGGCGTGGCGCAGCCGGCCAATGAGGCAGCCCCGTTGTACGTCACGGTCCAGGACAGCGCCGGCAAGAGCAGGATGATCGTGCATCCGGACCCGGCGGCGACGACGCTGGCCACCTGGCAGGCCTGGCGGATTCCGCTCAGTGAGATCAGTGCGGGCGGCGTCAAGCTGGCGGCCGTGAAGAAGCTGGTGATCGGTGTGGGCGACCGGGCCAGTCCGAAGCCGGACGGCGCCGGCAAGCTCTACTTCGATGACATCGGCTTTGGCCACCCGGCCGCGACGAAACCATAAGGTAAAGTAGATCGCGACAACGTGTCTCGACAAGTTGAATGAGTACGACGGGCAGGGCTTGCACCGGAACGATACAGGTGCGAGCCCCGCCTGCCCATGTGTCGGTAGTTTGCTGGCCGAAAGGAGGTGAACGACAGGCTCCCAGCAAACCGCACCCAACCAAAACCAAAACAGAAACGCCGTTCGTACGACGTGCCAGCAGGCGAAAGGAGAAAACCAATGTTTCATCGATCATCCAAGCAGATTGGGCTGGGTATCTTTCTTGCATTGGTGTTGACCGTGCCGGTCTATGCAGGAAAGAACTACAAGATCTCCAGCTACGGAGGCGGGCACCAGATCTGGTTCGAAGCCGAGGCCTACGACGAGCGCAACCCCGACACGGAGGCCTATTTCCGGGTGGTGGACCAGGCGGACGCGTTCGGTAAGGCCGTGACCCGAGTCAACAGCGCCGGCGGCATGCTCCGGTACGATTTCGATATCAGCGGTGCCGGCGGGAAGGCCGGCACGTGGTATTTCTGGGTGCGCACGATCAATCCCGGCAATACCTCCGACTACATCCTCGTGGAGGGAGACCCGGGCGACCCGACGATTCCCACGGGTCCGCCGTTTCCGGGCGCGGATGGCGCGGCGCCGTTCGCCAATGACGATGACCGGATTCTGGAAGAAACGCTCGGACCTCCCTGGACCTGGGGCCGGTCCGGTCACGGGGAGGGTCACACCAAGCAACTCCAAAACGGCAAGAACACGATGCGCGTCTATCACCGGCAAGGCGACGCGACCGTGTTCTGGGATGTCTTCATGTGGACGGACGTCGCCAGCTATGTGCCCACCGACGCCGACTATCGCAACGCCAAGGTGCTCCTGCCCGGCACGGCCGTCGATGGCCTTCCGGGCGACGGCGCCACGGATGTGCCTGGGGATGTCGCGCTGAATTGGACGGCAGGCAAGTTCGCCGGGACCCACGACGTCTACTTCGGGACCGTCCTGGCCGATGTCACCGCCGCCACGCGGGCGGATGCCAAGGGGGTCCTGGCCAGCCAGGGGCAGACCCCGACCACGTTCGACCCTCCCGGCGATCTCGCGTTTGGCAAGACCTACTACTGGCGGATCGATGAAGTCAACAAGACGCCCGACAACAACATCTTCAAGGGCGCCGTCTGGTCGTTCACCGTGGAGTCCTACGGCTACCCGGTCGCACCCCTGAAGGCCACAGCCTCCAGTTCCCAGGCCGGCATGGGGCCGGAGAATACCATCAACGGCTCCGGGATGACCGGCACCCTGCACGGCACCGATGGCACCACGATGTGGCTCTCGAGCGGGGTGCCGCCGAACTGGATTCAGTATGAGTTTGACAGGGTCTACAAGCTGGCGGACCTCACGGTGTGGAACTACAACGCAGAGATTGAGGCTTTCATGGGTTTCGGAGCCAAGACGGTGACGATCGAGACGTCGACCGATGGCACCACCTGGAAGCCGGTGGCCAACGTGCCGGAATTCAGCCGCGGCCCCGGAGCGGCGGGATACGCCGCCAACACCACCGTCAATCTCGGCAACGCGGACGCCAAGTTCGTCAAGCTGACGATCAACGGCACCTGGGGCGCCCTCGGCACCATCACCGGCCTGAGCGAGGTCCGCTTCTCCTACGCGCCCATGCAGGCGCGCGGACCACAGCCGGCGAACAACGCGGGGGCTGTCGGCTTAACCCCCGCTCTGGATTGGCGGCCCGGCCGCGACGTGACGTCGCACAAGGTCTTCTTCGGCACCGATCAGGCTGCCGTGGCCGCGGGAACGGCGCCGGCCAAGACGGTCACCGGACACGGCTTCGACCCCGGTGTCCTGAACTTCGGCACGTCCTATTACTGGAAGGTGGACGAAATCGGCACGGCGACCTATCCGGGCAGCGTCTGGACCTTCGCCACGCAGCCGTACCAGCCCGTGGACGACTTCGAGAGGTACACGGACAAAGAAGGCGAGGAGGTCTTCTCGGCCTGGATCGACGGCTATGTCGACAAGTCCAGCGGCTCGACCGTCGGGTATACGACGGCCGCCAACGGGACCTTCGGGGAGACCTTGATCGTCCGCGGCGGCAAGCAGTCGATGCCAATGGCCTTCGACAACTCCCAGAGCCCGTTCTACAGCGAAGCGGTGCAGACATTTGCTCCTTTGCAGGACTGGACCGGCAACGGGGCGGACACCCTGAGCTTGTGGGTCCGGGGCTATCCGGCGCTGACCAGTGTGGCCGTTACCGAGACCGCCGGCAAGATGACTCTCACCGGCTCCGGCACCGATATCTGGCTCAACTCCGACCAATTCAGCTTCGCCTACAAGACTCTCACGGGCGATGGCTCGATGATTGCCCGCGTGGTCGACAAGGGCACGGGCACCAACACCTGGGCCAAAGGCGGTGTGATGATCCGCGACAGCCTCGATGGGGGCTCCACGCACGCCATGATGATCTTGAGCGCCAACAGCGATGGGACGGCCAGCAACGGCTACAGCTTCCAGCGGCGGCTCACGACCGACGGCGCTTCGACGAGCAACGACGGCACCGCGCCGGCGATCACAACTCCGTACTGGGTGAAGATCGAGCGGGTCGGCGACGGCCTTTCCGGCTACGTCTCCGCCGACGGCAAGACCTGGCGGCAACACGGCACAACCCAGACCATCGCGATGACCGCTCCGGTCTACATCGGCATCTGCGTGACCTCGCATGCCGCGGGTGAGCAGCGGACAATGCAGTTCGACGGCATAGCCACGACCGGCGCCGTATCCGGCGCGTGGCAGGGCGCCGCGATCACCAGCGCGCGGCACAACGATGCACAGCCCATGTATGTGATCGTGGAGGACAAGGCCGGCAAGAGCGCGACCGCGACCAACGCGACGGCGGCAAATGCTGACGCCTGGGCCCAGTGGCAGATTCCCTTCAGCGACCTGACGGGCGTCAACATGGCGGCCGTCAAGAAGCTAACGATCGGCGTGGGCAACCGGGCCGGCCCGAAGGCGGGTGGCGCCGGCAAGCTGTTCGTTGACGACATCGCGTTTGGCAAGCCCATTCGGCGGGTCGGTCTGCCGGGAGAGATCCTGATCGAGGCTGAATCCGCCGCTTCGATTACCGCCCCGATGGCGATTTCCGGTGATCCGCTGGCCTCGGGCGGCAAGTACATCGGCACGCTGACCACCCAAGCGGACAGCTCGAGCAATCCGCCGGCCACCGGCATCGCCAAGTTCCCGTTCACGGTTACCGGCGGCAAGTACAAGGTCATGTTGTACGTCTTCATCCCCAGCGACAACGACTCGCTGTGGGTGCGGATTGCCGACGGGACCACGCAGACGAAGAACCACGCCAGTGGTTGGGTGCGGTTCAATGAAATCCCGCGTGGCGAGTTCTGGCACGCGGCCACGGTCCACAGCAACGATGATGGCAATCAGGTGGTGGAATGGACGCTGACTCCTGGGACCCATACCCTGGAGATCGCCTACCGGGAAGCCGGCGCGCAAGTGGATGCGATTGTGATTCAGCCGCTGAACTGAGCGGCGTGGTATGGGAAGATTCGTAAGCAGGGCAGGGCTCGTGTCGCGCAGACCCGCGTACGAGCCCTGCCCACGTGTCCCTCGACGGCTCACGGTTCGAAGGGAGGTGAAGAACAGCGTGCCGGGCAGACCGCCCGCAGCGGAGCCGAAACAGAAACAGTGTTCGCCGCACCTTCGTTGGCGTGGCGGGTTCGCAGAGGAAAGGAAGAGACTCATGTATCGCCAAGCGTTCCAACAGATTTCACTCGGTATTCTCGTCCTATTGGTGGTGACCGCGTCGGTTCACGCGGGACAGAACTACAAGATCTCCAACTACGGAAAGGGGCACCAGATCTGGTTCGAGGCCGAGGATGACGATGCGCGCAATCCCAGCACGGCTGCGTATTCTCCGGTGGTTGACCAGGCGGGGGCCTTCGGCAAGGCCGTGAGCCGGACGGGGGAGGCCGCGGGGATGATACGCTGGACGTTCGACATCAGCGCCGCGGGGGGAAAAGGCGGCACCTGGTACTTCTGGGGCCGCGTGTTGAATCCGAACAATCGGTCGGACTATTTGCTCGTCGAAGGGGACGCAGGGGACATGCCCATTCCGACGGGCCCGCCGTTCCCCGCCGGCGATGGAACGGCGCCCTTCGTCAACTCCGATGACCAGGTTTTCGAGGCGACGACCGCCGCGTGGGGCTGGGAGCGCTCCGGTCACCAGGGGGGTCATACCAAAGACCTCCGGAATGGCAAGAACACGATGTACATCTTCCGCCGGGAAGGCACGAACGCCACCGTGTTCTGGGATGTCTTCATGTGGACGGATGACTCGGCGTACCGGCCCACCGACGATGACTATCGCAAGGCGGCGGTGCTCCTGCCCGGTACGGCCTCCAATCCGTCTCCGAGTGTGGGAGCCACGGATGTCGCGCGCGACACCGCTCTGAGCTGGGCCGCCGGAAGTTTCGCCGGCAAGCACGATGTGTATTTCGGAACCGATGTGAACGCGGTGACCCAGGCGACGGCGACCGCCGATCCGGCCGGCGTCTACCGGGGCCGCATCGATCCCACCACCTATGCTGTCCCGCTGATGGCGTATGGGCAAACGTACTACTGGCGGATCGATGAGGTCAATAAGACGCCCGACAGCTACCTCTTCAAAGGCACCGTCTGGTCGTTCACCGTGGAGCCCTACGGCTATCCGATCAAGCCCGCGAAAGCCACGGCCTCCAGCGCCCAGACCGGCATGGGCCCGGAGAAGACCATCGACGGCTCCGGCCTGACCGGCGACCTGCACGGCACCACGGAGACCACGATGTGGATGACCGCGGGCGCACAACCGCACTGGATCCAGTATGAGTTCGACCAGGTCTACAAGCTGGACTCTCTGCAGGTATGGAACTCCAATCAGCAAGTCGAGAGCTTCATTGGCTTCGGCGCCAAGAAAGTCACGATTGAGACTTCCACCGATGGCGCTACATGGGCAGCGGTGGCCAATGTACCCGAATTTGCCCAGGCCTCCGGTGCCGCAGGCTACGCCGCCAACACGACCGTGAGCCTCGGCGCGGTCCAGGCGAAGTACGTCAAGTTGACGATCAGTGCCAATTGGGGCGGCGCTGTGCCCCAGACCGGCTTGAGCGAAGTCCGGTTCTCCTATGTTCCGGTGCAGGCTCGGACGCCGCAGCCGGCGGCGGCCGCCAAGAGTGTCAGTATCAATCCTTCCCTGAGTTGGCGACCCGGCCGCGGGGCGGCTTCGCACAAAGTATACATTGGCGCCGACGCGAACGCAGTGGCCAATGGGACCGTGGCGGCCAAGACGGTGACCGATTACAGCTTCAGCCCCGGCGCTCTGAACCTCGCCACGACCTACTACTGGCGTGTCGATGAGGTCAACGCGGTCACCTATCCGGGCAACGTCTGGAGCTTCACGACCGCCGCCTTCGACGTCGTGGACGACTTCGAGAGCTACACCGACAAGGCCGGCGCGGAAGTCTACTCGGCTTGGATCGACGGCTTTGAAAATCCCACGAAGAACGGCGCCGTCGTGGGCCTCGCCACGGCTGTTAACGGCACCTTCGGCGACACGGCCAACTTCTACGGGGGCAAACAGTCGATGCCGTTGGCCTACGATAACAGTGCAGTGCCGCTGTCGGAGGCCACGCTGACTCTCGCTCCCGCGCGGGACTGGACCGCCAGTGGCATCAAGAGCCTGTCGCTCTGGTTCCGGGGGACGGACAAGAACACCGGCCAGTTGTACCTGAAGATCAACAGCACCAAGATCCTGTACAGTGGCGATGCGGGCGACCTCGCGAAACCCCTGTGGACCCGCTGGAACATCGATTTGTCCACCGTGGCCGGAGGCGTCAGCAAGGTGACCAAGCTGGCGATCGGCGTTGAGGGTGCGGGCTCCAAGGGCACCCTGAATGTCGACGAGATCCGGCTCTATCCCACGCTGTTCATTCCCATCACGCAGCCGGTCATCACGAAGGTCGTGCGGGCCAATGGGCAGACAGGCACCCGAACCGATGCCTCGCTCATTACCGCCTATACGGGCAGCACGGCCCCGGCACCCATGCCGATCTACGGCCTGATGGATGGGGCGTTTGTCTTCTCGGATCGTGTCTTTACGTGGGTCAACACGCCGGTGGCGCTGGTCGGGGTCGAATACATCCTGACGTTCAACCAGGATAAGACCGCCGGCGAAACGGACGTGACGTATACCGTGACCTTGAGCCGGGCCGCGACCGTGTTTGTCGGTTGCGACGATCGCTTCAGCCCGAATCAGCAGGCGACGGTCGATTCCGCGGTGGCCGCGTTCGCCAAACCGGGGCAGTTCAAGGACACCGGCCTGAAGCTCTATTACTCGGACACGACCACGCTTCTTTCCGTGAGTGTATTCACGGCGGACCTGCCCGCCGGCACGTACGTCTTTGGCTCTCAGGTGGGCAACTGCTTCTACACCATCGGCGTGCTGCCCAAGTAGGAGTCAAAGCCAGGATCGGTCCGGACAGGGATGCGAAAGGTAGACGCGGTAGCTTATGTCTCTACCGGAACAGATGCGCAAAAACGGCAGGGCCCGTGTCGCCAGGCGACGGCACGAGTCCTGCCTTCGTATAGGTGGTGATTTACTGTTCGAAGATACAATTCGTTAATCGTTTGAAGTTGGTTACCCTGGTCTTCTTTTGAAAGGCAGGATGATGATGTGCGGGAGGTCGATTTATACCGTTCTTGGCGCAGTTTTGTTGACGGCCCTGTCTGGCGTCTGTGCCACGGAAGGCGCTGCGCTGAAGTTCGATGGAACGAATGACCGCGTGGACGTGGCGACGGCGCTGGTTTCCGACGACATCACGATGTCGGCCTGGGTGAAGGCCGATACGCCGTGGGTCAACGACGCTCGTGTGATCATTTCCAATAGCTACTGGGGTGCGGCCGCCAACCGAGTTGGTTTTCACCTGCAGTTCACGAGCAGCGGGAGCGTGGCATCGCGCTACCAGACTCAGGCAGATGGCGTCGGCGTCTGGTCGGCCACGAGTACGACGAAGCCTGCCGGCGCTTGGCACCACTTGACTTACGTCAAAGCAGGGACAAAGATCTCCGTCGTCGTGGATGGCAAAGAGGAGGGTTCCCTCAACAACATGCCGGCCTCGATCACGGGCTTGGCCGTCAACAACATAATCCGTATCGGCTGCAACACCAGCAACGCCCGGTTCTTCCCCGGCATCATTGATGAAGTCCGCATTTGGAATTATGCCCTCACCGTGGCCGAGATCCAGGAGAGCATGACCCATGAGCTCCGTGGGACGGAGAAAGGGCTGGTCGGCTATTGGAAGTTCAATGAGGGGCAGGGGACGAAGGCCCTCGACAGCGCGCCTATCCCGCACGACGGGACGCTCGTCAACGGCACCGCCTGGACGACCGAGGGAGCGCCGATCACGACGGGTCCGCGACCCCTATCCGCGTTCGCTCCATCCCCGGCGGGCGGAGCAGTCGATGTGCCGCGCGACGTCCTGCTGAGCTGGAACGCGGGCGGCTATGCCGATAGGCACGATGTCTATCTGGGGACCGCCTTCGCGGATGTCAATATGGCCAGTCGGACCGCTCCGAATGGCGTGCTGGCCAGCCAGGGCCAGGCCGAGACCACCTTCGATCCGGCCGGGGTGTTTCCTTATGGGCAGACCTACTACTGGCGGGTCGATGAGGTCAACAAGGCCCCCGACAATACGATCTTCAAGAGCGCCGTCTGGAGCTTCACCGTGGAGCCTTACGCCTACCCGGTCAGGCCTGTAAAGGCCACGGCCTCCAGCGCGCAGGCCGGCATGGGCCCGGAGAAGACCATCGACGGCTCCGGCCTGACGCGGGATCTGCACGGCACCGAGCCGACCACGATGTGGCTGAGCGAAGGGGTGCTGCCGAACTGGATACAATACGAGTTCGACAAGGTCTACCAATTGCATGCGTTGCAGGTGTGGAACTCCAATCAACTGATCGAGAGCATCCTCGGCTTCGGCGCCAAGAATGTGACGATCGAGACCTCGACAGAGGGCACAACCTGGGCCCCGGTGGCCAACGTGCCGGAATTCACCAGGGCGCCCGGAGCGGCAAGTTACGCGGCCGGCACGACCGTGAATCTGGGGCCCGTGGACGCGAAGTATGTCAAGCTGACGATCACGGCCAACTGGGGCGGTATGGCGCCGCAGGCGGGCTTGTCGGAGGTTCGGTTCTCCACTGCCCCGGTGCAGGCCCGCGCCCCGCAGCCGGCGTCCAACGCCAAGAACGTCAGCCTGGATGCGTCCTTGGATTGGAGGCCGGGACGCCAGGCGGCATCGCACCAGGTCTATTTCGGCACCGATCCGAACGCCGTCGCGAAGGGCACCGCGGCCGCCAAGAGCCTGACCGATCATGGCTATAGCCCCGGGTCTCTCGCCTTCGGCACAACCTACTACTGGAAGGTCGAGGAGGTCAATGCGATCACCTATCCAGGCGAGGTGTGGAGCTTCACCACCCAGGAATACGCGGTCGTGGAGGACTTCGAAAGCTATACGGATAAGGCGGGTGAGGAGGTCTTCACCATCTGGGCGGATGGTATGGTCAATAGCAACGGCTCGATTGTCGGCCTGTATCCGAATGCCGTGGGGGGCACGTTCTGTGAGACGACGATCATCCACGGCGGCAAGCAGTCCATGCCCTTCGAGTACAACAACGTGAAGGCGCCGTACTACTCCGAGGCTGAGCGGACCTTCGACAAGGCCCAGGACTGGACGGGCAACGGGGCGGACACGCTGGTACTGTACTTCCGCGGCAACCCGGCCGCCTTTGCGGAAGCCGCGGGCACGATCACGATGAGCGGCGGCGGCACTGACATCTGGAATACGGCGGATCAGTTCCGCTTCGCCTTTAAGTCCCTGACCGGCGACGCCACGATTGTGGCCAAAGTCGAGAGCCTCGGCAACAGCGACCCGTGGGCCAAGGCGGGTGTGATGATTCGCGAGAGCCTGGATGCGGGCTCGCGCTACGCCATTATTCTGGCTTCCCCCGCCAACGGGGTTCGCTTCCAGGGCCGTCTGACGACGGGTGCTGCGGCGGTGAGTGACAGTACCGCGCCGGCGGTGCCCACGCCCGAGCAGATCGCGTTGCGGGCCCCCGTCTGGGTCAAGCTGGAGCGCAAGGGCAGCACCTTCAACGGCTTCTACTCCACCGACGGCGTCAAGTGGACCACGATGAACTGGGGCCCGCAGACGATCAACATGGCGGGTCCCATCTACATCGGTCTGGCGGTCACGAGTCACAATGCCAACGCCTCGACGACGGCCGTGTTCTCGAATGTCTCGACGACCGGCAATGTCACCGGCGCCTGGCAAGTGCAGGCGATTGGCGCCGCGCAGCCGACCAATACGGCAGCCCCGCTGTACGTGGTGGTGCAGGACAGCGCCGGCAAAAACAAGATGGTCACGCATCCGGACCCGGCGGCGACGACGCTGGCCGCCTGGCAGGCCTGGAAGATTCCGCTCAGTGAAATCAGCGCCGGCGGCGTCAAGCTCACGGCGGTGAAGAAGCTGGTGATCGGCGTGGGCGAGAAGGCCAGCCCCAAACCGGACGGCGCCGGTAAGCTTTACTTCGACGACATCGCCTTTGGCCACCCGGCCACGACGAACCCATAAGAAACCATCTCAAAACGATAAATGTCATTGCGAGGAGCGCAGCGACGAAGCAATCTCAAGCCCACGCAGGGGAGAGATTGCTTCGCTACGCTCGCAATGACATGCCGCGGGGCGGTTTTGAGATAGTCTCTAAGAGAGACGCGCCGCTTTGCGTTCCCTTGTGGATGGAACCGCGGGGCCTGTGCCGGCAACATCCGCCCAGGCCCTGTTTCTTTGGGGGTAGACTATGGTTGCCGCGTAATCGCCTGGTTCTCGTAGAGCAGCACGCGGGCGTGTCGCCAGCCGATGGAGAGGATGTCCAGATCGCCGCCGCGTGATGAGCCCGTGGTACGTCGTCGTGCCATCTTCCGGGTCGCCGCTCTTACGGGCACGAGACGGCGAGGTCGTGTCCTAATTTGGAAGTAAATATAGTGGCACAAAGGGAAAAATTCTGAGACAGCCCATGTGACATCGTTGTGACAGTTGGTTCATTTCGCCACAGTCAGCAATTCACCTTCCTTACAGCAGTATCTCCTTATCGGACCGATAGTTATGCTCATACCGCGCACAGTTGTAACGAGTTCCATTTTGTGGCATGGTGTGACACTTGGAGAACTGTGGCGACAACACTCAGTACAATTCAGAAACTCCACGAACTTTTCTTGTTGACAGAGATCAAAACAGTTCGGTAAACTGCTTCGTGTATCTTAGAATGATGCTCAGGGGTACGATCATGACAAACACGAACGGTCGAGAAGCAGCAATCAAAGGGCTTCACCAATATAGGGAAGAGTTGCTGGACCAGCTACAGGAGGTGGAGAAGTCCATCCTGAAGTTTGGTGGGGATATTGAACCGCACAAGAAGATGGAGAAGTCCCCCCCCCACGACGAGTTGATGACATCCGACCTCGGACCGCAACAACTTGTGGAGAAATACCTTCGCGATCATCCAGGGAAGTTCTTCAAAACCCAGTTCATTGCCAAGGAACTCATCCAAGGTGGGTATCATCCGAATAGTCCAAAGTTCTGGGTGACGCAGGTTCGTAATTGCCTGCGTACCGCAGTCAAAAAGGGTATTGCTGAATTTCGCGAGGACGCACCCGGAAAACGTAGATTTGGACTTAAACAGGTCTCCGGAGTGACCACGGCCAATCAGGAAACTGTACCGACGTAATCATGGAGTAAGGAATTCAAGGATGAATGATAGAACTGTACATAACGACGCCCATTGTAGTTAGCAGCTACAATGGGCGTCTGCGTTCACTTGATGGGGGTGTGAAGTTGGCTGCTTCCATCGCGGGTTGACACCGCGATGTTCGAGTTCGATTCTCGACACCTCCATCATTCTAACCGGGGGTGCCAGGTGGACCCGACGGCCTTACACCTAACCGGGTCGGGGTTCGATTCCCCGCACCTCCAATATGCACAACGAGCATATATTGTACTGCATGACGGTCATCCGTCAAGCAGAATCATCGGCTTTTTGGCGATTATTCTGCAAAACTTCGTGCGCTGCACGGGACAACTGCTCCGTTGCCCATTTTGTTACGGACTGTTTGCGTAGCCGCGCTGCCTGCCTAAGCTCTTCCTTAACATGCGGCAGCACCCGCAGTTGCACTACTTCACATTTTGTTACGTCCAGCTTTGGTCTTCCTCGTTTTGCCATACATAAATTGTACTGCGAAAAAATCTTTCGTCAAGTCCATTTTCTTCTTGCAATCCGATTAAAATGCAGTACAATAAATCAGGATGTAGTGAGTAAAGGATAATCGGCAGGGGTTCAAATCATGGCAAACAACCTGAGTTTTGAGAAACAGACGCAAATCATCGGTGCCTTGGCGGAAGACGCTGGCATCCGGGCTATTGAAAGAATGACGGGTGTTCACAGGGACACTGTTATGAGGCTGGGCGTCCGGGTCGGGCAAGGCTGCTGCCGTGTCTTGGACAGGATCATGCGCAACATCGTTTGCGATTACCTTCAACTGGACGAGATTTGGGGCTTCATCCGCAAGAAGCAGAAGAACGTGAAACCGGGTGAGATTGACGCGGGGGATATTTGGACCTTTATCGCCCTGGAAGCCAAATCCAAAGCGGTCCCGTGCTTCAAAGTGGGCAAGCGGGACGGCCCAACGGCCAACGCCTTTGTCTGTGATTTGGCGGATCGGCTGGCAAATCGTGTCCAAATCTCCACGGATGCCCTGTCCGCCTATGTGGAGGCTGTTGAGCAAGGATTCGGCGGGAACGTCGATTATGGCCAGATCGTAAAGTCCTACGAGTCGCAAGAACCCCTACCAGCAAGTACCAGGTATAGTCCCCCGGACATTGTGAAGGTCACAAAGACGATCATCGAGGGGAACCCGGAGCCGTGGAATATATCCACCAGCTACATCGAACGCCAGAACCTCACGATGCGGATGCACTGCAAGAGATTGACCCGGCTGACGTTGAACTTCTCGAAGAAGTTGGAGAGCTTCACGGCTGCCGTGGGCCTGCATTTCGGTTACTATAATCTGGTCAAAATCCACCGGTCGGTTAGAATGACACCGGCAATGGCCCTGGGAGTCACTGACCGGCTCTGGTCCACTGCGGATTTGGTTGAGACGGCTTTGGCGGAAACGGAATGACCTACATAGAGGCGATACAGGACGCGATCCGTAGACTGCATGGATGTGAGTCGCGGCACATAAAGTCCGTCCCTGTCTGTGAGGAATTCCAGGGACAGACAGTATGGAGCGGCACAGTGGAAGTGTTCAACCTAATAGGTCACCCAAAGGCTAAACGGTGTTATGCGTGGGGCCATCAGGCAGGCAAGTACGACAAGGAGAGCCGGTACGTGATTGTCCTCAACATACCACCTGTAGATTCCCCGATCGTTGCTGTCCGCGCTTCTATTGCATCGGATTCCAAGAAACCCTCTACTTCATAAGGAGTTTCACTGATGGCACAAAACGAAAAGACATCACCAGCATTGGCCAAACTGGCAGCTAAGTGACTGCGCAATAATAACCTGAACAACTTTCACTTCCGTGGAGACAGGGTGTAGTTCCATTCGCCGTGGAATTCGTGACGTTTGAGGCGTAGTTGCCCCAGTTGCTCGTCGGTTACCTTGATCTTGGCAGGATAA